>JBAWVG010000052.1:0-9332 GCA_037147395.1 Nitrosomonadaceae bacterium | reverse complement strand
GGGGGTGAGTTATATGGCATAACCTTATTGTATTTATGGTAAACGAGGTACACACTCTGTAGCGGGGTAAACTAAACTAAACAATAATTGTGAATGGGGAGACGCAAATGAAAAGAAGCCTCTGCATGGCGCTGTCTGTTATAGCGAACCTTTTTTTGTTCTGTTTTGGCGCATGGGCGAGTGAGGGGGGAGCTGTCCCTGAACTCAGTGAGGCTCGGCAAGTATCCCAGTACAACTTTGTCATCCATATCCTGGCCATGCTGTTAGTAGGATTTGGTTTTCTGATGGTATTCGTTCGTCGATATGGATTCGGTGCCACGACCGGCACCTATCTGGTCGTGGCGGTGGGACTCCCTCTCTATATACTGCTCAGAGCGAATGGAATAATGGGCCACGAGATCGCCCCGAATACAGTTCAGGCATTAATGTTTGCCGAATTTGCAGTCGCCTCCGCGCTGATCGCCATGGGAGCAGTGCTCGGGCGTCTGAGGGTTTTCCAGTATGCCCTGCTGGCGATCTTCCTGATCCCGGCGTACCTGATGAATGAGTATCTGGTGCTGGACGGGGCGTTAGGATTTACAAAGGGATTTCAGGATACAGCGGGCTCGGTCATCATCCACGCATTTGGGGCTTATTTTGGATTGGGGCTATCCATCGCACTGACCACCGAGTTACAACGCAGTCAACCGATTGAGTCGGATGCTACTTCTGATCGTTTCGCAATGCTCGGGTCAATGGTTCTGTGGCTCTTCTGGCCAAGCTTCGCCGCAGCCATTGTTCCCTTTGAGGAGATGCCTCAGACCGTGGTTAATACCGTGCTTGCGCTGTGCGGGGCGACCATCAGCACCTACTTCTTGAGCTCATATTTCCATAAGGGAAAGACCTCGATGGTTGACATGGCGAATGCGGCCCTCGCAGGAGGCGTTGCTATCGGGTCAACAGTCAATATCGTTTCACCGTCAGGTGCTTTTGGGATCGGCCTACTGGCCGGCGCAGTCTGCGTTATTGGTTACGTCTTTATTCAGCCTGCATTGGAAGCACGTTTCAAAATCATTGATACCTGTGGTGTTCACAACCTGCATGGGATGCCAGGAATTCTGGGGGCGCTGATTGCGATCATGGTCGTTCCGGGAGTGGCCGGGGTTCAGTTCATTGGAATCATTGTCAGCGTGACGCTCGCACTGGGGTGTGGACTCCTTGCCGGCAAACTCATTAAGGCGACTGGGACGACCGAGTTAGCGTATGAGGACAGCGTAGAGTTTACCCACCTGGCCCCACCGGATAATGAGACGAAGGGGCATCACTGATTTAGTTATGGAGTGAGTAGTCAATTTGGTGGGTGGATAGGGGCATCGATACGGCTACATCAAGATCACGTCATACTGCTCCTGAGTATAAGCAACCTCGACTTGCAGACTGATGGGCTTGGCGATGAAGTCACCGAGCTGTGCCAAGCTCTGGGACTCTTCATCGAGGAATAGGTTGATGACCTGTTGCGAGGCAAGGATACGGAACTCGCGCGCATCGAATTGGCGGGACTCGCGCAGTAGTTCACGGAGGATTTCATAACATATCGTTTGCGCTGTCCTGACCTCGCTTCGGCCTTGGCAGGTGGGGCAGGTCTCGCATAGGATGTGTGCAAGACTCTCGCGGGTACGCTTTCGAGTCATCTCCACTAGCCCCAGTGCTGTAAAGCCACTGACAGTCATACGGGTGCGGTCTTTCATGAGCGCCTTCTTGAGCTCTGCAAGTACCGCATTCTTGTGACCCTCATTCTCCATATCGATAAAGTCAACGATAATGATGCCGCCCAGATTTCTCAGTCGGAGCTGACGAGCAATGACTTGTGCCGCCTCGAGGTTGGTCTTGAAGATCGTATCGTCAAAGCTCTTTATGCCAACGAAACCTCCGGTATTGACATCCACAGTGGTGAGGGCCTCGGTCTGGTCGATGATGAGGTAGCCGCCTGATTTTAGGGTAACCCGCCTTGCAAGGGATTTCTCGATCTCATCTTCAACCCCATACAGATCAAATAATGGCCTCTCCCCAGCGTAGAGGTTGACCCGGTCCACCATATTGACCATATAGTCTTGAGAGAATGCAATCATCTTTTGAAAGGTCTCGCGCGAGTCAACGAGGACACGTTCCGTGTCATCATTTACAAAATCGCGAAGGACGCGGTGACTGAGTGACAGGTCCTGGTAGAGCAAGGTGGGCGTGGTGATGGAAGACTTCTCCCGGATATTGCGCCATAGCTTGTGTAGATACGCTATATCTGTTTGCAAGTCTTGTTCGGTGGCAGCCTCAGCCATGGTGCGGATGATGTAGCCTCCCCTCTCATCAGCAGGCAGTAAGTGCCGCAATCTCTCCCGCAGTAAATCCCGATCAACTTCATTCTCGATACGCTGAGAGATCCCGATATGAGACTCTTGTGGCAGATAGACCAGTAGGCGTCCTGCGATACTGATCTGGGTGGACAGGCGAGCACCCTTGCTGCCAATGGAGTCCTTGATCACCTGTACCAGGATACTCTGGCCCTCGTGGAGGAGTGTTTCGATCGGCTGATCTACTTCACCGTCCTGTCTAAGCTTCCAGATATCTGCAACGTGCAGGAAGGCGGCACGATCAAGACCGATATCGATGAAGGCTGATTGCATTCCTGGGAGTACTCTATTGACGCGGCCGCTGTAGACATTGCCGACAATGCCGCGGTTGCCGGCGCGTTCTATATGCAATTCTTGCACCACACCCTGCTCCATCACGGCTGCACGTGTCTCCTGCGGGGTAATGTTGACAAGGATTTCACTACTCATAAATAAAGACTCAACGAGGTTTTTGGGTGGACTAACGGAACATTTCCATGCCGAACTCTTCCAGGAGTCTGGCCGTTTCAAAAAGAGGGAGTCCCATTACACCGCTGTAACTGCCAGAAAAGCTAGAAATGAAGACTGCCGCCATGCCTTGGATTGCGTAAGCACCGGCCTTGTCACTGGACTCGTTCGTGGCGATATAAGTTCGAATCTCGCGGTTGCTAATATTACGGAACCGGACCTCGCTGGTGGAGAGGTGGACGCGGATCTTGTCCCCCTCAATCATGGTGACCGCGGTCAAGACTTCATGAGTCTGACCGGAGAGTGCGGAGAGCATTTCTTCTGCATGGATAGAGCTCTGGGGCTTGCCGAATATTTGACCTTTGAGCGATACGACTGTGTCAGCGGCAAGGACTGGCAGTAGAGGAACTCTCCGATGGACCAACTGAAGCCAGCCCGATGTCGCCTTCGCCTTGGCGATACGGCATGCGTAGTCTGGTGGCGTTTCGTCTGGCTTTGGGATCTCTTCGACATCTATCTGACGGAGCGGGGTATCGCGTAGCAACAGTAACTCAAAGTCAACTCCGATCTGTCTTAGCAGCTCACGTCGACGAGGGCTACGGGATGCTAGATAGATGCGATTTTTTAGTTGAACCATGATGAGATTTACCCCCCCGATACGTCGAACACGTAAATTCTATGAGATCACCCTATCCGAGTCCTTATCCTTAAACGACCATCATGCACGGTGGTAGGGATGTCGTTTTATGAGTGACAGGGCACGGTAAAGTTGTTCTGCCAGAAGGACTCGAGCCAAGGCGTGGGGCAGTGTCAGAGCAGACAGCGCCAAGACCTCATCCGCCGAATTCTTGATGCTGGCATCAAGTCCGTCCGCACCACCAATGATGAACGCGGTATCTCCACCATTTCTCATCCAGCCACTCATGGAGTCAGCCAGCTTAACCGTAGTCCACTGACGACCCCTTTCATCGAGTGCCACTGTACGGCATCTTGGGGGTACCGCTGCCAAGATACGGGCACCTTCAGCGGCCATCAACTGATCCACACTCTTGCCGCCGCCGCGTTTTTCTGGTTTGATTTCAATTAATTCAATACTCGCCTCGTGAGGCATGCGCTTGGCGTACTCGGCAAAGCTGGTCTCTACCCATTCAGGCATCTTGTTGCCGACCGCCAGAATGAGTAGTTTCATACGTTGATTTACTTAGGACGGTTTAGATTTAGTTCGTCGTGCGACTGCGGGCAGTTTAGCCGGGGATTTTCGCGGCCGGGCAGGGGACTTGATTTTGCTAGCGACAGTCGTAATCATGTCGACCTGTTCCGAGACAGAACCGGCCCACAACTCTTCAAGATTATAGTGGGCCCGTACGCTGGTCTGCATGATATGTACCAGAACATCGCCGAGATCGACCAGTACCCACTCCCCAGTCTCCCCCCCCTCGATGCCGTATACCGCACCACCACCGGAACGGACCTTATCCTGTACGTTATTCGCTAATGCCCTGGTCTGGCGAGTAGAGTCTGCACTGGCAATGATCATGCGATCAAATAAGGTCGTTGCCCCAATGACATTTAAGACCGTGATATCGTGAGCCTTGACATCCTCTAATGCAGTCACGGCTATTTTTACTAACTTATCAAGTTTCATTCCTCTCCTGAGTACAAGTGGTTCGTTTCAATATAATCGAGAACGGTATCCGGAAGCAAATAGCGCGCACTACGATTGTTGCTGATGAGTGTGCGGATGACCGTTGCTGAGACATCCAGAAGTGTTGTCGGCGCAATATAGATCAGTCCGCAGGGTTGAGACTCGAGATCAGCTAAGTTGTGTGTCCAGCGTTGTGTGGACTCCCCTCTTAGGGCCTGTGGGAGAGAGTCAAGTCGTGTTGCCAGTTCATGGCCAGGACGGTCTGCAATGATGATATGGCATAGATCGAAAAGGTCATGCCATTCATGCCAGTTTGCAAGTTTCATGAAAGCATCTGCGCCCATAATAAGGCAGAGTGTGACACTCTCCCCTCGCTCCTGACGGAGTTCACGGATCGAGTCGATGCTGTAGCTCGTTCCGGGGCGATGGATCTCACGCTCGTCCAGAACAAAACGGGCATTATTCTGGATGGCAACTTCTACCATTGATGTACGATGGTGTGAGGATGCCATGGGGGGGGGGCGTAGATGCGGCACTCCGGCGGGAATAAAGCGCATCTCGTGTAGATTGATCGTCTCGACCAGTTCCTCAGCGATACGCAAGTGGCCGTAATGGATGGGGTCGAAAGTGCCACCGAAAATGCCCACGAAGTGAGGGCTCGGTCTAGACATTATTTACGAGCGGATGGAATCGCGACGATATACAAGCGTCTTCTGACAGATGGTTCTGGATGGGTTCTTCAGGACGAGGTCTGTCACTCACAAGAGCACTTGTCCCGTGTCGGACAATAGCTCAGACAGGTGGGTGGTGAACCGTGCTGCAGATGCGCCATCGATCACGCGGTGGTCATAGGAGAGGGAGATTGGCAGGATCAGACGTGGAACGAACTGACCACCGCGATAAATGGGTTTGATGCTGGCCCGGGAGACTCCCAGAATAGCAACCTCTGGCGCATTGATGATGGGTGTGAAGGAGGTGCCACCGACGCCCCCAAGACTTGAGATGGTGAAGCTCGCTCCTTGCATTTCAGTAGGCTTCAGTTTTCCTTCACGGGCGAGTGATGAGAGCTGGCTCAATTCTCCTGCAATGTTCAATACGCCCTTTTTGTCGACGTCACGGATCACCGGGACCACCAGTCCTTGGGGGGTATCTGCGGCAAAGCCTAAGTGGTAGTAGTGTTTAATCACCAGGTTCATTTCATCCCCACTCTGATCGAGTGAGGCATTGAATTCTGGGAATTTTTTGAGGGCCGTTGTCGCTGCCTGCATTAAGAAGGCCAGTAGGGTGGTCTTGATCCCCGCTTTCCCCGCATTTTCATTGTATTGCTTGCGTAGAGATTCGAGTTCGGTGATATCGGCCTCGTCGAACTGGGTGACATGAGGGATCATTACCCAGTTGCGGTGCAGGTTTGCACCGGCCATTTTTTTAATACGCGACAATGGTCTTGATTCGACCGGGCCGAACTTGGCAAAGTTTACTTGAGGCCATGGCAGGAGATTCAGATCCGCCCCATTACCCCGCTGTTTTGCAAGTTCAGTCTTGACATAAGACTGAACATCCTCCCTGAGGATGCGGTGTTTTAATCCACTACCCCTGACTAGGCTCAGATTGACTCCAAGCTCACGTGCGAAACGTCGGACCGAGGGTCCGGCATGTGCTTTATTAAAAGCACTTGCATCCGGAGTGAGGGTAGGAGTGGGCGGGGGCTGGCGAGTCAGTGATGGGGGAGAGACCGGAGGCTTCTCCTGGACAGTTGACGCCGGTGTGGGGGTCACGCTCGGCGTGGGAGTGCCAGCAGTTGGGCTTGAGCTCACATGAGCTGTGGACGAGACTTCAACTGTCAGGATGAGTGACCCCTGCGAAACCTTATCGCCTAGCTTGACACTTATTTCTTTGATGACGCCCTCGAAGGGGGAGGGGACCTCTATCGTCGCCTTGTCCGACTCGAGCGAGATCAAAGGGTCCTCCATCCTCACCGTATCACCGGACTTAACCAGCAACTCGATCACCGGGACATCTGTGAAGTCGCCGATATCGGGAACCAATACCTGTTTAATCTCTGCCACGCTTTTTCCTTCAATCATTTTCAATGCGAGGACGGCTCCCGTAACCCCATCGCCGTAAAGACCCCGTCCCTCTAGCCTTTATACCGTTACCGGGTTGGGTTTGTCAGGATCAATACCAAACTTCCGGATTGCCTGGGCCACAATTTCTGTTGGTATCTTGCCATCCTCGGCCAGTGCTTGGAGGGTTGCGATGGTGACATAGTATCGATCCACCTCGAAGAATTGGCGTAACTTTTCACGGGTATCGGAACGACCAAATCCATCTGTGCCCAATACCTTGTAGCGGCCCGGTACAAACTCGCGGATCTGGTCAGCGAATATTTTCATGTAGTCGGTTGCTGCCACCACAGGACCTGTAGAGTCCTTGAGGCAGTGTGCAACATAGGAGAGTCTTGCCGATTCAGAGGGGTGCAGCATATTCCAGCGTGTTACATCCAGTGCCTCACGTCGCAGTTCATTGAAACTGGTGACGCTCCAGATATCGGATGAAATACCAAAATCTTGATCAAGTATTTCTGCTGCTGCAATGACCTCTCGAAGGATAGTGCCGGACCCGAGCAATTGCACCCGTAGAGTTGAGTCTCCTGATGTGGACTCGCTACTCTTCCGGAATAGATACATCCCCCGAAGTATCCCTCGCTCTGCATCCTTGGGCATTTCCGGGTGGGGGTAATTCTCGTTCATTACAGTGATGTAATAATATACATCCTCCTGATTCTGGTACATGCGGCGCATCCCATCTTGGATAATGACCGCAAGTTCGTAGCCGAATGTGGGATCGTAGGAGATGCAGTTGGGAATGGTTGAGGCAGATAGATGACTGTGACCGTCTTCATGCTGCAACCCCTCGCCGTTAAGGGTGGTGCGGCCAGCAGTGCCACCCAGGAGAAAGCCACGGCAGCGCATATCCCCCGCCGCCCAGGCCAGGTCACCGATACGCTGGAATCCGAACATGGAGTAGAAGATAAAGAATGGAATCATCTGCACACCGTGGGTGCTATACGCGGTTGCAGCGGCCATCCATGATGACATCGCCCCGGCCTCGTTGATGCCTTCCTGCAGGATCTGTCCGTTCTTGTCTTCCTTGTAGTACATCAACTGGTCTGCATCTTGTGGTGTGTAGAGCTGACCCACCGAGGACCAGATCCCAAGCTGGCGGAACATTCCCTCCATGCCAAAGGTGCGCGATTCGTCAGCAACAATCGGGACCACACGCTGGCCAATGGTCTTGTCTTTTACCAGGATGTTGAGTATGCGCACGAATGCCATGGTGGTGGAAGACTCTCGACCCTCACCGCTGGCCTTGAGTAATGATTCAAAGGCAGATAATGGGGGAGTCTGAAGTGGATCTGCCGTGCGCTGACGTCGGTGGAGGAATCCCCCCAGGGACTTACGTTGTGCCTGCAGATACGCGAGTTCGGGGGAGTCTTTATCAAATACGAGATAGGGCACTTCATCGATCTTGTCGTCCGCAATCTTTAAGCCAAATCGGTCGCGGAATGACTTCAGTGAGGTGGTCCCCATTTTTTTCTGCTGATGAGTGATATTTTGGGCCTCACCCGCCTCGCCCATCCCATACCCTTTAATGGTCTTGGCGAGGATGACGGTGGGCTGTCCCGTATGCTTCGCAGCCTCAGCGTAAGCAGCATAGACTTTATGGGGGTCATGCCCACCACGGTTCAGACGCCAGATATCGTCGTCAGACATACTGGCAACCATTTCTAGCAGTTCTGGGTACTTCCCAAAAAAATGCTTACGTACATAAGCCCCATCTCGAGATTTAAAGGTCTGGTACTCGCCGTCCACACACTCCATCATGCGCTGCTGTAGCAGTCCCTTGGTATCACGCGCGAGGAGTGGATCCCAGTAGGATCCCCAGATCACCTTGATGACATTCCAGCCAGCGCCGCGGAAGTCACCCTCCAACTCTTGGATGATCTTACCGTTACCGCGTACCGGTCCATCAAGGCGCTGGAGGTTGCAGTTAATTACAAAGATCAAATTGTCCAGACTCTCTCGTGAGGCGAGTGAGATCGCGCCTAGAGATTCTGGCTCATCCATCTCACCATCACCCATGAACGCCCAGACCTTGCGTCCCTGGGTCTTGATCAGTCCGCGGCTGTCCAGATACTTCATGAAACGTGCCTGGTAGATCGCCATGAGTGGACCGAGTCCCATCGATACGGTTGGGAATTGCCAGAAGTCGGGCATTAACCAGGGATGAGGATAGGAGGAGAGTCCCTTTCCTCCTACCTCCTGACGGAAGTTATCGAGCTGTTCTTGAGTCAACTCTCCGAGTAAGAATGCGTAGGCATATAACCCGGGTGAGGAGTGCCCCTGGGCGAATACCAGATCACCGCCATGGTCTGCGCTGGCGGCATGCCAAAAGTGGTTATATCCCACATCGTAGAGTGTTGCGGCGGAGGCAAAGCTCGCAATATGACCGCCGACATTGGTCTCTTTATTGGCTCGCAGCACCATTGCCATCGAGTTCCAGCGAACGTAGGAACGGATGCGGTGCTCGAGTTCATAGTTGCCGGGTGAGCGGTCTTCCTTGCCGGGAGGGATGGTATTGATATAGGCGGTGGTTGCGCTGTAGGGGAGATAAGCCCCTGAGCGACGAGCCTTTTCTACCAGTCTCTCGAGTAAGTAGTGCGCTCGATCAGAGCCCCCTTGAGCGAGTACAGATTCGAGCGCTTCGAGCCATTCCTGTGTTTCCTGAGGGTCTATGTCGGGGAGGGGTTCCATGTCTTGTCTCGGGTGTGTTTGCTTGGGCTGATCTGAGTTTAA
>JBAWVG010000051.1:0-10748 GCA_037147395.1 Nitrosomonadaceae bacterium | reverse complement strand
CCTCGAACTCCTGATCAAGACGGTTACACTCCGTCCGTATGTCTTTATATTCCTCGCCGTCTTCTTGTTCATATCAAGCCGCATGATCGGCTGGCAGAGGACGAGATACTTCATGGCGATCACGTGGATGGTGGCACTCGTCTGCGAGCTCTCGTCCACACGCTCCGGAATCCCATTTGGTTGGTACTTTTACACCGGATCAACAGTCGGTCAGGAGCTCTATATTGCCGATGTCCCATTCATGGACTCACTCTCATTTGTATTTCTACTCTTTGCGAGTTACTGCATGGCACTCGCATTCCTGCTGCCCTCAATGCCCATTCAACCCGGTCAAAAGATCATCCGGATGTACTTCCCTCTGGACGTGAGGACTGGCTGGCCGGTGGTGGTTCTGACGACACTCTTCCTGACCTTTGTCGATGTCATCATCGACCCTGTCGCACTCCTTGGGGATCGTTGGTTCTTGGGGAAGATCTACTACTACCCCGACCCAGGGATTCATTTCGGAATCCCTCTTGCGAATTATCTGGGATGGGCCACGGTCAGCCTGATCTCTCTGATCGCCTACCTCCCACTTGACAGAAGGCTACCCCAAATGGATATCCCCTCCCCAGGACCGGTCACGGGGTATATTTTGCTCGGATGCGGGCTCTACTATGGCGTCCTGATCTTTAATCTCGGGGTCACCTTCTGGATCGAAGAGCCCCTGCAAGGGATGACCGGGATCATGATCTATATCCCGATCACCATCCTTCTGATTCTGCGTCTGTTAGGAAGACTGCCAGCCCCCGTCCAAGATCTTCAGAAGTGACCCTAGACTCATACGGTCACGTTAGAGGCTCATGCTATAGTGCAGGTCGAGCATGAGGCCCTCCGATCCATCAGAGGACCTCCAATGACAAATTGTATTGATGGGGATGGACGATATGAACGCCAAGATTCTTGCATTTGTGCTGATTGGGATTCTCATTCTTGGCGCATTTAGACTGAAGGTGATCCTGACAGAGCACTTTCTGAAGGCGCGGGCGGTCGAGATTCAAGAGGAGGAGGTGACCCAAGACTGCGGTAACCTTCCACAGGCCATCACTGAGGATATCAAGAACTGCAACTAGATGACCCGGTGCAGAGATCGTTCGTTGTGATCTTATTCTGGCCGGTTCAATGGTGTACCCTGTCGTACCAAACACAGACCAAGGAGATTCTGAATGAGAATGACTGGATTTTTACTGGTCTTAGCACTCCTCGCGGGTTGCGGTCCGAGCACCATCACAGACCAATGCTTACGCAAAGAGTTATTCTCAAAGTGTATGGAACTGTCCCCAGATGATCCTGGGAGTGCTGTCTACAAGAGCCACGAGGAGCTGCTCACGTACTGCGCAAATGCATCCCTCTCAAGAAGCTCTCGACCCCCAGAACAGGTCAAGCCTGCGTGCTCTGCATCATGACCCCAACAAGGGGTCACCTCTAGGATTTTTTGCAGGCGGTTCTCCACAAAAAATCACCGTAACTACCCGGCGAGACCGGCTCCCAGTTACGGGATTGGTGATCGGTATGAACCAGCTCACCCCTCCCCATATTGCCAGAATATAGATTGATACGGAGTGTCCTCATCTGCTTATCCTTACACTCGTACTCTTGTTGCTTTCTCATCGATAGGAAGGACTTTCCACCGCTGGCATTGGCAGACTTAAAGTCACCCATCTCAGACATGATGACCTTGCTCCCGACCCTCTGAATGGTGGCCGGGTCAGCGTAGATGGTGATACTCTTATCGCTCCCGATCTCAACTAACTCCGCCATCGAGTGGCTACTGAGACCCGTTAAAAGAGCCATCAGAATGATTCGATACATGGACACCCCCAGTCTATTGATTTAACCGTTTCAATGCATTCACCGCATTAACATCACCGCTCGCAGCCGCTAACCGGTACCACTTCACGGCCTCCTTCACATCCTTATCGACCCCATGACCATTCAGGTACATCGATCCGAGACTGGTCTGTCCGTACTTATCCCCCTTGACCGCGGACTGACGGAATAATCTTGCTGCCTCTGGGTAGTTTCGTGTCACACCATCCCCATTAAAGTGCATCGCACCGAGGTTATTAAGGGCGCTGGTATTGCCCTGTGATGATGCCAAGAGTAACCACTTCATTGCATCCGGGTAGCTACGGGTTGTGCCCTCCCCCTTCAGGTACATCATCCCGAGCATGGCCTGTGCATCAGAATTTCCTTGTTCAGCGAGCGGTCTAAATAGTCTGATCGCCTGCACATAAACACTCTTGTTGTAGGCCTCACCCGCATCATCAATCGGAGCTGCCACGGCCCCGATGGAGGAGAGACTTAATGGAATGATCAATGAGAGGGACGCGATGCCAGCACTCAGTCGTTTCATATTGAACGTTATTTCCTTGTTTTTTAGGTGAAGATGCCAAGCACTCTGCTCAAAATTCATTCTGTCGTCAGGATAACTCAATCACGAGAGACTGATCAGTATAACCATGGTCTGACGCAAGGGGTTCTGGTTCCAATTTGCAGTACCCGACTCTAACTCGCACCAGAATCGTAATCACCCCCCCCACTCACGCCAACCCCCAATCAACGGAAAATACAGACCCATCATGACAGGACCTTGATCGGTCCGTCTCATGATCGCGGAATAACGCTCCATTTGGTCACGGTATCGTTCCTGCTCACGGTCCAGAAACTCCTCTAGATCAGATCCGGTGTGGCTACTGGTCTTGTAATCCACAATCCAACGTTGCCCATCCTCATCCAAGAAGGTTCGGTCGATCACTAAGTCCATCCTCCTTCCATCAATCAATCCGGTCAGACGGAGTTCATTCTGTGCCTTGATCTGAGGCCCGAGCAGCCATCTTCCACGAGGATCCCTGATAGAGTACTTAAGTGATGTGATCACACGCCCGATCGCAGTCTCAAGGTCACTCCCACTGACCCCACATTCAATCAGGTTCTGTTTGAAGGTCTCCTTCAGATGGTCTAGGCGTGAATCATTCCAACCCTCTAAACGGTCCTCTGCAATCCTCTCCAGCCAACGGTGGACCACACTTCCGGCATGACGTGATGCCTCACCCGCCCATGAAAACTCGATTTGATTCTGGGAGGAATCTATCTCTGTCGGTGGCGACCATTCAACCGGAGAAGGGGCACTTGGCAACGTCCATCCGGATGCAAGACGTCTTAACGATTGATCGATCAATCCCACCCCTGACGTAATTTCTTCTGAGGATATTTTTTTCACCCTCTCGGGGTTTGAGATCGACTCCTCATAATATCTCGATGATACCGACCAGATCTTACTCAGCAATGACTTACGAGGGGGCTCTCTCAGAATAATTTGATCTTGATCACGACCGAGAGGGGTGCTCCCGAGTAGGTGTAGCCTCCTCCTCGCACGTGTCGATGCAACATAGATTAAACGTTGATCCTCAAAGTGAGATTTATCAGAGTCTAACTTCTCAATCCATGAGTAGATCGGGTCACCCTTTGATCCTGTCTCCTGGATCGGCGCCATCAAGAGATCAGAAGCCTCCCCCTCTAACTCGCGTTTATCACTTGATCGTGGGAGCTCCATCCACATGAATAACTTCTTATCATTATTGCGAGAGAGTCGACCCAGTCCGGGCACGATCACATGATCGAACTCAAGACCCTTGGACTTGTGGATGGTCATGATCTGGAGACGGTCGGTACGACTGTCGGGTGCACCCAGATCGGGGAGTGCGAAGAGTTTCTCCAGCCTCCTCTCGAAGAAATTGAAGTCGGGAATGGATCCGGTCTCTTCATTCGATTCAAGATAGTCGAGATAGATCTTCGCATCAGCCAAGTCCGTGGTATTGGTCACGCAGGCAGGCCCCCCAACCAAGGTCCATGCGCCCTCCACCATCGACCGTAGAGAGGATCGGTAGCGGTTGGCGACACACCCTCCCATAACCTCTCTCAGACGTTGTAGCCGGACACGCCCATCGGCAGAAATTCTTGAGAGGATACCCTCGTCATTAATTGACTCCCACAAGGTCGGTGGTGGAACGAATAACTTTGGATCAGAGGGGTCTGCTGCAATCAGATGCAGATCCGCAATCGTGAGTCCACACCAAGGAGCCCTCATCACAGCAAGCCATGCCATCCGGTCTGCCGGGTGGATGATTGCACGGGTCAGTGAGACCAGATCTTGCACAACCGGTCGATGACCGAGACCTTCAATCTCGATCGCACGAAACCGTATCCCCTCCTGGTTAAGATGTATCAGAATCTCTCTTAAGTGTCCCCTACTTCGAACCAGGATTGCGGTGGTCGATTCTGGTTCATCCATCTGCAATTGACGGATGATCTGAACTATCCGTTCTGCCTCTGAGGAGTGATCATCATTGAAGAAGGGATGGATCTGGACCGCACTCCCAGGGAGTCTTTCATGGGTCGCGGTAGAGGGTGTGTATGAGACCGCACCTGAAGAGATATCCTCACGTTTCGGCATCACCTCTAAGAAGGTCTGATTCACCCAATCGACGATACCCCCCTGTGATCGGAAGTTAGCACTGAGCGAGAGTGGTTGGAGTGATAGATGACCGATCCCATTCTCACGTGCACGTAAGAAGAGTCCGACCTCGGCCTCTCGAAACCGGTAGATCGATTGCATCGGATCCCCAACCACGAATAAGGTTCGACCATCACCCTCCTCCCAACCCGCGGTCAGTCTCGATAGGAGCTCGTACTGGCTGATCGATGTATCCTGGAACTCATCGATGAGTAGATGACGGATACGATAATCGAGTGCGAGCGCGAGATCGGTCGGCTCATCAGGATTTCCCAGCGCCATCAATGCGGCTTGAGAGACCTCGGTAAAGTCGACCTGACCGCGTGACTGAAATACGATCTTAAGATGGGCAACCGCGTATGGCATTAAACGTGTGATCGATCCGAGCACCTCCCACTGACTGTCGGTGTACACAGGTGGGGGGAGCGCCCTCAACTGGTTGAGAGACTGTCTCAGTAAATCATTCCCACTCATCTCACCGATCATCACCGTCAGCCGGTCCTTCCACGACCTGGATACCTCCTTCTCAGACTTACTCGTTCCGGGTGGGAAACCGATCTTGATATCGATCTGCTTACGCCAACTCCCCTCCCCTGTCAGGAGCAGTTCAGAAAGACCACACCACCGCACGAGGTCAGGCTCCTGACTCCCCGGGGTCTGGGTCATCCCCTCACATCCAAGTATCGGTGAGGCTCTACCGGATGAGGCCAGATTGGCCACTGCATAACGAGCAATCTCGATTAATTCTCTAGGGTCATGGGTGCCATACAGACTCAATACCCGTTCCATCGCGTCTCGACGTGTCCTCTTGAGGGACGACTCAAGATCATCTCGGTCCCTTCCATGGAGATGCCTCAGCCAGTGATCACGACGGGAGAGTATGTCCACCATCAATCCCTCAAGACGGGAGACATCATTATCCACATGATCAAGGATCCTCTCGACATCTTTGGCCAGAGAGTCCCGACTCTCAACAAGACTGATGACCGATCGAGAGGCTTCAAGATAGAGCTCTCCAGCATCCTCCACGATCTCGGGCTGAGAACCGAATCTTGATAACATCGGCATCTGGTTGGTCAGTCCTGCGCATAACGAGTCGATGGTCTGTACCTTAATCCTCCTTGGATTCTCAGCAATCTGCCATCCCTCCTGGAGATCTCTCTTCAAGACCGATCTGGCCAGTTCTTGAGTACGACGGTCATGATCATTTAAGGGGTCACAATCGACCTGATCGAGCGCTGACAGAATCCTCTCACGCATCTCTGATGCGGCCTTGCGGGTGAACGTGATGGCGACCACCTCCTCAGGCGAATCGACCTGAGTCAGAAGCATCAGATAACGCTGGATCAGTAGACCCGTCTTACCCGAACCGGCAGGGGCTTGAACGATGAATGAGCGGCCCGGGTCGAGTGCACTCATCCTCTCTTCAATGTCTGGGATAGGGGTGCCGATCAAGATCCCTCTCCCTGATCGGGGAGGGATTCCCCGCTACGTTCGTAGATGCGACAGAGTGGTTGGATGTCGCAGTTACGACAACAGGTCTGATCTCCCCCACTCGGGTTCACCTCAGACTCCCCCCGGTAGAAGCTCTCCGCAAGATGGGTGAGGTTCTCACTCCATGAATTGATGAGACCCTCCCAGGATTCATAACGGTCACTCAGACGGGACTCTGAGAGGGATTTCACCCCGGGGAGTAAGTCATCATCGCGCGCGATCGCGATGAATTTCATGTCCCCCCTCCTAACCTGTGCAAATGCAACCGCAACCGCATTAGGTTCTGTGGTGATGAGGTATACCGGTATCTGAGGCTCCTCCGGCCGATCACCCACCAGACTCTCGACAGTGGGGGATCGTGACTTGTAATCGATCACGATACGACGCCCATCCGACATCTCATCCACCCGGTCAAGACGCGTCTTCAAAACCAATCCACCGATCGTGATGTGATGACTCTGTTCACTCTCAATCACTATGAAATCCTCTCGAGATCGATCCATTTCGAGCCAGTCACGGACCAGGCTCATGAGGCGTCGGGTCTCAATTTCAAAGAACTGCTTACCCAGTATCTGAGGTCGTCCTCGTCTGATCTGATCGATCGCATCGGTTGAGGACTTTCTTAATAAAATGTCCAGATCATCAGGACTGATCTTGAGCAATTCTTGTCGGCTCTGAATAGCCTTCCAGACCTGGGATAGGACACGGTGTAGCATCGTCCCACGCTCACGAGAATCGAACCCGGTATGGGTGCTCTGTAACCCCTGGGCACCGAGGCGGTGAAGCGCCATCCCACGGAAATGGCAGAGGGATTGATCCCTAATCACAGCGGTCCCACCCCTGATCGGATACCGGTCCTGATCAACCACCGGCGCTTGAATATCCAGAGCGCGCTCGATCAGACTGGATCTATAGATGACCTCTCGGTAATTCGGGGAGTCGGTCATCGGTATCGCCGCAGTCAGTCCCTCACTGAGGTGCTTGATGAGGGGACTCATCATGAACTCCTGCCCCCCCCTCTCGGAACTACTCATTGGATGACTTAAGACCACCTCATCTGCATTACATAACCAGTCAGAGGTGATCCTTCTTGCAAGCTCTAATGACTCGTTGGATGAGCCCTGTGGCATCATTGATGATCGCTGCAACTCGATCGGGAGGAATGGATTAGTCCGTGCAGGCTGGGGCCATACATCATCCGATAGGCCCATCACCCAGAGATGATCAAAGTCCATCCCTGCAGCCTCAAATACACCGAGTATCTGAACCGGTGCATCATCGGTCTCTGGCTGGAAGAGCGTCCCTGAAGCCATCCTTCTGAGACGTGAGACCGCCTCCCCATACCGGATCTGGGTGATCACACGGTCGAGTGATGCGAACTCGGATAGGAGTTCGTGCCACCTCTTGAGTGCCTGGTACTCGAACGAGTTCAGTGTTCTGTCACCCGGAAATCCCGCAGCCTGAAGTAGGTTTGAGACGGTCTTGGCCATTAACGAGGGGGGACTTGAGACCGTCAGGATCTCATGACGGAGTCTAGACAAGTCGGACAGACAGCCCCTCAGGATCGGACAGTAGGGCCCCTCACGATCGATCATCCCCTGTAACTGATCGAACGTCATCACCGGATCTGCGTAACGACGTAGATCCGAATCGAGACGGGCTCGATCAGTCATCTCCAGCTTCGCACCCGCGATGAAGGGAGATCTCAAGAGGATACTGGCCCTCTCAAAATCAATCTCTCGACCGATCATCTCGAGTATCAGGAGTGCAGTGATGACGATGGGGTGATCTGTCAGAGGACTGCCGAGAGAGACATTAAAGGGCATCCTGACCTGAGCACCCTCATTCATCAGATGGCTCACGTCAGGATTCATGACGGATTCGAAGGTACGAAGTATTGCGCTACGTCGGCGTGCTAAGTCTGGAACCACAATCCCGATACGGGATGATGGATGACTCTCGATCCGTGATCTCGACCAGATGGCAGAACGAAGGATCTCATCACCACTATCCTCGCATGAGACCCTCTCAACCCGTCCATGATGGAGTCTCATCTGTGAGTGCGACCTTCCGATCAGGACCTGGCAACCCAACCCCGCAAGCGTGTTGAGTAATGTGTGCTGCTGTGGTGTGACGATATCAAAACCGTAGCAGATCAGGGTCAGGGGGGGGTGGACCTTTGAATCCCGATAGAGATCTGAGACCTGATCACACAGACGGGCAGAGTCTATTTGATTCTTGAGTTGGGTATTGCGTAGGTAGTATTTCGACCACTGCCTAAAGGCCCGACCATCCTCATTCAGCGGAAAACTGTCCATTTGAGGCAGCATCTGCCACGAGTGGGCCATCTTCCACGCATCAGAGGCCACCTTCGCAGTCTCTGCCACCGCGAGTAAGTCAACCCCAGAACGTCGAACCGCGTCCTCCCAAATGATTTGCTCCTGGAATGCGGTGATCAGGACCGGCAGACCTGTCACCTCTCCCGAGTAGAGGGCCTCTTGGTAGGTACGTTCGATGAATGCTGAGATGGGGAGGATATCGGCCGTATCCCAGACCTCACGCCCCCCCCCGATCTGGAATGCATCAAAATCGGATTTGAGGGAGTGAGAAAGCCGTCTATTCGGTGTAACGACGGTGACGCGAGCGTTCAGTCCGTGTGAGAGATGAACAAAGACATCGGACGGGGTGATAGGCGGGTATTTCGGTGTGGTCGACATGCCGATCGGCAGGCTACCGGTAAATCAGATCAGCGTTCGAGCTTGTCCAACTTACCCGTTGTGACCTTGGCCCACTCGTCCGCATCAGAGGGTGCATCCTTCTTCTCGATGATGGGTCCCCAGACCTTGGATAGATCTGCATTGAGTGAGATGAAGCTCTGCTGATTATCCGGAACATCATCCTCCGCAAAAATAGCATCGACCGGGCACTCTGCAACACAGAGCGTGCAATCGATACACTCATCCGGATCAATCACCAGGAAGTTGGGCCCTTCACGGAAGCAATCGACCGGACAGACGTCTACGCAGTCAGTGTATTTGCACTTGATACAATTTTCAGTCACTACATAAGTCATGTCAGCTCTTCCTTGCGGGTCTCTTGATGAATTCGTTATTTTACCAGAAATTTTAGGGTCGTCACTAGGGCTGAAGGCTATGAGCGCGTCGTGGCGCACACTCAACCCTGTCAACGAGGATCCCGAATAGGGGTCCCCATTAAATTACCCTGAATGGAGATCCTCCGAAACCATGACGCGATCGAACGAACCAGACTCAGATACAGACAGAACCCGTGATCGCAGATTCAGGGGACTATCAATGGCAAGAGTCAATCCAACAGGGGGAAATCGGTATCAGATCAAAAAATCAGGACGTGCCATCACTTTGGCAGCTTACGACGGATCCTCTTCTTATCACGGTCGGTACAGAGTCTATGAAGGGTCAGAAGGATCTCAGTCACCTCGAACGAGTCTAGGCTGTAGTATATATACTTCCCCCGCCGATCGGTCTCGACCAACTCCTCTGAACGCAGGATCGTGAGCTGTTGAGAGAGTGTCGGCTGACGGATCCCCAGAAGACCTTCCAACTCTCGTACATTCTTCTCGCCATCGAGCAACTGATTCAGGATGAGCAACCGGTCCCTATTGGCAAGAACCTTGAGTAAGGTACAGACCTCCTTTGCGGAGGTCCTTAATGCCAGAACTTGAGGAGAACCATTTGATTTTTTGGGGGTTGTTGCCATAGCCTAGATACCTGAGAGAGTCTTAGTCCGTCCAGAATTTCTAACCTGCCACCATAAAGGGCCCTACCAGATGCACACACATACACCTCGAAACAGGCTCATATTATCACAAGATTACGGGGGATGGAGTGTTATGCTAAACACGTAAAAATGTCATACAAACCCTCTTTATTAGATCATTCTGAGCAGGAACAGTCTTAATCTGCCGATTATTCGCAATAATACAAGATATTTAAATCAAATATGTTGAAATAATAAGTTGCAATACACATTCAATTAAAAGATAATCATTAGCATTATGCTGAATGAATAATATAAGTCCGTTGGTCTCTTTGACGAGGCTCTGTATTGAGCCTTAATAATCTTGTTGTTAGAAGGGGTCGGGAATGATAGAGGATATACGAAGGAGCAATATGCTAACCCTACTGACAGAGTGTGGCAGCCTGGCGAATCTTTCAAGGAAGCTAGACCGAAGTCCCTCTCAGGTATCTCAACTTGTATATGGCCTCAAGAGCTCACAGACCAGCCGTCGACGGGGGATGCGCTCTGAGACCGCGCGTTATATCGAAAAAATGATGGGGAAGGACTTTGGTTGGCTCGATCTTGATAACAGTCCCAACAGCAGCGGAGAGAGACCTCCCATTCGGATGAGTGATTCTGATTATCTCAACCCAGAAGAAGAGAAACTAATTCGAGAGATATTTGAAGATGCCAGAAATCAGGTGATCGACCTCTTGATCAAGAGTAGAAAGAAATAGTGGCAAGAGGTTTTCCGTTAATTAGCTAATGGCCGGGATGAAGATCGATCGATCGGGGGAGAATTGTCAGTTAACAGGGCGCGCTAGTGAACCATAACATGATGCAGACCAGTCAAGATCAACTCTTACCATTGAATTCAGGGGAGGTTCTGCAGCGTGAGATTGAACAACTGAGACAGTTGCTCGCCGAGAAGGATGAACTG
>JBAWVG010000050.1:0-10751 GCA_037147395.1 Nitrosomonadaceae bacterium | reverse complement strand
AGCGACGGACTGTTAATCCGCAGGTCCCAGGTTCGAGCCCTGGTCGAGGAGCCACAAAATCAATGGGTTGCATGATTTTTTAGCAGCCACCTTTTTAACACTCTGCAAATGTCACCATAATGTCACCACGAGTTCTCTACATAGTGCCGTTATCACCTTAGTTTTTCACCCTACACAAACTAAAAACGCCGAGGCTATCTCTAGCATCAGCGTATGTCCTCATTCCTCACCTTCACTACCTAACACCCTACCCACCAGCACAACTCCTGGGCTTACCCTTGGTGCAGAATTAAATTTCAATCCTCAATGAACTTTCAGCAGGGTTAATGCTCTTATAAATGCCACAGGGTTACCTCCTTTTCCGCTGTGGCCGGGGTTGGCGAGTGTTTATGCCTTACCATCCCCATCTATTTAACACCCCCACCAAGTTCTTCATTTTCACCATCTGCAGCACCCCACCCACCCGGCACCCCCTAAATTGGCTTGATGGTACTTAGTCTCCCTATACACTCGTTATCGGGGTTGCGTCTACTTACGTTTGCAGCGCCACAAAGATTGCTAGTGTTCTACGCTCAGTCCTTGCATCCCAATTGAAGCGCCCGTTGACGAGACTCTGCTAGCTCTTCTTTTGACTGCTCGAGTCCCAACCATCCCTGCAGATTGTTCAGTGCAATCTCTGCCAATGCCTGTATCCAATCGTCGCGCTCGTTCAGGCAAGGGATGTAATGAAATTCGTGGCCGCCAGATTGCATGAAGAGGGCTTTACCTTCCATGGCAATCTCTTCCAGCGTTTCAAGACAGTCAGAAACAAAGCCTGGGCAGACCACGTCCACACGTCGGGTATTCTGTTGGCCGAGCTGTGTCAATACTTCCGTGGTGTAAGGTCGCAGCCATTCGGTTTTGCCGAAACGGGATTGGAAGCAGATCTGGTATTGGTCAGAACTTAGTTCCAATGCATCGGCCAGTAATCGTCCTGTCTTCTGACATTCACAGTGATACGGGTCTCCCTTATCTAGGGTGAAACGTGGCACCCCATGGAAACTCATCACCAGCTTGTCAGGTCTACCTTCATTGTGTGACCAGTAGTCACGGACATTCTGAGCCAATGCTGCAATATAGCCAGGATGGTCATGATAGTGTTTTACTGTGCGGATGGCAGGCGCGTTACGCATCTTCCCCAGTTCTGAGAAGACTCCATCAAATGCCGATGCGGTGCTGCTGGCCGCATACTGGGGATAGAGTGGCAGTACTAGTATGCGCTCACATCCATTCTCTTTCATACGTTCTAATACCTCAGAAACCGAAGGGGTGCCAATACTCATGGCGTACTCAACCATAGGAGCAGGATGGAGGCGTCTACCCAAGAGGTCGCGCAGTAGATGAGTCTGGCGTTCGGTATGAACTTTCAGCGGAGAGCCTTCCGGCATCCATACTTGGGCATACTTTTTTGCGGACTCTTTGGGGCGGGTATTGAGGATGATAACGTTCAAAATTGGCCACCACAGCCAGCTAGGCATCTCCACTACACGTTGATTGCTGAGGAATTGCTTGAGGTAGGGGCGTAGTGCTTCGGCAGTAGGAGCTTCTGGGGTGCCGAGGTTGATCAGCAGAATTCCAGTCTGATTGAGGGTGCCGTGATGGTAAGCGGGTTCAGGTGACATTTGCATAGTATTGAGTATTGAGCAGATAGTCGGAGGGTGTATGGTAATGGTTACTCTGGATGGGTCTGGGGGTTCATGCTACCAGTTTCTCTTTCTGGTATCTCAGAAACTCAAGCAAGAAGTCAGTTACAGCGATTCCTCATATATTTTTATGGTATTGGCTTGTTATCTCTAGCTTCTAATAGAGATCGAGTCAGTCACCATAAACTTCTTTCGCACGCTTGGTAAATGCCCCGACGAAGTTGTTAACGATGCTGAAGAATAACGGGCCGACCAGCTTATCTAGCAACATATTTGAAAATGTGTAGTGCAGAAAGAATTCCACCTTACAGGTAGTATCTGAAAGGGGGATGAAGCTCCATTTGCCATCGAGATGTTTAAATGGGCCGCTCAGTAATCTCATCTTGATTGATTTTGGAATGTCCCGAATATTCTCAGTGGTAAAGCTATGCTTGAGATGGAGGTAGCTGATAACAATCGTCGCATGATTGATATTCTCATCACAGGCTACAACGGAAGATCCTGAACACCACGGAAGGAACTTTGGGTAATTCTCCACTCCATCTACCAAAGCGAACATCTGGCTTGCTGAATGATTTATCTGGACTGATTTTTCAATTCTTGGCATAGAATAAATCACCTTTGTATGATGATCAAAGATTAAAAACCGCCACACGATGAACTAAATTTTTATAATTTGCAACTAGCTATTTTTGTAAAAAAGTTCCGTTAAAAACATAAACTTTATTTGTCGGTTAACACTTAGCCCGCGTATAAGGCGGCACCTTAGTTAGATTCGGCTTAATCTGTGGACATTATGAAACGGGTGAGTATAGAAAATTCAAGGAACTTAACTAACCAGAAAGAAGTCCCATAACAGTCAGTGGCTTGCCGCTTGTATCAGTTGGAAATATGATATGATTTTCTGAGTTACTGGAGAAGCGAATGGCAAATTCAAGGGGGGAGGGGCATATGCCTGAGGCGATCAGATCATTGAGTTCGATTACCTTCTGATTGCATCTGGTGCTGCCGGAAGTGGTTGAAATACAGTATGATTTATTACTCACTGGAACAGATACTTACTTGATCTAAATAAATTCTATCTGGAGGGGGCGCTTATGTTCGGTTTACTTAAGGATGTCCAAGTTACCGGTAAGGCTAATACAGTAATAGATTGTAAATGCGATACGGTTTTTGATTTTGTGGGCGCTAACTTTATACAGAATTACCCAAGGTGGTCGCCGGAGGTCAAGGATTTAAAGCTGCTGAGTAGCGGCCCAATCAAGATTGGAACTATGTGTAGACAGGTTCGGGTGGACCAAGGGAACCGGTCTGAATCTACATTTAAAGTGACAGCCTTCAGTGAGGGTAGACGTATCTGTTTTGAGGGTACCTCTAATCCCTTTCGGTGCGACTATGTATTAGAGCCCGCCACCCAAGAGACTTCGAGTCGAATTACATTTACCTTTGAGCTGCTCAAGCTAGAAATGTATATGAAACCATTCGAGAAGTTGGTTCGTATGGCTATCCAAGACGGAACAGAGAAAACAGTAGGTAATATTAAGAAGCTACTCGAAGAAGCGGTAAAGTCAGCGTCAAAGTGACATCAATCACCTGTTTTTTAATATTTTGATAAATTTTATCCTTGGAGGGCAGTGATGTTTATACCTGAAAAAGACAGTGGACTGATTCCTCAAATCCTAACAAAAGTATTGGACTCTTGCGTCAATGGAGTCACCTTGTCTGACCCCGATATTGAGGATATGCCTCTTGTCTACGCAAATAAGGCATTTGAAACCGTGACCGGTTACTCGAATGAAGAGTCTGTGGGTAGAAATTGCCGTTTCTTACAAGGTACCGATCGCGATCAACCGGAACTTATGCAGCTGCGCGAGGCGATTAACAATAGAAAGGAGATCGGAGTAACCCTCAGAAATTATAAGAAGAATGGTGAGTTATTTTATAACCATTTGGAGATGACTCCCTTGTTTGATCCGCATGGGAACCTACTCTATTATCTGGGTGTGCAGTTCGATATTACTAATCAAATTCGCGCAGCAGAGGAAATAAAGTCGCTGACCACTCGACTAAACAAATTGGAAAATAAATAGCCGCAAATCACAAACGGGAACGCGTCCATCATGGCGGCGAGCACTGGTAACAGATAGGCTTCGCTAATGTGTTCCACTGCAAAGACGGCTTGGAACTGCGTGACCTCATCCACCGCATTGATGAGGTAGACACCTTTGATTCCGTCCATATCGCCCTGATGGACGCTGTCCACACGCAAATAACCAGGGCGACCATCTGGAAAGGGTTTGCGCCGCTCACCGATGTTGATCTTGGTCGGGCGGGTCTTGTCGAACGTTCCGCGTTTGGACAGGTAAGTCGGATGCTGGCGCAGGTTGTATAGGTGGCCGTTGGAAATGCCCGCCAGTCGCTCAAAGCGTGCCTCACCATGCACATTGAATGCCCGCTCACAGAGCTTGCGCGTGGTGGTGCCAGACAGCGTGCCATGCAGAACATCCATCTCGGCCTTTGTCGGAACGGGATAGTGTCCCATAACCAAAACGCCGCAGTGCCTCGGTCATCCAGACGCGAGCGCTGACAGCGTCAGTGAGGGTGAAAGAAACCGGCGCATTGCCCGCCATAAAGGCGCGCACCTGTTCTAGCGTTTGTAATCCTTGCGTTTGTAAAGTCACGATCATGCCTCCATGATCCCAACTTTTACCCCTTCAGGCTCATCTCACTTTGGATTGACAGCCATCCGCTCAGGCTCATGTGTCATTGGACAAGGCTGTAAATTGCTTTTTAAGCTAAGTCTAGCTATTCTGAAAAGTCGGGGGGGGGAAATTGAGTTTCTCTTCTGAAAAATACTCTGGTCACAACTTCAAAGGGGTCATGATGCGACGAATCTATTTTCTTGTGCCTGACATTGCCACTACTAAACGTATCGTCGATGAACTGCTTCTGTCGCGGATCGAAGAACGGCACATCCATGTGATTGCGAAGCCAGGCACGCCGTTGGAGGATCTGCCCGAAGCCAATCTACTGCAAAAGAGCGATTTCATTCCTGCAGTAGAACATGGATTGGCACTTGGCGGCTCAGCCGGTATTCTCGCCGGACTGGTTGCCATCGCTCTTCCCGCCACTGTACCGGTAATTGCGGGTGGCGTCCTGCTGGCAACCACTCTCGCAGGCGCTGGTGTGGGTGCGTGGGCCGGTGGCATGGTAGGCATGAGCTACGATAGCTCGCGAATTAAACAGTTTGAGGACGCGATCGAGGCAGGTAAATTGCTGGTGTTGGCCGATGTGCCGAAAGATCGCGTTGATCAAATCCAGGCGCGCGTGAAGCTACATCTACCTCAGGTGCAGATCGAAGGAACCGAGCCGGCAATACCATCCTTTCCCTAAGAGAAACGACTTTTATGCCAGAAAAAATTAAAAAAGGAATCAACCAAAACAAGAAAAGCGCCATTGATAGTCATTGGACCATGACGTGCTAATAGAGCCTTCGCGATGCTTGCTCTGATCAATCACTAAATGGCTCATGGGACAGGTACGTCCAGCGTGAGCATTGGACTTGCGTGCTTGGCGACGCCTCCATACAGTTCGCCGGCAGTTATCTCCTGGTCCTGGTTATTGTCAGAATCACCTTCCGGTCCTTTCATCAGCCAGTAACTGAATAGTCCCTGATGAGCTGTCTCATAGGTGGAAGATAGTTTTGCGCCTAATGCAGCTCTTGATGCGCACGCAATGTTAATGGCACGTCTTGATTCATAGACCGGTGACTTCTCTGCGTTAACTAATGAGAAAAAAGAAGAGCAGCCCCGCCGTGGACGGCGAGTCACCTGGAACGGGTGATTGGGATTCTACATGCGGCTGCAAATGGGACCGGTGGAGGTTGCGGCTGAGGTGTAATACTGCCTGCAACTCCAGGAGCATAAATAAAACGTCCGTCTTTATAACTCACCGCACCAGTGACTACTCGTTCAGGCAGCCAATCTTTCCAGTGGCTTAATATTCGGGCTTGGCTGTTGCTCGGCTTGCCATAAGTCCCACTGTGTTTGTATTTCAAGCCAAACATCAGGGGAAGTGCCAAGCCATGCCGAAAGGCGCAAGGCCATCCCCGCCGTTACTCCAGCTTTGCCATTCAGCACCTTGGAAAGCGTAACACGGGAAACCTGCAATTCCTTTGCCGCTCTCGTTACTGTCATTCCATCCGGCAGCCACTCCCGCAATACTTCGCCGGGGTGTGCTGGGTTGTGCATTCGCGTCATAGTTATTCTCCTTTCAGTGATAATCCTGATAATCCACCAGCACGGCATCTGTGCCATTAAACGTGAACGTCATGCGCCAGTTGCCGCTAACCATCACCGAATAATGCCCGGCAAGGTCTCCGGTTAGGGAGTGCAATCTCCAGCCCGGTGCATTCATGTCATCAAGATGCTTTACGCTATCCAATGCAGTCAACATTATCCGCAGTTTTCCGGCTGTATTCCTGCTTTGCTCCCTTTCCGGAAGAAAGCCTCAAGCCCCTTGTGACGAAACGGTTCCATCATGGCTAAATTGTATACTGTTAATTAACACTTATCAACACGAATATAAAACCATGCCTAGGAATGTCACTGCCCGCCTGCATGACGCGACCTCCGACATGGGGACGCTATTTGCAATCGCGCTTTGCCCACCTGATCTGTGAGCGCAGGGGCGTATGGCCTCAAGGGGTTGAAAGTCATTTCTTAAATTTGGCTTGGACCACACGTGGTGGCGTATGTGCCGGTTCTGCGGTGGCGTCAAGAAGGATCGCTGGGGCGGGAGCCAGCGGCGCATGGCACATCTTCTGGCCGTCCCACAGTTGGCCGCACCAACAGCGGCCTTCGGTGTCGATGATGCAGGTGCCGCTGCCGCAGCAGCGTGGGTCTTCGCTCATTCAGAACTCCTGGTGGTCACTTCGATCTGTTTCGCGACTATTTCACCAGAGGACGCACGGTCGTGAAACCGCCGTCCACCGCGATCGTCTGCCCCGTCAGGCGGGCCGCGCCGTCGCCGAGCAGCCAGGCCATCACGTCGGCCACTTGGTCTGCCGTCTGCAATCCGCCCAGCGGGTACTGGCGCGCAGCGCCATCGCGCATTGCAGGCATCTTCAGCATGCCGGCCGTCATCGGCGTGTCGGTCATGCCAGGTGCTACGGCATTGATGCGCAGACCCTGTGCTGCGTAAGTGGCCGCAGCGCTGCGCACCAAGGCTTCTACGCCACCCTTGGCAGCGGCGATTGCTTCGTGATTAGCTACCCCGATGCGCGCAACCACGGAACTTACGAACACGGCGGCGCCGGGGCCACCTTGAAGTGCTGTGATCCAAGCCTGCAGCATGTATACCGCGCTGTCGAGGTTGACGCATATCACCTCGCGGTAGGCGTCTGCACGAGTACGGTGCAGGGGTGCAATCAATGTATTGCCCACGCAGTGCGCCAGCAAAGACGGTGGAGCTCCCAGCATTTCCTGGCAGGTGGCCACAGCCAGTGCGGCTCCCTCGGGCGTAGTTGTGTCCGCTGTAATCCGCACAGCCGCATCTACGTCGGCCAAACGGTCGGCGGCGCGCCCGACAACGGCAACTCGCAGGCCCTGACTGTGGAGCTGATGTGCAAGAACCCTGCCAATGCCGCCGCTGGCGCCGGTGATGAGAACAATGGATTTCATGGAATGCCTTGTGGGAACCTCTAATTATTGATTATTCCGGACACTAACAACGTGCACCAGTAATACTTTTTCACCAGCTAAATATTGCTCAGAATTTGACCCATCTTAAGCAATTTATCGCTGTTTTCTAGGCAATTCATGCTGTTTTCTAAATTGCAGATGCACCTATCTTGTCACGCTTAATCAGCTGCACCAGACGCGTCATGTTGTACACCAGATTGAGGTTCCCCCGGTTTTTTGTCTTCCAAGAGGTGGGGTTCATGCTACCAGTTTCTCTTTCTGTTGAGTAATAAGCCAATCATCCAGAAACCGTATTGGCGACTTATAGCCCAGTGATGAGTGCTACCTTTTCCGGTTATGGAGTACCTCGATATATCGAATTCAAAGCTTGTATATAGAACAAGCCAGCACCCATCTACAGCACCCCACCCGCCCGGCACCCCCTGACAAGATTGATGGTACCTAGCTCCACCCGTTGCCTTCCTTCCACGTGAGTGAGGCGCATGGTGAGAAGTGGGGATGGATACAGTCTATTAGAGAGTTCGTGAGAACTTTTAGATAGGAGTTCAAGAAAAGTTCAATTTTTAAATTTGAACTAAATCGCCTCAATCATTAACAAACGTACAAGGGCCATGACCAGATCGATCAATACTGGATTGGAATAATGGCCTCAACCGTGCAACAGATGTGCTCATATAACCGCTGATAGCGTGAGCCTGAGTTCATGTTCCACAAGGATTTCCAGGCAACCGCTAAGGTTGGCGTTAAAGGATTGGAGGACTAATGGCTACAAGTGGGGGTAAAGCAGGTGGTACGCTCCTCATTGGAGCGGTGCTGGGGGTGGTGATGGTGGCGGTGGTATTTGGCGGCGAAGCGGCCGTCTCCACCGACAAGTTCTGCACCAGCTGTCACTCGATGACCTATCCGGCGGCGGAATTAAAGAAGTCTTCCCACTATGGAGCGCTGGGTGCGAATCCAGGGTGCAAGGACTGTCATATCCCTCAGGGCTTTGAGAACTTCCACTTAGCGCTCTATACCCATGCGGTGGATGGGGCACGGGAGTTGTACTTAGAGTTTGCTGAGGACTATTCCACGCTGGAGAAGTTTAACGAGCGTCGTCTGATCATGGCGCATGATGCGCGGATGAATCTGAAGAAGTGGGATAGTGTTACCTGCCGCGAGTGTCACCGCGATCCACAACCACCAGGTGCGGATGCTAAGGCTGCCCACAAGAAGATGGAAACTGAAGGGGCCACCTGTATCGACTGTCACCAGAACTTGGTCCACAAGGCAGTGGCTGAGACCGATCTGAATGCCAGTCGGACCCAAAAGAAGATGGTCTTAAAAGAGGTCAAGGCCGATTCAGATGAAGATGAGGAGTAATACCCCCCTCTAAACAGAACCCCCACTGCCCTCCCCGGGCCGCGCTTATGACGATAAGAGTTTGCAAAAGAAATTGATCAAGGAAAGCGAACTTGATTGGACGATCGCGAGGCCGTGAGAGTAAGACAGTGCCCGGCGTGATGGCGATAGCCTCGCTCAACGCTATTCCGGTGCTGCCGGAAGTGGTTGAAATACAGTATGATTTATTACTCACTGGAACTGATACTTACTTGATCTAAATAAATTCTATCTAGCTGACGTAGGGGATACAGTCTATTAGAAGGTTCGTGAGAACTTTTAGATAGGGGTTCAAGAAAAGTTCAATTTTTAAATTTGAACTAAATCGCCTCAATCATTAACAAACGTACAAGGGCCATGACCAGATCGATTGGTATTGGATCTGATAAGAACCTGAACCGTGTAACCGATCTGCTCATATCACCGGCAGTATCGTTGATCTCACCGCTTTAATTGTGTAATGCATGTGTTGAATCAGTCGTTACGGGTCACTCTGCTCTCAGAGCAGAGTTATTTTTTTTAAGGAGGGAAAGCGATGATGAGTTTTCTGATGGTTTTGACGACTGCTACCTTGGTGATGTATGCGATTGTGTTTCGGAGTTCATCCTCCCTGAGGATTTCCAGCCCACCGCGAAGGTAGGTATATAAAGATCGGTAATTTAGAAGGAGTACATCAGGCGACTCGTTGCTGATGGTTACGTTACCAGTGGACCGAGGGTGGCGTTTCTATCCGGCATTGAGTCGGTCTGATTAACCGATAAAATCTGACGAGTATTTCATATCCATTTGAGTGCTGGTGGCACAGAGCCCTCACCCAGGCATAACCCTCAAGAGCCTCCGCCTTCAGACTCAGCCACTTTTTATTTATTTCCCCAGAGTGAGCGTTTCTGATCTGTGCTCATTGAATTCAATCGAATCTCATGACCATCATGCATAAGATTTTCCTAATGCTGGCTCTTGCCATTGTGAGTAGTAACGTAGCGGCTGAATGGACATCAGTCGGTAAAAATAATTCATTCACCGGGTATGTCGATTTCATTAGCATTGAAAAAAACGGAAATAGGGTGAGGATATGGAGCATGAATGATTACAAGGTGCCCGGATTTCTGACTGGCGGAGAAAAATATTTATCCACAAAAACTCAGGTTGAGTATGACTGCAAAGCTGAAACGAAGAGAACGTTATCCTTCGTCATTTACTCAGAGCATATGGGGAATGGTGAGCGCGTTAGTATGGGGCACAGTCGACCAGCTAATGATGATTCAGGGAGTGGAAGATATAAATTAAATTCACCTGGAAGCATAGATAAAATCCTATGGGATTTGGCTTGTGGCCAAGGCCAGTACTAGAGCATAGCCCCGTCTCTGAGGCCATCATGAAGTTGCGATGCTACCAGTTTTTTCTACCGAGTATTAAGCTTGGCTGTAACCAGACTTTCACCCACCAGAAACTAAAAACGCCGGAGCTATCTCTAGCGCCAGCGCACAAATGTACTACCCCCCACCCTTTTCACCATCCCCTCACCACTGGACCCCACCCATCCCGTACCCACCCATTGTGAGGTAAGGGAACCTTCCTCCCTATACACACTGTTTTGCTCAAGCAAGGCAAACAAAGGCAGAAGATACTGTTATACAGCGCCTCAACCGAGTCCATCAGGAGTTGCTGGTAAGGATTAATGGCTAGACCAATACAAAGGGCAGGGAGAGACACTCTCAGGCTGATGGATAATGGACTTTGTTAGTGACGTAAAAATGTCCAGTATCCCTCAGAAAACTTGCTCCCATACCTTGATGTCAATTTCTAACCATCAAGAAACTTGAACTTATATTCAAAATCACGGCACCAAGCTATATCAGTATCGCTACTATTTACGTTAGCTCTCGACGCTGATGAAATTGTCATAATTATTCATTAACCAGATGGAGAAATATATGAAAAAGCTTATAAGCGCAGTAGTAGTGGCAGGAGCATTGGGATTGTCAGG
>JBAWVG010000049.1:0-10822 GCA_037147395.1 Nitrosomonadaceae bacterium | reverse complement strand
CTACTTTGGCACTTTGATGCCGTTTAGGGTAGTGGGCGTCCATTCCATTACTATAAGGATACTGGGTGCTTGATGAAGCCTGCAACCAACTTGATAAATGGTCAGAAAGTGAACATTTTAAAAAATTGAGCATATCCGTCAATATAAGTTCTCGTCAATTTTCAGAAATTGATTTTATCGATAACCTCGAAACTCTAATTAAATCTTATCATTTTGACCCGTCGAATTTAATTCTTGAGCTGACCGAAAGCTTGATGGTCAATACTAATTCAATTTTATATGACTTCAATAGGTTGAAAATGATGGGGATTAGATTGTCTATGGATGATTTTGGCACAGGGTATTCTTCGTTATCTTATATACAAAAATTGCCAATCAGCCAAATTAAAATCGACAAATCTTTTATGAATGAAATTGATTTAAATTCCAACGGTAGAAGTATGGTGAAGGCCATAATCGATATGAGTCAAAATTTTGATTTTGAAGTGGTAGCTGAAGGAATCGAAACAGAGTCACAATTCTTGTTTTTAAATGAGTGTTCTAGCAAGATACAATTTCAAGGATTTCTCTTCGGAAAGCCAATGCCGATTGAGGGATTTGAAAGATCGCTACTACAATTAGTAACTAAGGATCCTAGTTGAGATAACTTGTAAATTACAAGATTATTTCTGTGGCGTCATTAATTCCCTCGTTTAAATGAAACCAGTTTATCGGCACTAGACTCATTGACCCAGCGTGTTGCTATCCACGGGGCGGAGTACAGTAGCCGTAACGCTTGGCTTTTAACCGAGATTTTCCAATAGAACTCAATTTCTATTGGAAGCCATTAGAGAACCATCATGATTTCATTGAAGTTTAGGCTTATTTTGAGTAGCGTATAGCCTGTGCTATTTAAGTGCAGAGGAAATCATGGGTTTTGACCTTCGTTTTAGCGACAAAGAGATCACCGCTTGGGGTGTGAGCACCCCTAAAACCAGAAAGACCTTTCTAACAGATTAAATTTACTATATTTTTAATCGAGCACTACTTAAATCAAATCTATCTAAATTCATTACCTTGGTCCATACGCTCACAAAATCTCTCATAAATTTATCCTTAGAGTCTTGTTGTGCATAAACTTCAGCAATGGCTCTGAGCTCGGAATTTGAGCCAAAAATCAAATCGACTCTTGTGGCGGCCCACTTGAACTTACCATCTTTTCTATCGAGCCCTTCATAGACGCCCGCATTTGATGATAATTTCCACTTTGTGTTCATATCCAAGACATTCACAAAGAAATCATTACTTAATGTTTCAATACGATCGGTAAAAACACCAAGCTTACTTTGAGCAAAATTGATGTTAAGTACACGTAAACCACCAACCAAAACAGTCATTTCAGGAGCAGACAAGGTTAGTAATTGAGCCCGATCAACCAATAACTCTTCAGGTGCCGATTTAACGTCATTACGCAAATAGTTTCGGAATCCATCTGCTCTTGGCTCAAGAACTTTGAATGAATCTACTTCTGTTTGTTCTTGAGAGGCATCAGTTCTGCCCGGAATGAATGGGATATCAATTGAATGCCCCCCCTTTTGAGCAGCTTCTTTAATAGATACACATCCTGCTAAGACAATTAAATCAGCCATTGAAATCTTCTTATGGCCAGATTGAGCGGAATTAAACTCTTTCTGAATTGTCTCCAGCTTTCGTAAAACGACCGCTAACTTAGTGGGTTGATTAACTTCCCAATCTATTTGTGGAGCTAGCCGAATACGGGCACCATTAGCACCACCACGCTTATCTGAGCCTCTGAAAGTTGAAGCAGAAGCCCAAGCAGTAGCCACTAACTGTGATATCGATAATTCAGAAATATGGATCTTCTGCTTGAGACTATCAATATCCTGTTGGTCAATTAACTCATGATCAACGGAAGGTACCGGATCTTGCCAAATCAGAATTTCAGAAGGAACTTCGGCGCCAAGATAGCGTGCGCAAGGACCCATATCACGGTGTGTTAACTTGAACCATGCACGAGCAAAAGCATCAGAGAACTCATCCGGGTTCTGATGAAAGTGTCTTGAAATTGGCTCATATATCGGATCAAAAAGTAAAGCCAGATCGGCTGTCGTCATCATGGGTCGGTGCTTCTTAGAAGAGTCATGTGCATCAGGAATTAAGTATTCTTCTTTAACATTCTTAGCAAGCCATTGCTGTGCACCTGCTGGGCTCTTGACCAACTCCCATTCGTAGCTAAAGAGCGTATTAAAGTAACCCATGTCCCATTTTGTTGGGTTCGGCTTCCATGCCCCTTCAATGCCGCTTGTTGTTGTACAAATGCCACTTCCAGTTCCAAACCGATTAATCCATCCTAGACCCATATCTTCGATTAAAGCACCTTCTGGCGCAGGACCGACCAAGGATGCATCTCCCGCACCGTGCGCTTTACCAAAAGTATGGCCACCTGCGATAAGGGCGACTGTTTCGTAATCATTCATTGCCATTCGAGCAAATGTTTCGCGAATATCACGCCCCGAAGCAATGGGATCAGGCATACCCTTTGGCCCTTCTGGATTGACATAGATTAGGCCCATCTGAACAGCAGCCAAAGGATCTTCCAGATCTCGATCACCTGTGTAACGGTTATCCCCCAACCATTCAGTTTCCGGGCCCCAATAGATATCTTCCTCAGGCTCCCAGATGTCTTCTCGCCCGCCAGCGAAACCAAACGTTTTAAAACCCATTGACTCCAAAGCGCAGTTGCCTGCAAGAATCATCAAATCAGCCCACGATATTTGGTTGCCATATTTTTGCTTGATGGGCCAAAGCAAGCGCCTAGCCTTATCCAAGTTACCGTTATCAGGCCAACTATTAATCGGTGCAAATCGTTGATTGCCTGTTCCTGCGCCGCCACGGCCATCTGAAATGCGATAGGTGCCCGCACTATGCCAAGCCATACGTACAAATAAGCCTCCATAGTGACCCCAGTCGGCAGGCCACCAGTCTTGTGAATCCGTCATCAACGCGTAGAGATCTTTTTTAAGTATCTGAAGATTTATTGACTTAAATTCCTCTGCGTAATTAAAGCCATTCGACATTGGATTTGAGAGATGGGATTGCTGACGTAAGATCTTTAGGCTTAATTTATTTGGCCACCAATCTGCATTGGCTCTTGCGCTCGTTGAGGTGGGTTTAGCTACCCCATTATGATATGGGCATGTGGTTTCATTTGTCATTTCATGATCCTTTTTGTTCGCTGAGATGACGCAATAATTTTAAAGGGCTAAAAACAGAATAAACTTTGACATACACCTGGTCTTACTTACTTCATGGACAACCATTCCGCGACTATTCAATTTCTCATAAATCTTTTCGAATTCGTGGAGCGACTCGCTCGCGTTGCAGGAACCATTTTAAGACTAGACAACAAAACTTGTTTTTTCAAGTTTGGAGACTATCGAATGTATGCAACAAATAATGCCAACTGCTCCAAACTTGAATATGAGCCCGCCATAAGAAAGCAATGGCTCGCCTTTCAATCTACCCAATCCGTTTTTTATACTTGCAGAGTCCACTGAAGACTTTAGAAGCCAGTAGCTAGCCAGAAAGTTTGCAATCAACTTGCGTGACTCGAAGTGTACCGAGCAATAAAAAACGGGAGCCGAAGCCCCCGTTGGTATTTTTGAATTCCCCCGGACTAAGCGTGGCTGAGGATAAGGTCGGTAAACTGCAGACTGAGATGGCGATGAACGCAGCAATCGGTAGCACCCCTCCAGCAAGTCCATGTACTCGAAGCCTTGGACGAATGATAGGACAACTTTGAATTCTTCAATATGTGTTTATTGCACAATTGGAGCGAATAGAATATTGAGGCATGCCATAACTTAACCCGCCAAATAAATCCCTTCATCTTCCCAATCTATAGTTTTTTCCGGGACAATTGCGTCTGCTAGACCGTATTGAGTGAGTGAATTTTCACGAACCTGGATAACTATATATAGCAATGGCTCACTGGAATTATTGCGCCATATTCTTTCACCGTTCGGCGCAATGCGAACAACGCTTCCTTCTTGCACATCGATCACCTCTCCATCGACCTGCAATTGCCCTCTACCTTGAATGAAAATATACACCTCTTCATTCTGCTGATGTTGATGATAAATAGGCATACCAGCACCGGGTGCCATCGAGTTCATGGATATTTCACAACCAGTCAATCCAAGAATATCTTTAATGAAAATCTTTCCGGGGATCTCTCCTAAACCCGGGATCTGAACAGTATGAGCCGCCCAGTTTTTGAGGGGACCACTTTCATAAGCAGTAAAATTAGTTCCTTTTCTAGTGTCACCAATATCCTCAAGATTTTTACTGCCTGACATAATATTATCCTTTTAAATAAAATAAGATCAGATTCAAATCCACCATCTCTAAACATCTATAGTAGATCTTCGTATTTATAGTACGTAAGCAGATCATAGTCTTATTTCCTACGAAGTATACATATTCCAGTATTGGCATTCCTAGCAGAATAAACATGCCCCGGTTTTCTCAGAAAACCTGCTCCCATACCTTGAGCCATCAAGTAACTTGAACTTATATTCAAAATTACGGCACAAAGTTATATCAGTATCGCTACCACTTACTTTAACTCCCGCGGCTGATGAAATTATCTAATGATTCATTAATCATATGGAGAAATATATGAAAAAGCTTATAAGTGCAGTAGTTGTGGCAGGAGCGTTGGGATTGTCAGGTCCAGTCATGTCTTCAGATATTGTCGATACAGCCGTTGCGGCAGGCAGTTTCAAGACTTTAGTCGCTGCAGTAAAAGCTGCCGGATTAGCGGAAACACTTAAAGGCCCAGGTCCATACACTGTATTTGCACCAACCGATGATGCTTTTGCCAAACTCCCTGCCGGCACTTTAGAGAGCTTGCTGAAGGACAAGGAAAAGTTATCCAGTCTTCTAAAAGATCACGTAATTGCTGGGAAGGTTATGGCCGCGGAGGTAAAATCCGGACACGCTAAGACACTGCAAGGCCATCTCCTTACTTTTAGCGTTCTTGAAGGTAAAGGCTGTATGGCGCCGGTATCAGCTTGCGTAAAAGTTAATGGCGCCAACATCATCTCCACGGATGTGTTGGCAGATAATGGTGTAATTCATGTGATTGATGCCGTCATATCTCCAGTTGATAAGGCTGCTCACATGAAGATTAACAAAACATATTAAGCTCATCCTTTTAATGATTTATAGATTTAGGATAGGAGGATCACATGAAATTATTTCACTCAATTATTATTACGACTTTCATGGTATTTAGCGGGACTGCTTTTGCTAGTCACTGTCCGGCCGATATGCAAAAAATTGATGCGGCCCTTGAAATGGCTCCAAAGCTGACCGCTGCTCAGTTGACAGAGGTCCAGAAACTACGGAGTGCTGGCGAGTCTCTTCATAAGGAAGGAAAACATAAGGAGTCCGTAGAGACACTCAGCAAGGCGATGGCGATCCTAGGGATAAAGTAATTTCTGCGAGCGGGGATAGGTCTGCATCGTATTTGCCTTACAGGTTCTACCTGTCCCCGATTAGTCCTTGGAGCAAACCAGCGTTGTGGGGGCAAGTATTTCAGTGCCGCGTTATTTCGATTCTCTGACTACTTTCCAATGTACAGCAGCCCTACTCATATTTTCTTCAACTGCTTTTTCATAAGACCGTATCAAATTCAGGCTTTTTAACTTATTGTCTTCTGCGCGCTGAGCAAAGAAATAATTTTCATTATATCCTCGTAAAAAACGATGAGTATTGACTATGACTTTCTCAGATTCTTGCCCATAGCGATTACTCTCCTCCGAATATTTTTCTACTAATACTTTCTGATCTTGTATTTTTGCCAGCAGTATTTTGGCTTCATTTTCATAATGCCTAGCAAGCACCTCGTGGTCAGCTATTGTTTTAGGACTCTGGGTGATGGCATCTATACCCATCGATGATCCACGTTCCATTTGTGCGCAAGAGGTCAATAGACAAAAAGCGACAGGAATTAGAGTAATTATTTTTACACCCATGACCTATGCTTCCTTTTAGACAGATGATCTTCACACATATAGTAAGGGCAAGAAGTCATTGTTATCCTCATGTGCTTGTCTGAATTATGGAATCTGATGGAGGAAGTCACAACGCACACACGAGATGTGAAAGGATCATTCAGTTCCTTATTTGTATAGACCTGATTATAACTGTCCTTGTCATAGACTCGGTTTATGACATAGGTCAAAGCGTATATCTGCTTTACGGTGAATTTGTTGTTTACGGGACTTGGAAGTTAACAGCGTAAAAATTTTTATCAATACTGTGAGTGGGACGAAGGGGCTGTTCTACAGTCATTTTAATTCTAGTGGGTGCAGTCTCAATATTGCCGCCCAAAAGTCCAGCAATCAGCAACCATATGGAGGGTGAAACAGCTATTGCAACAACATTCATTACAAAGCTGACAATGCCTAGTAGAAAACCATTTTTACTAGCAAAGCTTATTATCGTACATAACAATCCAAGCGGGATAAATACTAGCCCAAAAGTAAAAAAACCCAGAACACCGAAAAAAATTCCTAATAGTCCAAACATACCTTTTTGCCGATTCCTTTCCGAATTAATCAGATACAGTGATTACTATAAGGAAGTTTTACTATCAGTGGCGAAAAATCGACAGCAATCCACATCTAATGTGGCTGTGGCGGTTTCAGCGTCGTATAAGCGATCACCATTCCGATAACGGCAAGTCCCAGCACATATGGGAACACCCCGATGTAGGAGCCGGTTGATGTCTTGATGAAACCCGCAAGTTGTGGACCCACGATAGCCCCTGCACCGTAAGCAAGGAAGATGATCCCGTAACACCGAGGATAGTCGCCGGTGCCGAAAAAACTGCCGGTCGTGGTTGGAGCAATGGCAAGCCACCCCCCGAGGCATCCCCAGAGTATTGCGAATGAAATAATATAAACCGTTACAGACTGAACCTGCCACATGAGTAAAGATGCCATCGCGATAAGGGCAAACGAAAGCATCGCTGCATTTCTCGGTGTGAACTTATCCGTCAATGAGCCAAAGCAGGGCCGCCCTCCCCCATTGAAGATCGCAAAAAATCCGACCAGCATGGTAGCAAGTCCGGTCTCGATACCCACATCAATACCTAACGGCTTTGCAATGGATATGGCCATAAGACCCGCCAGGCAACCGATAAAGTAGCAGGCCCAGAGTGCGTAGAAAGATGAAGTCTTGAGCATCTGTGAACGATTAAATTCTCGGGGGTGATGATGACCGACCAAAGGTATCGGGGGACTCCACCCAACAGGTCTCCACCCAGCCTCCGGGAACTTTAGCGGGATGGCGAGTAGCGTCGTCAGGATAATGACTGCAACCCCAAATATCCGGAACGTGTTCATCACACCATAGGCACCGATCAAGTACCCTGCGAGATTGGCTGTGACTAGGGCAGAGATCCCAAATCCCAGGACTGTAAGACCTACTGCGAACCCCCTTCGGTCGGGGAACCATCGAGCTGATACTGAGATCGGCACCCCATAGGCGATACCGACACCAACTCCACCGACGATTCCATACATGACGTAGAGCATCGGAACTGAACTTGAAAAAGAAGCCAGTAACCACCCTAGGCCAGTTAAAAAACCACCAAAGATGGTCACATTCCGTGGACCATAACGCTCTATATATTTACCTGCGAATGGCATGGCAAGAGCATAGAATGCCAAAAAGAATGAAAAGGGCAAAAGCATATCGCTGGCTGTTACCTGCTGACCCATCGTATGCGTAAAATACTCGGTAAGCGGTTTAACAAATACACTCCATGCATAGATCGATCCTAGGGATAGATTGATCAGCATGCCGAGGATGACGAATACCCAACGTCCTCTTTCTGGTTCAAGGCCGAATAGTGTTACGGTTACGGACTGACTCATTCTTTCCTCAATGAAAGCATTCAAATTACTCTATCAGCATTGAAATATAACGGAGAGCATACGCAATTCTTTGAATAGTTAAAGGGGTTTGCTTTATGCGGGAGATTTATCCTTAAACTTAACAAGCTTGGGAATCAAACTTAAATTATTAAGATCAAAGTTGACTATCGGGCGTAAAAGTACACGACAGCAACATCCTTATCGCGACTGAACTCTTCTGCAAGATCTCTGTTAATTATTGAGTCCACGAGATGGGTCTCAACATCTACAAAACCCATATTAATTTGAACCGTCTCAAAATAATTTTCGAGTATATTTTTCCACTGAAATTGATCAGAATTAACAAATCATTTCAATTCGACAATTCACAATCCATCCTTAGTGCTTTGTAATCATCGTAAATTACTAGACTCAAGTGCCAGCAATTTATTTTTGGCAACCTTTTAAATACAGACTTTTATTTTCCAATCTTGACTGATTAACCCAAACGATTCTGTCAGGAAAGCACCCTCCTTTGTAAGCATTGCCCTACAATGCAATAGATTATTAATTGAACATGAAATATCGAACAAAAATTTATTTGGTACGTATAACTACGAGGACAGTACCTCTTTTCTTCTAGTGAAGATTGAAATCCTGACAGAGGGAATGAGTGCACCTCAGCAGACTTACCAACCCCGTATGGATATGGCTTGTATCGTCAATTATTTGGCAATCTCTTAATCCTTAGAATGCCAATTACAGTCTATAAAAATGCTATTTTACGGGTGGTTAGATTAGTGTAATCATGAGCATCAAAATGGTAGTCACTCGTAGCAGTAAAAACGAATATTATTTGAGGAAGAATTATGAGAATCAGTCGGCTCGCTAATGTATATCTCATTAGCACAGTCTTAGCTCTGAGCTTATTGATAGCGCTCTCCTCGGGGGCGCTCAATACCATGGGAAGCATCACCGAGGCTGAAAGGAATAAGTATAGCTCTCTCAAGCTTGCCAATGAGTTACTACAGAGCTCAGAGGATCTGACGATCATGGCACGTAATTATGTGGTCACTGGAACTCCAATTTATGAGCAACGCTTTTATGAGATTCTTAACATTCGTAATGGCATCCGACCACGCCCGAAAGATTACTCTGGTCCTTATTGGTATCTCGCTGATCAAATTAATTCTTTGGTTCCCACTAGTCAGGAAGCAGCCATCCCACTCGTAGAACTAATGCGGAAGGAAGGATTGAGCGACAGAGAACTTCATCTCCTAGAGGAATCCCAAGCAAATTCGGATGAACTCGTCGGCCTTGAAAAACAGGCCTTTGCTGCGATGAAGGGTTTATATGCTGATGGGCAGGGAAACTATACCTTACATCAAACACCCGATCGTGAATTCGCAATCCAACTATTATTTGGGAATAGATACAGTATAGAGAAGAACAAAATTATGAAACCGATTACCCAATTTAAATCGGAATTGGATAATCGGACACAGACTCGATTAACTGACTTACAGGGTAAATTTGAAGATCAAGTCTTACTGATACTTCTTCTACTTTTCATTATGCTAGCGGCGGTAGCAATCGCAGCCATGAGCTTACGCCGCAATATCTTAAAACCGCTTAGAGATCTGAGTCAGCAGGCAAGCAGTATTGCGGGAGGCAGTTACTCGAGTCGGTGCGAAATTCACACGAAGAATGAAATCAATGATCTCGGTAATAATTTTAATATCATGGCAGAGACTATTGAACAAGATATTAACAAACTAAAGCAGATTAAGCAGACGCTGACTGAACGACTAAAAGAATTAAACTGTCTCTATGCTATCCATCGTGAAATGGAGTCCAGCGAATTAGATATTGTTCTTAAAACCGTGTCTCACGAGTTAGTCTTAGCGATGAGCCACCCAGAGGATTCCTCTGTCACAATTGAAATTGATGGCAACAAATACTCCTCGGATTCGTCAGATACGCACTATCCACGTGAACTGAAAAAACAAATTACTGTCTCAGGAAAGCTCCATGGATCATTGTCAGTCTTCGTTAAAGAGTCCAGAGATTTTCTAATTCCAGAGGAGTCAGAATTGATCAGTGTGGTCGCTGATAGGCTTGGAAGATGGCTTGAACGCAAAGAAATCGATAAGCTGGTTCTTGTTGAACATGGTCTTCGAATACGTAATTCGGCCATTTCTGAATTTGTAACGCATTTAGAGCAGATGCGAGAGAGTGACCGTAAGTATATTGCTCGCGAAATTCATGATGAACTGGGTCAGCTCTTAGCGGCTCTTCATCTTGAGGCCTCACTCCTCACAAATAAGGACTCTATCCAGAGGAAACAGTTAGAGAGTATTCATTTAAATATGATGAACCTATTGAATAGGGCCGTCCTGAGTGTACGGGCCGTGACGGAGAACTTGCGCCCAGCAGCGCTCAATCTAGGAATTGCTCCGGCTATTAGAAAGCTCACTTCAGATTTTAGTAAAAATAATAATATACAGTGCCATCTCGAGATGTCAGATGATCCCGTGGGTCTGACTGAAGAGCAAATTATAATGGCATTTCGTATCATTCAAGAGTCTTTAACCAATGTGACACGGCATGCCAAAGCGAGTCAAGTTAAGGTTGTGGTGTTACAGGTATCGGGAGAGCTCCATATTGAGATACAAGACAATGGTATTGGATTTCAGGTTGAGAAGGCTGCAGAAAAAAAATCTTTTGGTCTGATTGGGATGCGCGAGCGTGTGAGCACGCAGGATGGGAAGATTGATATTACGAGTACACCTCAACAAGGGACCTTGGTGAGTGTGAATATCCCGATTTCACCAGTATTACAAAATTAATGCGTGGTGTTAGTGGACAGTCTGAGCGGGTATTTCTTTTATAGA
>JBAWVG010000048.1:0-11036 GCA_037147395.1 Nitrosomonadaceae bacterium | reverse complement strand
TGGGTCGGTGTTTCAATGGGTGGATTAATCGGCATGGCCTTGGCAACCCAGACAGCACTTCCATTGCCTCTGCCAGCGCCAATCCGAAGGCTCGTCATGAGCGACATTGGTCCGTTAATCCCAGTTTCGGCGCTCGCCCGGATCGGGGAATATCTAGGAAAAGCCCCGCGCTTTAACAGCTTCGACGAATTTGAGGTCTACTTGAAGAAAATCTCAAATCCATTTGGCCCCTTGACCGAAGCCCAGTGGCATCATCTTGCAATTTATAGCGTGCGCAAGTTCGATGATGGAACCTACGGTTTTCGATACGACCCAAGGATTGCTGAAAGCTTCAAGAGGCACTTACTCAAGGATATCGATTTGTGGGAGCAGTGGGATAAGCTACAGGTCCCCACACTAGTGCTGAGAGGAATGGAATCCGATTTATTGTCGTCTAAAACGGCGATGGAAATGGAGGTCCGTGGTATTAGAGCGCAAATAGTTGAGCTGCCTGGCATTGGCCACGCGCCAATGCTGGTAGGCGAGGAGCAGATTAAGATTGTGAAGGATTTTTTATTGGCGCCGACTCCCGCTACTTGAGCTATTGAATAATTCTTATTGATAGTTAGAGATCGTCTTCGGATTCCCGGGTAGGTGTTGAAATTTTATGCCGTTGTAGAGCCCACTTCACATGTTCACGCACCAAGGCCGAGGAGTCATCTCGGCGTGACTGTAAGGCATCGGTCACCGCTAAAGATGAGGGCGCATTGCCTAACCCGACTGCAAGATTGCGCAGCCACTGTTCATGGCCAATACGGCGGATTGGGCTGCCAGCAAGGAGGGCATCGAAACGCTCCTCGCTCCAACCGAAGAGCTCGACCAGGGAGACATCATCCAGTCCATTGCGGACTGCGAAATCACCCTCATTAGTAACGGCGGCAAACTTATTCCAGGGGCAGATCAGTTGGCAATCATCGCAGCCGTATACGCGGTTGCCGATCAGAGGGCGAAGCTCAAGCGGAATGCTGCCCTTATGTTCAATAGTGAGATAAGAAATACAGCGCCTTGCATCCAGTCGGTAGGGGGCAATGATGGCCTGAGTAGGGCAAATCGAGATGCATTTACTACAGCTGCCACAATAATTCCCAACGGCGTCATCGACGGGTAATGGTAAGTCCGTATAAATTTCACCCAGAAAAAACAATGACCCTGATTCGCGGGTGAGAAGAAGAGTATGCTTACCACGCCAACCGAGACCCGATCTCTGTGCCCATTCAACTTCCATCACCGGCGCGCTGTCGGTGAATACGCGGCCATTGAAATGGCCCGCCTCAATTGCAATCTTATCGGTAAGCTTTTGCAAACGTGCCCGCAGGACTTTGTGATAATCGCGGCCGAGTGCGTATCGAGAGATGAACGCCCCTACCCCACTACGCAGAACCTCCCAACTATTTTTCGCTGTAGGAGGTGTATTGTTCATACGAACTGAGATTACGCGCAGCGTATCGGGCACGAGTTCTGCCGGGCGAGTTCGGCGGCTGCCGTGTTTTGCCATATAATCCATTTCACCGTGGTGGCCTAGGCTGAGCCACTCGTGTAAGTCTGCTTCAACCTGTGACATATCGGCAGTAGCATCAGCAATGCGGATGTCCTGGAAGCCAAGCTCTTTGCCCCAGGCCTTGATAGCAACCGATAATGCTACGAAATCTTGTGATGGATTCTTGGAGGTACTTTCTTGCATAGCCCTCATCATACCGGCTCTACTGACATACATCATCTTGACGATGAAGCCGCAACGCTGGCATTGGGGAGAGGAATCGGGGAAATAGTGAATCCCGGATTAATCATCTTCCTACGGGGTGATCTCGGCGCAGGAAAAACGACACTGGCGCGCGGCATCTTGCGTGGGCAGGGTTATGATGGGAAGGTAAAGAGCCCAACGTATAATCTTGTTGAACATTACAAAAACTCTAGGTTATACTTCTATCACTTTGATTTATATCGTTTCAATGATCCGATGGAGTGGGAGGATGCGGGCTTCCGCGAATACTTCAACGCCGAGTCAGTCTGTCTTGTTGAGTGGCCAGAAAGAGCGCATGGTCTTCTGCCACCGCCAGATTTACAAATTTTTCTTGGTATCAGTGAGACAGGCCGAAGCATTAGAATTCAAGCGGACACGGAGGCGGGTCGACAGTGTCTGAAACATTGGCAAGCTCCAACACACCTCTGATCATGGCGAGCCTTACTTGCCGCAATCCCTTGTTTTCTTCAATATTAAGTATGCTCCGCTCAACAGTAGGGATGGGGACTTTAGTATTGATGTTTGGCAGTGCGGCCATTGCTGAAACGACAATCAGTGCCGCCCGTGTTTGGCCGGCAGCAGAATATACCCGCATCACGCTGGAATCAGCCACGCCAATTCAGTACTCTCTAAGCATATTAAAAACCCCAGATCGGGTGGTGATCGATTTGGAAGATATCACATTCACGTCAGAGCTAGAGAATCTGCCTGGGAAGGTCGGTGTTAACGACCCTTATATCCGAGCGCTGCGAATTGGCCGGTTCAAACCAGGCGTACTAAGGTTGGTGTTGGACCTTAAAACTGAAGTTGCGCCGCAAGCATTCGAACTTAAACCTGTCGCTAATTACGGTTATCGACTGGTGCTGGATATTTATCCGACCATTCCACCTGACCCGTTGATGGCACTTCTAGGGGGGGGTGCGATAACGATGCCACAGGTTGGTGAAGCAGATACTAGGCCAGAGGTAAAGTCCCACGATAAGTCTAGCAGGGGCGGCGAGTCCTCTGGAAAAGCTAAGCCAGAAGTAAGAAGACTGATTATCATCGCAATTGACCCGGGCCACGGGGGCGAGGATCCAGGAGCAATAAGCCGTAGCGGCACCCAGGAGAAAGATATCACGCTTGCCATCGCCCAGAAGCTTAAAAGCAAGATAGACAAGGAGCCTAACATGCGTGCGGCATTGACACGTGATGGGGATTATTTCATATCGTTGCCAATGCGTCTCACCAAGGCGCGCCAGCTAAATGCAGATCTATTCGTATCGGTTCATGCAGATGCTTTCATTAAGCCACATGCACGGGGATCATCAGTATTTGCACTATCCGAGCGGGGCGCAACTTCTGCCGCCGCGCGCTGGCTAGCAAAGAAAGAGAATGACGCGGATCTGATAGGGGGAGTCAATCTTGACGGCAAAGATCATTACCTTAAGCAAACCTTATTAGATCTGTCACAGACTGCGACCATCAACGACAGTCTCAAGCTCGGCCGGGAGGTACTGGCAGAGATTGGCGATATCAATCATCTGCACAAGAATGAAGTAGAGCAGGCCGGGTTTGCCGTACTAAAATCCCCGGATATCCCCTCGATCTTGGTAGAGACCGCGTTCATCAGCAATCCTGATGAAGAGAAGAGGCTGAGAGATACTGCCTACCAAGACAAAATGGCAGAAGCAATGCTCGCCGGTATTAAGCGATATTTTGCTAACAATCCGCCGCTAGCGCGTTCCAAAATGGTGTGGATGGAGTAACGCTCTCGCGTCAATCGTTACATCAACTTGTTACATAACAGCCCAGTAAAAATCAGTGTTGTGCGAGCTCTATTGTCCCCATATGGAAACCCAGTTGACCTTGGCGGCGCTCTTTGAAGTAGCGTTTTAACGGTTCGCGAATAACACGGAAAGCGAGTGTGTCCCACGGGATCTCGTGTTCACTGAAGAGCCGGACCTCTAGACTCTCTATTCCAGGTTTGAAATTGAGGTCGAGTAGCTGTGCACGAAATAGAATATGCACTTGGTTGATATGGGGTAGGTTATAAATAGCATAAAGTTCACCGATTTTTACGCGCGCAGTGGCCTCTTCAAGAGTCTCACGTGAAGCGGCCTCAACCAAGGTCTCCGCATTTTCCATGAATCCCGCTGGCAGAGTCCAGAAGCCATGTCGTGGCTCGATAGCGCGGCGACACAGTAGTATCTTATCTTCCCATTCGGGAATGCAACCAACTATCATCTTTGGATTCTGATAATGAATAGTGTTGCATGCTGGACACACGTGACGCAGGAAGGTGTCACCTGCAGGAATACGCAGATCAATTGGAGTGCCACAGTCACTACAGTATTTCATAAGGCAATTCTTGAGATCCATGTGTTACTAACTAAGCGGTAAGAGTGTGAGAATCTTAACATGGGGACAAGTGCGCTGATTACGAATCGGCCGCCTCACCGGAGCAGACTGCCCGCGGGTGGTAGTGTATTCTGCTATGATCCAGCAGGCTTTTAGCATGGGCCGAACAATGGAAATTCTTTCCTCTCACCATGAAACTCACATGAAAATCGCCGTTGCCCAGATTAATTGTATAGTCGGCGACCTCACCGGCAATGCTAAAAAAATTATTGCATTTGCCAATAGCGCAAAAGACAAAGGGGCCGCATTAGTCGTTACGCCGGAACTGGCGCTATCCGGCTATCCACCTGAAGATTTACTGCTACGTGAGGGGTTTCATCTGGCCTGCAAAAACATGCTCGCCAGTCTTGCAATCAAAATATCCGGCATCACCCTACTGGTGGGACATCCAAGCCTCGTTGATGGTGCGATCTACAATGCCGCTTCAGTGATACGTGACGGCAAAGTGATTGACACATATCACAAGAATAGACTGCCCAATTACACTGTATTTGATGAGCAGCGATATTTTGAGGCCGGTATCAATCCTTGTGTTTTCGATGTGTCGGGCACAAAATTTGGAATCAATATTTGCGCTGATGTTTGGGAAAAGGGAGCAGTCGCACGCGCAAAGGAAGCTGGGGCAGATGTTCTGCTGGTGATGAATGCCTCACCCTATCACATGGACAAACAAGCAACGCGTTACCAATTGATACGGCAACGCATCAGCGAAACGGGCATGGCCATCGTGTACATAAACTTAGTGGGCGGACAGGATGAGCTGGTATTTGATGGTCTTTCATTTGCCATGAATGGCCAAGGTGAACTGACACATCAATTTGGTGAGTTCACTGAAGAGCTTGGGTTGATCGAATTTCAGGACGGCATACCCTTACCGGGAGAGATCGAGCCACGGCCCGCTTCGCAGGCAAGCATCTACCGGGCACTATGCCTCGGTGTGAAGGACTATGTTGGAAAGAATGAGTTCCCAGGCGTATTGCTAGGGCTATCCGGGGGAGTTGATTCCGCATTGACGCTTGCGATTGCAGTGGATGCGTTGGGCGCCGACAAAGTACGAGCGGTGATGATGCCGTCTCAATATACCGCCGACATGAGTCGAGAGGATGCGCGTTCAATGGCAGAAACATTGTGCGTTAGCTACAGCGAGATTGCTATCAAGTCACTTTTCGAAGATTTTTTGAGCACACTAACTGAGGAGTTCAAGGGGCTCCCACTAACTACTAATGCAGACAACATGGAAGAGAATCTGCAGGCAAGGATTCGTGGCATGTTGCTAATGGCGTTATCGAATAAATATGGCTCGATCGTTCTCACAACGGGTAACAAGTCTGAAATGGCGGTGGGCTATTGCACCCTGTATGGAGATATGGCTGGTGGTTTTGCGGTGTTGAAGGACATCAGTAAGACGATGGTGTACCAACTATGTCACTACCGCAATAGCTTAGGAAAGGTGATTCCGGATCGCGTTATCCAGCGTGCCCCGTCTGCCGAATTGCGTCACAACCAGACCGATCAAGATAACCTGCCACCATATGATGTGCTCGATGCAATCATCGAGGCCTATATGGAACGAGACTTGTCATTACATGAAATCATACGGATGAATTTCACCGAGAACGATGTGCGGCGGGTGGTCCATCTCATCCAAGTGAGCGAGTATAAGAGACGACAATCTCCGGTGGGTATCCGCATCACGCAACGTGGTTTTGGCAAGGACTGGCGCTATCCGATCACATCGAAATATCGAGATGAGTTTTAAGCCGACCAAGACGCCGGCACATCATCCATCAAGTTTCTTCAGAGATATTTAACTCAAGGATCGCACCATGAAAAAAATCGAGGCCATCATTAAACCCTTCAAACTAGATGAGGTATGGGAGGCTCTTAACGAGATTGGTGTAAGCGGACTGACTGTTACGGATGTGAAGGGTTTTGGCAGACAGAAGGGGCATACCGAGCTCTACCGTGGTGCGGAATATGTAGTGGACTTTCTTCCTAAGGTGAAAATAGAAATAATACTGACCGATGATCAGGTGGGTGTCGCCATCGATGCCATAGTCAAGGCTGCTCGCACCGGCAAGATAGGTGACGGCAAGATATTTGTAACTAGCATTGACCAGATCGTCAGAATACGCACCGGAGAAGTAAATGAGGCGGCGATTTGATTTAGGAGCCTCGCAATCAGGGCCTCTTGGTTATCATGGAACTTAGCCTGCAAATTTCTATCATATCATCATGAAATTGCGATATCTAACGGCAGCAATACTGCCACTCTTTTTTGTTCTTAACGTTTCTGCTGACGAGTTGCCAGAACTGGGCGATATCTCCCAGGCCACCATTTCGCCACGACAAGAGCGGCAGCTTGGTCTGCAGATCATGACGGAGATTCGTGCTGACCGGAGCTATCTTGATGATGCAGAGATAGCGGCTTATCTCACTGGTCTGGGTAATAGGCTACTTGCTGGGTCGAGTGAAGACCACCCCGACCAAGAGTTTGAGTTTTTTGCACTTCAGGACCCGTCCATCAATGCTTTTGCACTGCCCGGTGGGTTTATGGGTTTCAACAGCGGCCTCATTCTCGCTGCACAGAGTGAGTCGGAATTGGCTGGCGTGATGTCGCATGAGATTGCGCATGTCACCCAGAAGCATCTTGCACGAATGATCTCAGGTCAGAAATATAACATGCTGACCACCCTCGCATCACTGGCACTGGCGATTCTGGTTTCGCGCTCAAACCCGCAAGCCGGGCAGGCAGCCGCAGCGGCCTCACAGGCACTCTCAATCCAGTCTCGTCTTGACTTTACTCGGGACCATGAGAAGGAGGCCGACAGGATCGGGTTAAATATACTGGTTGATGCAGGACTAAATCCGAATGGAATGACGGAATTTTTCGAACGGCTGCAAAAGGCCGGCCGCTTTCAAGAGAATGGCGCCCCATCTTACTTGCGCACCCACCCGATTACTTATGCGCGCATAGCGGACATCCAGAGCCGTACTCAAAATATGTCTTACCGGCAGGTCCCCGACAGCCTTGATTTCCAGTTGGTGCGTGCCAAGCTACGGTCTCTTCAGGGGAAGCCAAAAGACGCGGTAAGATACTTTGAGTCCAGTATCCGGGACAAACGTTACAATAGCGAGGTTGCAGAGCGGTATGGGTTGATTAATGCCTTGTTGCGAGATAGGGCTTACTTACGCGCAGATAAGGAGCTAGCGCTGCTCTACGAGTCCTTACGAGCTAGCGGCATGATAGAAATGCTGGAGAACCATCGGCTGGGTACAGCAATCCAGATTGAGCGGAAGGTCTCGCACTCGAGCCCTATGATTGAAACTCTGGCGGCTCGGGTCAAGCTTTCCATGGGGCAGTCTGCAGAGGCCCTTGATATTTATCGCGCCTCATTGCAGATCTACCCTCAGCACCGAGCATTGACCTATGACTATGCCGATGCGTTACTACGCAGTCATAGTGTCGATTCTGCTCTAAAATTCATCAATCAGCAGTTACTATTCACCCCCAATGATGTACGTCTCTATAATCTGCAAGCCCAGGGCTACGCGGCATTGGGAAGCAATCTGATGCAGCACCGTGCCCAGGCCGAAGCTTACGTTCGGCAGGGTTACCTTGCTGCGGCTATTGACCAGCTCCAGACTGCGCTGAGAAGGAATGATGGTGATTTCTATCAGGTATCCGGTGTTGAGGCACGCCTTAAGGAGTTGCGCGAGCTGGAGGCGGCTAATAAAAATTAGTCGGTCACCAAAACCCTCCAAGCGGATCTCATTCGATAGCCCCTTAAAGTCGTCGCACTCAGGTAACATTCGCCTTTATCTCCGCCCAGTCTGACACGGAATATAACCTAGCCGCTTATGATCACTATTTCCCGCAAAAAACTGTTGGCCATTGTCGCAATATTGTTACTCAGTGTTGTCGCTATCTGGTACTGGAGTAGCAAATCGGAGTCCAAGCAGGACCGATATAAGACTCAAGTAGTCGACCGTGGGGATATCGTGCAGAGCATCTCCGCCAACGGAACGCTCAATCCAGTGGAGCTGGTCAATGTGGGTACTCAGGTATCGGGTACGGTATCCAAGATGTATGTTGATTTTAATGACCAGATAGAGGCAGGCCAAGTATTGGCAGAGCTTGACCCGGCGCTGTTTCGTGCGCAGTTGCAGCAGTCTGAGGCTAACGTAATGAATGCTCAGGCCTCGCTAAAACTCGCTGAAAACAAGATGGTCCGTAATCTTGCGCTCAAGGAGCAAGGCTTTATTTCTAGTGATGGCCTGAACATGTTCGAGCAGCAGTTGGATGCTGCTCGTGCCCAGCTTGCTTTAAGTAAGGCCCAGTTAGCGCGTGATCGAGCTAACTTTTACTATAGCGTAATTAAGTCACCAATTTCTGGGGTGGTGGTGGCCCGTAATGTAGAGATTGGGCAGACTGTAGCAGCGAGTTTCCAGACGCCCGTCTTGTTCCAGATTGCCAAAGACTTGCGCCAGATGCAGATTGATACCAGTGTGGCGGAGGCAGATATCGGCCAGTTACGTCTCGGCCAGCAAGCAAATTTCACAGTGGATGCTTTTCATGAGCGCGAATTTTCTGGAGCAGTGAAGCAAGTTAGACTCAATCCCACCATTCAGCAGAATGTGGTTACATATAACGTCGTGGTCACGGTCGCCAATGATGATGGTGCTCTGTTACCAGGCATGACCGCCAATGTGCGATTCGCAGTTAATCAGAAGGACTCGGTGTTGAGAGCGCCCAATGCAGCACTACGGTATAAGCCAGCTGATGGTGATTCCGATAGTGCGCCGACTAAGCAACCAAGCAAGCCAGTACTCTACCGATTGGAGGGTGGCAAGCCTGTTCCGATCAATGTCAGGATCGGTATCGCTGATGGAGCTTTCACCGAGATTATTGAGGGTGAAATCAAAGAGGGTGACAAACTGGTAGTGCGAGAGGCTGCAAATAAGGATAAATCGGGTAGCAACTTCAAGCTCAGAATGTTTTGATGATGTCAGTTCAGCCCGACCCTTCTGCTGAGCCGCTGATCAGGGTAGACCGACTGTGCAAGATCTATAGCCTGGAAAGTGGTGTCAATGGGACGGTCAATAGTCAGGTTTTGTACGATGTGAGTCTGAACATCAATCGCGGGGAGTTTGTCGCAATCATGGGGCACTCTGGTTCTGGTAAGTCCACCCTGATGAATCTGTTAGGCTGCCTTGATACTCCTAGCAGCGGGCACTATTGGCTCGCTGGTCGTGATGTGGCGTCCCTCTCGGAGGAGGAGCTTGCGAGTGTACGAAACCACAATCTCGGATTTGTATTTCAGGGGTTTAATCTACTGAAACGCATGACGGCCTTGGACAATGTGGCGACACCATTACTCTATGCTGGGGTGAGTCGTGCTGAGAGCCGCCAGCGAGCCCAAGAGTTGTTGCAACAAACGGGTCTCGGCAAATTCTCTGAATATCAACCCAATCAGCTCTCGGGTGGCCAGCAGCAGCGTGTCGCTATCAGTCGCGCCTTGGTCAATAACCCACAACTTATCCTGGCGGATGAGCCTACTGGCAACCTCGATACCCAAACCAGCGGTGAAATCATGGGGGTTTTCGAACGCCTCAATCGAGAGAAGGGAATCACCATTGTGCTAGTAACTCATGAGGACGATATAGCCGCGTATGCGAGCCGGTTAGTGCGGCTGAAAGACGGACGAGTGATACATGACAGTAAGGCGGAGCCTTGAACTTATTAGCCATTATTGGCGAGGCGCTGCGCGCACTACGTCTTAACCGATTGCGCACTGGTTTGACGATGCTCGGGATGATTATTGGTGTGGCGGCAGTGGTGCTGATGCTGTCCATTGGTCAAGGTGCTCAAGCGACCGTTAATCAGGCGATTGCCTCAATGGGGAGCAATCTGTTTATTGTGCTGCCTGGGGCGACCTCCTCAGGGGCAATGCGCCAAACGAGTGGCAGTGTTCAGACCTTAACCCTTGGGGATGCGCAGGCGGTAGCAAACCTACCCTCAATCAAGGCGGTTGCGCCGATTATCACTGGGACTGCGCAATTGAATTTTGGTGCTAATAATTGGAGCACGGTCGTCACCGGTGTGACGCCAGATTATTTTAGGGTGCGTAACTGGAGCACGGAAGATGGAGAGGTATTTACCGACACTGACTTTCGTTCGGCCGCACGTGTTGTTGTCCTGGGGAAGGTGACCGCAAAAAATCTGTTCGGTGATGAGGACCCAACAGGAAAGACGATACGCATCAAGAAGAGTCCCTTTACAGTGACGGGGGTACTTGCAGCCAAGGGGCAGAGTCTGGATGGACGTGATCAGGATGATAGTGTATTTATTCCCCTCACTACTGGTCAGCGCCAAATTTTTGGCAGTCAGTTTCCTGGAACGATCCGTTTCATGATGGTGCAGGGAAAGTCACCCGAGGTGATGGAGGGGGCTGAGAGCGAGATTAATCAGTTATTACGCCAACGCCATCGTCTGGCCGAGGGTACGGATAGTGACTTCACTGTGCGCAATATGGCGGCCCTTGCAGCAGTCGCTACCGGTGCGGCCAAGGTGATGTCGCTGATGCTTGGAGCGATTGCTTCGGTATCCTTGTTGGTCGGTGGTATTGGTATCATGAATATCATGCTGGTCTCGGTGACTGAACGCACTCGTGAGATCGGCATCCGTATGGCGATCGGCGCTAATCGACGTGCCATCCTCACACAATTTCTGCTGGAGGCTTTAGTAATCTGTATCCTAGGCGGCTTAGCGGGGGTTGCGCTTGGAATTGGTGGCGCCTGGGCGGTAAGCCGTGCGGCGGATATGGTGGTTGTCATTACGCTTGGGATGGTTGGC
>JBAWVG010000047.1:0-11133 GCA_037147395.1 Nitrosomonadaceae bacterium | reverse complement strand
CCACAGCCCGGGTGTAATCTCTGTTAGCAGCAAACTGCCTACCATCCTCAAAGTCTCCTGCAAAGACTGGGAGTGTCAGAGATATAAGTATCAAACCCGTAAAGGTTAATAACCACATAATTTACTCAGCGCGAGTTCAACTAATAGGGTCTGATCTATTCAGACTTACCTACATCCGTCGACTCTGCCTCTACCTGATCAGGGTCTGGATTCTCGTCGGATGGTGTCTTACCTTTATCTAGCTTGCGCTGTCTTTTTTCTTCTTGTTTCTTTTTCTTAGCTAGATCTTTCTGGCGCTTTTCATATTGGAAATTTGGCTGTGCCAATTTGTTACTCCTCTAGTGGCTATTTCTGGTGCAGAGAGTACCAGACAAGACTTGATTCCTACTTTGATTATTCTACGTGGAAATTGGCAATCTATCTGAACATATTTGGACCATGAGGGGATTAGATGGGAAAGCGAGGGAGGAAATTTATCAGGATATCGAGTGATACTGCACCGTTTTGGTTTGTGGAAATTAAGCAGAGTACGATTAGATTCTGGCGGAGGATAGTGTAAGGCTAATATTATTAGCAGACCGAAACTTGAAGTCACTTTTCTGAAGTCACTCCTCTAGAGTGAAAATTCATTTTCGGATTAGGATGGGTGATGAATATGGTTCGATTAGGGTGATTAGATCTTGGAAGGAACTGAGAGGTGGTTACAGCTGCTAAGCATTATCAATTGCCATGTACAACCATGTAGCCTCTATGCCGTGGCTAGACTCATACGTCTTAATTCTGCCACAGTACTATCTAATGCCGTCAGGAAATCTTCGATCTGCGACGGTGTGTTGGTTCTACCTAGACTGACCCGTATTGCACAACGCGCCATAGTGGGGTCGACCCCCATCGCTTCTAGCACATGGCTTTGGCCCGGGGTTGCGCTGGAACAGGCGGCGCCACTGGCTACTGCAAAGCCGACCTTATCTAATCGGACTGCCAGAGTGTCACCCTCGATACCGGGGATCGCAAAGTAACAGGTATTTGGTAAGCGTGATGCCCCCAGACCGAAGATGACAGCACCCATTGCAATCAGTCCTTGTTCCAAACGGTTGTGGATGACTTGAATACGCGCTGTCATCTCGATCATGCGAGTCTTGGCCAGTTCACAGGCAGCACCAAGCCCAACGATAGCGGGTACATTCTCTGTACCTGAACGTAGCCCATTCTCCTGGCCCCCTCCAAAGATGAGTGCCTTGAGCAATAAGCGTTTATCCACAATCAGAGCAGCAGACCCCTTAGGACCATAAATCTTGTGGCCTGACAGTGTCATGGCATGTACTCTGAGCGCCTCAAAATTTATCGGAATCTTTCCAAAGGCCTGCACCGCATCGGTGTGCATCCATGCGCCATGCTCCCGAGCTTTTTCTGCAATCGCTGATACATCCTGAATTACGCCAGTTTCATTATTCGCTAGCATCACTGATACCAGTCCAGGCTGTTGTTCCGTCATGGCATCAGTGACATCATTCAGGATCACTCTCCCAAGATGATCTACCGCCAACCGCCGTAAATTCCATTTCTCATGTCCTCTCCGTGCTAGCTCCTGGGCGGGTCGCATTACGCAAGGATGTTCAATCGCACTGACGATGATCCGGGTGGGCTTTAGGCAGCCTGCCGCTCCTTGGATGAAGAGATTGTTGGCCTCTGAACCACCGCTGCAGAAGATTACCTGTTCTGGCCGTACGTCGACTGAGTCAGCTACTTGCTCACGTGCTTGGTCTACCGCCCGACGTGCTGCCATTCCACCGAGATGGCGACTGGAAGGATTGCTGAAGTCACCTTGGAAATAAGGCATCATCACATCAAGCACTGCATCATCCACCGCAGTGCTGGCATTATGATCAAAATAGATTTGTAACCTTCTATTCATCTTTAAATTTCTCTGACTACTTGTGTGCTCGAAGATCTTGCAATACAGAGACATTTTTTACTTTTGGGCTCGTGACCAGTTGTTCGAGCGTGACCAGGGTCAGGTAGTCTCGTATCTTGGTATTGAGGCTGGTCCAAAGGCCATGTGTCATGCAGCGTTGGTCATTATGGCAATTCTCTTTACCCTTGCACTGAGTGGCATCAATGGGCTCATCCACGGCGAGGATGATGTCAGCCACGGAGACTTCATTCATCGGACGCATCAACCGATATCCGCCGCCGGGACCGCGAACACTGCTTACTAGGTTGTTGCGCCTTAGCTTTCCGAATAACTGCTCCAGATACGACAGCGAGATCTTTTGCCGCTCACTGATGCCAGCCAACGTGACTGGTCCATTATCACCATGCAGCGCCAGATCAATCATTGCAGTTACTGCAAACCGTCCCTTGGTCGTCAATCGCATCTTTGCTCCTGATCAGAATTAATACTCTGGCTTAACGATTGCATCTTAGATATTTGCAGCAATACCCGACAATTTTTATCAAGTATATAAAACCCTACTTTTTCAGTCAACTATTTTGCCCGAGCAGTTCAGAATGCATTTTGCTTCTGATTTATTGCATCTGTTCTCTTTATTTTTGCTTCTGTAGCGCGTTGAGGATGCCTCGTAATATATTTACCTCTTCCTTCTCTAGTCGTGAACGCGCAAATAAGCGGCGCATCCGTTGCAGCAGGCGTTTCGGTTCCTGAGGATCCAGAAAACCGCTGACGATCATGCTCTGTTCTAAATGACCGAAGAATAATTCAATTTCATCAAGGCTAGCGAGTGTACCTATAGGTTGAGGGAGTTTTCCAGGATCAGATAATGCCATGCGTAACTCATAGGCCATCACTTGAACTGCGCTGGCAAGGTTGAGGGAGGAGTAATCTGGGTTGGCGGGAATATGCACAATAATTTGGCACCTGCTCACTTCAAGGGTGGTGAGGCCGGACACCTCTGTTCCAAAAACTAATGCTACTGGGTGTTGCCGCGCATGAGTACACAACTCCTGTGCACCTTGACGTGAATCGAGTACTTCATGCGAGAGACCTCGAGGGCGAGCGGTAATTGCCGCTGCCAGCACCGTATCGCCGAGGGCTTCATCAAGACTGCTACAGACCTTGGCGGCGTTAAGAACATCCCACGCACCAGCGGCACGCGTCTCTGCCTCCTTATCTGGAAATGACTTTGGATTTACGAGGTAGAGAGTACTCAGACCCATAGTCTTCATTGCCCGTGCAGCAGCGCCGATATTCCCGGGATGACTGGTATGACTCAACACAACACGGACATTAGCAAGCGAGCAGGGGGGATTCATATTAAAATCCTGTTTTTATTTAATCTTGAGCCCAGAAAATGCATCCCATGCTCACCATTGCAGTAAAAGCCGCGCGCCGCGCTGGTGGTATTATCAATCGCGCTGCACAGCATCTGGATTTGCTGCACGTCTCACGAAAGGCGCACAACGACTTTGTCAGCGAGGTGGATGGTGCGGCGGAAGATGCCATCATACAGGTGCTTCTGGACGCCTATCCGGCCCACGCGATTCTAGCAGAAGAGAGCGGTTCTCGTGGTGACCAGGAGAAGTCAGAATATCAGTGGATCATCGATCCGCTCGATGGTACGACCAATTTTTTACACGGACTTCCCCAGTACTCAGTCTCGATCGCGCTGATGCATAAGGGCATACTGACCCAGGCCGTGGTATACGACCCCTGTAGCAATGAATTATTCACCGCAAGCCGCGGGCGGGGGGCCTATCTCAATGACCATCGATTGCGCGTGAGTAAACGTACGCAACTTGCTGATTGTCTAATCGGGACGGGCTTGCCGTTTCGAGACTTCACTCATGTAGATGCTTATCTTGCTATCTTGAAGGACATCATGCCCAGAACTTCCGGCATCCGACGACCCGGCTCTGCCGCTCTGGATTTGGCTTATGTAGCCGCTGGACGTTATGACGGCTTCTGGGAGATGGGGCTATCTCCATGGGATATGGCAGCGGGTTGTCTGCTCATCACCGAGGCGGGTGGATTGGTATCCGATCTTGAAGGTAATGCGACTTATCTGAAAAGTGGAAATATTGTTGCGGGTAATCCCAAAACATTTGGACAATTGCTCCAGGTGATTGCGCCACATCTGACCAAAGAATTGAAATCCTAGAAAATACCCATCTCCAGTAAAATCAAGGTCGATGTACTTACCACCCAGTAGCCAAAAGGAATACACCTACATCATGAATACTGAACAACTAAATGCTGAATACGCAATTCCTGGTCAACTCAAGTTCACTCAGGGTGGGGGTGGGCTCCCCTTCATTGAGGTTAGCACTGCCAATTCCAAAGCCTTGATCTCGATCTATGCAGGGCAGGTATTGTCCTTTCGTCCTGTGGGCGAGGTGGATGACCTGATGTTCCTCAGTGAGAAGGCATATTATCAGACAGGAAAAGCAATTAAGGGAGGGGCGCCGGTCTGTTGGCCATGGTTCGGTGCCGATCCGCAGGGGTTGGGCCGACCTGCCCATGGCTTTGTACGTAACCGCCTATGGAATGTAATCGCAACAGAAACCACTGCATCTGGCGAGATTCGGGTCACGCTAGGACTTAATGATACTCCAGAGACACTTGCTATCTGGCCACAGTCTTTTACCTTGCTGCTAGAGATCACGGTTGGAAAATCTCTGAATCTTGAGCTGGTCACGCGCAACACAGGTGCACAGCTATTTCCTCTGACGCAGGCATTTCATACTTACTTTAAGGTCGGGGATATCAATCAGGTAAATGTATCTGGACTGGAGGGGGCCGACTATATTGATAAGGTCGACAATAGTGCACTGAAAAAACAGACTGGCCCGGTTGTGATCAATGAGGAAGTAGATCGTATCTATCTTGGCGTTCGAGATGAATTAGTCATTAATGATATAGCTCTGAAACGCCGTATCAGGATTCGATCGGGGGGTAATAAAACGGCTGTGGTCTGGAATCCATGGGCCAAGATCTCGGCAGAGATGGCAGATCTGCAGGACAATGATTACCGGAATCTGCTCTGCGTCGAGACGACCAATGCAGCAACCGATGTAGTGGAAGTGGCACCCGGCAGAGAGTCTCGATTAGTGGCAAACTATTCCATAGAGGGAACTTGATCGTAGTTTCGTAGATTCATCGTTCTCGCTGGATGTAGTTCTATCCATCGCACCCATTTACTAGGATCATGTCAAGCCAGCATACCCCAATGATGCAGCAATACCTGCGCATCAAGGCACAGCATTCAGACATGCTGATGTTTTATCGCATGGGGGACTTCTACGAACTATTCTTCGATGACGCGGAAAAGGCTGCAAGGCTACTTGATATCACCTTAACCCGTCGAGGAGTCTCAGCGGGTGAGCCGATCAAGATGGCGGGTGTACCCTACCACGCTGCCGAGCAATATTTAGCAAAGCTTGTCAGGCTTGGAGAGTCGGTTGCAATCTGCGAACAGATTGGAGACCCTGCAACTGCCAAGGGTCCGGTAGAGCGTCAGGTCACACGGATCATCACGCCCGGAACGCTGACAGATGCTGCTCTGCTAGAAGAAAAGCGCGACTGTGTCATATTGGCGATATTTTTGAATGAATCCACGCTGGGATTATCCTGGCTTAATCTCGCGGCCGGTCAGTTGTACATCATGGAGACAACTGCTGATAATTTGGCGAGTGAGTTGGAACGATTGAAGCCATCTGAGGTATTGCTGCCAGAGTCGATGAAAGGCTCTACCTTATTAAACAGTGTCAGCACATTCAAAAGTTTAAGCATGAAGTATCTGCCGGTATGGCAGTTTGATAGTGACGCCGCCGTACGCAATCTCATCCAGCAATTTGGAACGCATGATCTTTCTGGTTTCGGCTGTGATAACTCACACTTGAGTTTGGGTGCGGCCGGTGCGCTGCTAGAGTATGCACGCCTCACTCAGGGTGCAAGCGTCGCTCATATTAAGTCGCTGCACGCTGAGCGGGATAGTACTTACGTGAGGATGGATGCTGCTACCCGTCGTAATCTAGAAATTTCAGAAACCATACGAGGCGAAGTATCGCCCACACTGTTATCACTGCTTGATACCTGTTCAAACAGCATGGGGAGTCGTTTACTTCGACACTGGTTACATCATCCGCTACGTGATCAAGTCGTGGTCCAGCAGCGTCTCAATAGCGTATCTGAATTGATCGGATCAGCCGGGTTGGGACCCTATCATGCAGTCCGGGAATGTTTCAGACGTGTGTCTGATATAGAGCGTATCACCGCACGGATTGCACTGAAATCTGCACGTCCACGGGATCTATCGGGTCTGCGTGATAGTTTGAAATGTTTGCCTGAAGTCATGTCAGCAGTTGCTAACTGTGTCAGTGAGCGTATCAACGTACTTACACAAGCGATCACGCCAGATACTGATCTTGTGAGTCTTCTGGAGAGTGCTCTCCGTGAAGAGCCGAGTGCGGTGCTGCGGGAAGGCGGAGTAATCGCAGACGGATATGATGATGAGCTGGATGGATTGCGTGCGATACAGAATAACGGTGGCGAATTCCTGGTTCAGTTGGAGGCACGGGAGAGGGCGCGCACAGGGATCGCTACTCTCAGGGTGGAGTATAACCGAGTGCATGGATTCTATATCGAGGTCACCCATGCTCATACCGAGAAAATTCCTGATGACTACCGGCGTCGACAGACACTGAAGAATGCAGAGCGTTACATCACGCCAGAACTTAAAACCTTCGAAGATATGGCGCTATCTGCACAGGATCGGGCATTGGCACGTGAAAAATTTTTGTATGAGAGATTGCTAGAATCGCTCTCACCATTCATTGATTATTTGCAACGAGTCGCTCGTGCTGTGGCTGAATTGGATGTGCTGGCTGCTTTCGCTGAGCGTGCACTGTTACTCGGCTACACCATGCCGACATTCACGGATTCAGCCAAGATTGAGATTGTGTCTGGACGTCACCCAGTGGTGGAAGATCAGGTGGAGAACTTCATCGCTAATGATGTGAGACTCGGTGCTGTAGATAATGGCAACCGTCAAATGCTCATTATTACCGGGCCCAATATGGGTGGGAAATCCACTTACATGAGGCAGGTGGCATTGATCACATTACTCGCACATTGTGGTAGTTTTGTTCCCGCTGATAGCGCATGTCTTGGCCCACTCGACCAAATATTTACTCGTATCGGCGCCTCAGATGACCTCGCTGGTGGACGATCGACTTTCATGGTGGAGATGACTGAGGCTGCCAATATTCTGCATAATTCAACCCCGCAAAGTCTGGTATTGATGGATGAGGTTGGGCGTGGTACTTCCACGTTTGACGGCCTGGCGCTGGCATTTGCAATTGCTCGTTATTTGCTGGAAAAGAATCGATGCTACACGTTGTTTGCCACTCACTATTTCGAACTGACAAGACTTACGGAAGAGTTCCCTCAGGTGGTTAATGTACACCTTGAGGCGGTGGAGCATAAACACCATATCGTATTTTTACATGAGGTCAGTGATGGTCCCGCCAGTCAGAGTTACGGCCTTCAGGTCGCAGCACTTGCCGGTATCCCAGAGCAGACTATCAAGGTCGCGAGGGCGCATCTGATGAAGTTGGAGCAGGAGAGTTCAGGTGGAAATCTGCAGGGAGATCTATTCTCAACAGGTGTAGTCGTGGTAGACCCGCCGCAGGAGCACCCCGTTCTGCTGCAGTTGCGTACCATCATACCGGATGAGTTAAGTCCGAAAGAGGCATTGGAGCAGCTCTATATACTAAAAAAGATCGTGGAGAGTGAATGGCATTAATGACTCAATTAGGCCGCTGATTTAAAGCTGAGCCAGTTCAAGAGTAATCAGTGTTCGTGCCCGTGAGCACCGTGAACATGACCATGTGAGAGTTCCTCAGCCGTAGCGGATCGTATATCAGTGACTGTACAATCGAAACGTAGTGTCATCCCAGCGAGAGGATGATTGCCATCTACCACCACCTTGTCGTCTGCAATATCGGTGACGGTGAAGATGATCACGTCATCTGAGTCCTCCTCATCTCCGCCCTCGAACTGCATCCCGACTACGATGTCATCAGGAAATGCATCGCGCGGCTCCATCCGAACTAGGTCACTATCGTATTCTCCAAAGGTATTCTCGGGCTCCATATAGACTGAGCAGGTATGACCCACCTCCTTATCATGGAGGGCTTCTTCCACCATCGGGAAGATGCCATCATAGCCGCCGTGCAAATAAGTGATTGGAGAGCCGGCTTTTTCTAGAACCTTGCCAGTCGAGTCCGATAATTCATAACTGAGAGATACGATGGTGTCCTTGACGATGCGCATGTTGTTTCCGCTTGTGAGTTGATAGATATGTAACCAGGTTCTGCCAAAGTAGCTGGTTTATTTTAAATAATAAAGATCCGCATTTTATCAGCAGTATATTTTAGAGTCATCACAAATAGTGTATCCACGGCTACTGAGTTATCACGAACAGCCGTGGCGCTGAATCAGTAATGCTGTATGTGTGAAGTATGCGCTGACAGATTGGGATTTTAAGGGCTGCATTGCATTATCATCTTCTTTACCGGCGCAAAGCTACGGCGGTGTTCGCTGGAGATGCCATACTCTTGCAATGCGATGATATGCGCAGCGGTAGGGTATCCCTTGTGACGGTCAAATCCATAGTGTGGGAAGTCTTGGTGTAGCCTCATCATCTCGGCATCGCGTGCAGTTTTGGCTAAGATCGATGCTGCTGAAATCTCAGGAATTAAGCTATCCCCTCGGATGATCGCCCGGGCTGGATAATTTAGGAAGGGGATGTGGTTGCCATCCACCAGCACCTGGTCTGGAGTGAATAACAGGCTCTCTACGGCCCGCTTCATCGCCAGCAAGCTCGCTTGCAGAATATTCAATTGGTCAATCTCATCCACAGATGCAGAGGCAACTGACCATGCCATGGAGTGTGTCTTGATAACTATTTCTAATTTAGTGCGGGTTTTTTCACTCAGTTTTTTAGAGTCTGCCAGTCCCTCTATCCGGTAGGCAGGGTTGAGTACCACACAGGCAGCGAACACGGGTCCCGCAAGTGGCCCCCGGCCAGCCTCATCCACTCCGCAGATCCAGGTGTGTTTTTCGATTGGCAATGCGACTGACCTAGGGTTATCTGTTTAAACTGTTATCTAGATGCTCCTCATCGTGCACATTAATTCAGCTTCGGCAGCAACGTGTCCTGCCACTTCTGCGCGGGCAGAATACTTCCAGATGCCCCTGACTTGTCGCGTGATGGCAACCTTGAGAAGAAGCTGATCGCCCGCCTGTATCGGCCTCTTGAATCGGGCGCCGTCTATCCCGACAAAATAATAAATTGATTCATTATCCGCTTTCACCCCAGCCGTCTTGAGCGTCAAGATTGCTGCAGCCTGCGCCAACGCTTCGATGATCAGTACGCCCGGCATGACAGGATGATGGGGGAAGTGACCCACAAAGAAGGGTTCATTGATAGTTACATTCTTGAGTGCGACGATATCCTTGCCGGGTTCACAAGAAAGTACCCGGTCCACCAGTAAGAAGGGGTATCGGTGGGGTAGGTACTCAAGAATTTCATGAATATCCATGGCAGTCGTGGTCTCGCCCGTTAGTCCTCCGGTCTCTTTTTCCATGATTACTTGTCCGCCAGTGCTTTAATAACTTTATCGGTAATATCGATACGCTGACTCCGGTAAACAGAGTCCTGTAACTGCAGTATCAGGTCGTACTTCTCTGCCTCCGCGATCGACTGAATGACCTTGCTCGCATTCACCTGAATCACAGCGAATTCATCATTCTGACGCAGACTCAGATCTTCACGAAGTTGCCTTTGTGCCCGTTGAAATTCACGGTTGAGGTTGGCGAGTTCACGCTCCTTGCCGCGGCGGTCTATTTCTGGAAGGGATGTCCCCTCTTTCTCTAATTGCTCCTGCAGAACTTTGATCTGAGAAGTCATTTTTTTAAGTTCCTGATCGCGTGGGAGGAACTCCTTCTCTATCTTCTTCTGAGCTCGAACCGCTGGCGCAGATTCGATCAGGACTCTCTCGGTATTGACGATTCCTATCTTGATCTCAGCAGCATTGACATTGCAGGGGATCGCGACCGATGCAATGATCATGCAGGCAGCGGTTAAAATTTGTTGGTATTGGCTTCTCTGATTCAATTTTCTCTCCTGATTGATCACTACCAAATTTAGAACTGTTGTCCGAACTGAAACTGGAATCGTTGTATGTTATCACCTGGATGACTATTTAGTGGCTGGGCAAGACTCACTTTGAGTGGGCCCATCGGGGAGATCCACATAACAGCAAGACCGGTTGAATATCGCATTCCCTCTTGAGAGCTACGAGATGGGTCCCCCCCTGGGCCGAACACGGTACCCGCATCTAGGAATGCACTCAGACGTACTGACCGGTCATTCTTCATGCCGGGCAGAGGAAACATGAGTTCGGCACTGCCGACTACGCGCTTATTACCTCCGAGTGCTCTACCGAGGCTGTCATGAGGACCCAATGAGCTGATGTAGTAGCCTCGTACCGAAGTATTGCCCCCAGCAAAGAAATTCTTGAAGAAGGGCAGACCGTGCTGTCCATTATACCCATTGCCGATCCCGCCTTCACCATGCAGCATCAGCGTGAAATCCCTTGAAATGGGGAAAAACCACTTCAGAGCATAGCTCGCCTTGTAGTAGTTGAGATCTCCTCCCGGGATGCCGGCCTCGCCAAACACTCTGTGGGTGGTTCCGCTGGTCGTCCAGATAGCGCTATCACGCCCGTCACGTGCCCAGCTCAAGGTAACCGGAACGTTAATGGTGGTGCGCCCGTATTGATCAATGAATTGCTGGTAACGTGTAACAGTGCCGATCGAGTTAATTGTCGTCTGTTCCAGTCCTAGCCCGGCCGAGATGGTGTCATTCTCATTGACCGGAATACCGAACCGCACCCCAGTCCCCATGGTAACCGTATTGAGGGGGGCCACCCCGGACAATGTAGTGGTGTTCAGGGTGCGGTCATAAAGATCAAATCCGGCACTGATCCCATCCTTAGTAAAGTAGGGGTCGGTAAAAGATAATGAGTAGGTCTTGTTGATATTACCGGTGCTAACCTGAATATTGACATTCTTACCACTGCCAAAGATATTGTCTTGGGCAACGGATG
>JBAWVG010000046.1:0-11736 GCA_037147395.1 Nitrosomonadaceae bacterium | reverse complement strand
TCTGGTGATGACAGATGAAAAAAATGCAGTGCATGAGACTGTAGTATCTGACCCATATGCATCAAACGGCGAATCTTATCGGCAGAGACAGGAACGGTCGCTCCGATAATCATATCCATCGCCTTGCAGGCCGCGAGGTTATGGCTCACCGGGCAGATACCACAGAGCCGCTGCACCAGAACCGGCACCTCCCAGAAAGGACGTCCCTGAACGAATTTTTCGAAGCCACGGAATTCAACTATATGAAAACGTGCTTGATGGACCCGACCATCTTCATCGAGCAGCAATGTGACCTTGCCATGACCCTCAACCCGGGTAACGGGTTCGATCACGATCCGTTTCAGATTTTCAGGATGGGCTGCGGTCTCGAGTTCAGAGGTCATGAATCAAACTCAATCATAATGAACCATCTCGTAATCCAGACTCGGCTCACGGCCTTCGATCAGATCATTGAGAAACTTCCAGATCGCATCAGCAGATGGCGGGCAACCCGGCAGGAAGTAATCCACCTTAACCACTTCAGAGATGGGGTAGACCTTGTCAAATGGCAGCGGTAGCTCGGGGTCATTTGGAATCTGGCTTCCTTCAATCCCAGGCTCGTAGAGATATATCTCCTGGAAGCAATCCCGTAGGGGAATATTGTTACGCATTGCAGGCACCCCACCCGTAATTGCGCAAGCACCTATCGCCACCAGAATCTTACAATTCTTGCGAAACTCCTTCAGAACATGCGCATTCTCAGCATTACTCACCCCGCCCTCAACAATTCCGATCTCGCACGGCCCACAGTGCTTGATGTCTGTGAATGGCGTTCGATCAAACTCGACCCTCTCCATAAGATCGAATAACTTCTCATCGATATCTAGCAAGGACATATGACAACCGAAACAGCCCGCAAGTGAACAGGTCGCCAGTCGGATCTTCTGCGGACTATTCATGATCCGGTTCCAACAATTCCATCTGAACTTCACTGATATTCTTATGATCGAAGGTGCGCTGACCTATCGGTATCTTGTACCCCTGGCGCTTAATCAGAATCGCTCCGGTAGGGCAGATATGAGCAGCACTGTCAGATACCGAAAAATGGGTATCTCCCAATCTGCCGCTCTCAGAATTCACTGCCAGACGTGTACCGATACCCCTCCCAGAAATACCAAACACACTCTTACCATCGACCTCACGACTGGCACGAACACACAATTCGCACAGAATGCACCGGTTGAGGTCAAGGAAGACGTCGGGGTGGGACGCATCTACCTCGTATGACGGATAGAACTGGGTAAACTTCGGGCTCATCATAGATAGATAATAAGCTGCTGCCTGCAACTGGCAATTGCCCGATGCCTCACAGGCCGGGCAGATATGATTACCTTCAACGAACAGCATCTGAACCAATACCTTTCGATCAGCGTTCAGTTCGTGAGTATTATTTTCAACCACCATACCCTCTGCCGCTGGCATGGTGCAGGCGGTCACCTTGCGATCGTTGACACTGACCGTGCACAGCTTGCAACTGCCGTGTGGTTTGAATTGAGGGTTGTGGCAGAGATGCAGGATATAGACCCCGGCTGCCAGGGCAGCATCCATGATGGTCTGACCATCAATGAATGGAATACTCTGCCCATCAATGGTAATCACTTTACTCAAGGAAGGTGGGCCCACGAGTCGTCCCTCCCGGTAATATTACGCGCAGTCTCCAATGCCGCATCCAGATCAAAGTCTGGTTCAAACTCCAACCCCTTCAATCTCTCTTGATAAACATCCGGAAACTTTTCCAACAGATCCATCACCGGGTTTGATGCAGTGTGACCCAGTCCGCAGTGACTCATCCCCTTCATGATATGACCAATCTTTTTTAGCTCTTCCAAATCACAGGCAGCTCCGTGGTCATTGACGATTTTGTCTACGAGCTTTTTTTGCAATTGCGTCCCGACACGGCATGGCGTGCAAAATCCACAACTCTCCTCTGCGAAGAAATGAGTAAAATTTTGCACGACACTCAGAATGTCGCGTCCACGTTTGAAAATAGTGATCGCTCCTGAAGTAGGCAGATCTTCAAAACAGATAAGACGTCTGAACTCCTTGGATGAAATTAGTACCCCGGATGGCCCGCTCACCTGGACCGCATAAGGGTCCTCTGCACCGCAATCATCAAGGACTTCTTGCAGAGAAATACCGAATGGATACTCGTAAATACCCGGCATGGAACAATCACCCGCAATGCTGAGTAATTTACTGCCGCTAGACTCAAGGGTGCCGATGGATGAAAACCACTCCCCTCCATGTACTATGATCTGAGCAATACAAGCGAGTGTCTCTACGTTATCGACCAAGGTGGGCTGACCGAGGTATCCTTGAGATACCGGAAATGGAGGGCGGTTACGGGGTCTGCCGCGTTTACCTTCGAGTGACTCGATCAATGCCGATTCTTCACCACAGATATAAGCCCCTGCACCAAGATGGATCTCAATATCAAAATCGAAATCCAATTCTCCTAGAATGCTCTTTCCCAATAGACCAGCGGTGCGACGCCTCGCCAGAACCTGTTCGATCTTATGACGGAGATAGAGATACTCTCCTCGTAGATACAAAAAACCTTTTTTTGCACCGATTATCCGTGCACCGATGGTCATCCCCTCACACACCAGATCCATATAGCTATTCAGCAGCACTCGGTCCTTGAAGGTGCCGGGTTCACCCTCGTCGGCATTACACACGATATAACGATCCTGACCCGGTGAGTCTTGGCACAGAGACCACTTCTTAGCGACAGAAAAACCCGCTCCACCACGCCCGCGCAAGCCAGATCGCTCGATCTCCAACATCGTTTCGGCGCTGCCTCGTCTCAGCATCTCTTTGATTGCATTACCGGGCACTAAAGGATCCCCTAATAATGTCCCAGAACGTCGGATGTTGTCCTTGACCTCGAACAAGATGGATGGCCAGTCACCAACCGGCCTCCTATCACGAACCAGATCTGCAATTAGATCCAATCTCTCCTGATTGAGGTTGGTGAGAGCATAGCCATTGACTAGCGCTGCCGGACCCTGGTCTGACATACCGGTACATGAGGTGCTGTCTACACTCAGTAGATTATCTTCAGAAACTTTTCCCGGCTCCAGCCACAATTTCTGGCAAAAATACTGCATCAACTCTGAACTTCCTTGCATCTGGTCGGTGACACTACTGGAAAACAGAATCCGGTACTCTCCGACCGGCGTAAGTGATAAGAAAGAATAGAAACTTGCCACACCTTCTACATCTGTTCTTGGCACGCCCAGATGGTCCGCGATCGCCGTTATCGCATCTGGGGGAATAAAATTAAAAATCTCCTGTACCTCTCGCAAGATTTGCAGAAGCATATTCGACTCACCTCCATACCTCGTCAGTAGAGGAGCGATCTGCTGTTCAATCTTAGAAAGTTCATAAGTCTGCATTACGTAACGACTATAGGATCTCTAGAGGGGATGCGGATAAGGCGGGTGAGAAACCTTCAGGTAATATTTAATCCTAGTCTATGTATGCATCCCTTGCAGTGGACTTGATGATCATCATGCAAAAAGAACATATACAGATTCTTTAGCAAATCCTGGGAAGAGGATCATCTTCTAACTCTTCCAGAATACGTTCCCCACCCAGTTCTGTCTGCAATACCACCTGCGCACGACCTGCATGAACACTGCCAATGATTGCAGCATCACGCCCCTGTGGAAGTAACTGTAACCGTTTCAATACCTCATCTGCCTGGGAAGAATCCACCACCGCTACCACCCGACCCTCGCATGCGAGATACATCGGGTCGTAACCCAGCATCTCGCATACCGATGCCACTTGCTCACGCACTGGAATTGCAGTCTGATTGAGCCTCACCTCAAGACCGGTGGCACGGCAGATCTCGTGCATCACCGTAGCCAGCCCACCTCGGGTTGGATCCCTCATGAAACGCAATCCAGAAAATTCAATCATCACCTGCGTCAGCGGAAACACACTTGCCGCATCCGACAACAGATCTCCGCTCAGACCAAACTCCTCCCGAGCCAGCATCACTGCAATTCCGTGGTCCCCAACCGGCCCACTGACTAAAACTGAGTCACCCGACTGCACCCGATCCATTCCAAGATTCAGATGCCGGGGTCTGCTGCCCACCCCAGTACATGCAAGATAGAGCCCCCCCCCCTCTCCGCGCGGAACCACCTTGGTATCTCCCGCCACCACCACCACCTTAGCCTCACTCGCAGCAGCAGCCAGGCTGATTACAATTCTCTCCAACTTTGAGATTTCAAAACCTTCCTCAATGAACGCATTAAGTGTTAAATAATGCGGCACAGCTCCCGACACAGCGAGATCATTAACCGTTCCATGCACTGCCAGTGACCCGATAGTCCCTCCCGGAAACTCCAATGGCTGAACGGTAAAGCCATCGGTTGTAATCATTAATACCCCATCCATCGTGGGCAGTTCAGCAGCATCCGTCTGTACATCAAGCAGCGGATTAGCAAGATGCCGTGCGAACAAGGTCTCGATCAGCTCTCGCATGTAGAGACCTCCATTGCCATGTGCGAGACGGATATGCGTGTCATCCATCAGTAATCCCTCCCTCTATAAGCTGTCCCACCGCGATACCACCGTCATTACACGGGACTCCCTTCGGGAGATATGCATCGAACCCAGCATCTGCAAGTTTAGAGACCGCCAGTTCGGCCAGTACTCGGTTCTGAAATACACCACCCGTCAATCCCACCAGGTCAAATGGAGCCACTTCACGGATACGTCGCGCCTGATCAACAATTGACTGAGCCAGGCTCAGATGGAATTGCATTGATCTGTTTGCAACTGATACATCCTGCCTCAGGAGCAATGGAACCAACGGTCTCCAGTCTGCTGTGAATAAACCAGAGTCATCCTGCTCAAGTGGCAGATCTACCGGTTCAACCTCACCCTCAGCCACACTCTCCAGAACCATACCCGACTGACCCTCATAACTTGCTGTATCAATTAGACCGAGCAGACTTGCTGCGCCATCAAACAACCGACCGACTGAAGTAGTGACCGGAGAATTCAATCCCTGTTGCCAGGCCTTCTTCAGCAATTTAATATCGCCATTAGATGAATCATTATCCATCCCGCTCTCCCAACAAAGTGCCATGCCAGATCGCCACGGATCTCGACCCGCACTCTCCCCTCCCGGTAGACGGAAGGGACGCATACGTGCAACCCGCTCCCACGTTCCGGGTTGGCCATGCAATGCCTCTCCTCCCCATAACGTGCCATCCTCACCCAAACCGACACCATCCCAAGTAAAGGTTAGCCATACCTTCTCTAGGCAGTGCTCCATCGCCAGCGCTGATGCATGGGAATGGTGATGCCATACTCGAATCAGCGGCAAATCCTGGCGCGCAGCCCAACGACTGCTGGCGTACCCGGGATGGGCATCACAAACAATGGCCTCCGCTTTCACCCCATACAACCTCTGAAAGTCAGCGATCACTTGCTCAAATACCACTACGCTACGCGGAGTATCTAAGTCTCCGATATGGGGAGACATCACTACTCGTCGATCCCATCCTAATGCGATGGTATTTTTCATATGACCACCAACAGCGAGTAGAGGCCGATCGAATCGATTTGGAACATCCAACTCAAACGGTGCAACCCCACGCCCAGCACGAAGTAGTCGAGGCCTCCCGGCGATGAAACGCATCACCGGATCATCGGCTGGACGTGCAATCGGTCGGTCATGATGCAGAAAATATTGCGTCACCTTCCCCAATCGCTTTTCTGCTTCTAAATTTTCCGTGAGGACCGGTTCCCCATTCAGATTCCCGGAAGTGGCGACCACCGGCCTCGCCAATCCATCTAGTAGCAAATAGTGTAGTGGGCTGTAAGGGAGCATTGCGCCGATTTCATCCAGCCCCGGTGCAATCAATTGCGACAGGGTCGAGTCATCGCGTCTCCTTAACAGCACGATCGGACGTGCCGGGTCACATAACATCTCACCCGAACGAGCATTGACCTCTAACTCCTGTCGTAACTGCTCCAGACCATCTGATCCGCTCCATGGAAACATCAATGCAAGAGGCTTATGCGGACGATTTTTTTTGGCACGCAGCCGAGAAATGGCCACATCATTCCCAGCGTCGCATAACAGATGATAACCACCGATACCCTTGACAGCGACGACCTCACCCTGACGAAGTGCATCGATACAGGCACTCAATGCCACAACCCCATCCATCTGTCCGATGGGTGAAACAAAAGAAAGATTCGGACCACATGACGGACAGGCCACCGGTTCTGCATGAAAACGTCGGTCCAGCGGATCCTCATACTCGGTGAGACAGGCAGGGCATAATACAAAATCTGCCATGGTGGTATTGGCGCGATCGTAAGGCAGTCGTGTAATCAAGGTATACCGTGGTCCGCACTGAGTGCAGTTGATGAAGGGGTACCGGTAACGTCGATCTTGCGTCGTCTGTAACTCACGTCTGCAGTCATCACACATGGACTGATCTGGCGGAATATGGATAAGTGTCCCCGTAGCCTCACTGGGAATGATCTCAAAGTGATCAACCCCTCGGTACTCAATCTTCTCAGTGTGAATTATTTCTGGTCGGGACAATGATGGAGCATCCGAGAACAAGGCCTCGCCAAATGCATCGAGTACGGAGGGGTCACCCTCAGCCTCAATCAGAACCTGGCCCGCAAGATTTTGCACCCGCCCCGATAATCCGAACCGATGTGCCAACCGAAAAACAAAAGGACGAAAACCCACTCCCTGTACCCGACCTGTTACTAACCAGCGCCGAGCCTCAGGTTCAATATCGTGGATCAGTTCCTGGTTGTGTACGTTCATTCAAATAAAGACGAGGGAGATTCTCTGAGAGAGCGCCTTATGCCTCAAGAGGCTGAATCTCAGCGGCATTGTTCCTGACACCGGCCGACCACCATATCCGGCAGGCACCTTCATCCGATACCATGCAAGGACCGACCGGTGATTTGGGGGTGCAGGAACGACCGTATATCTTGCATTCATTCGGATTAATTTTACCCATCACCACGCTCGCGCATTCACAACCGGGCGGCATTTGTCCGGCACGTTTACGTCCTGCCGTATCAAGATCAGGGAATTGCACTCGCGCATCATGTTGAGCAAAGAGGGGTTTGAATCCGAAACCAGAATCGGGAATCATTCCTATCCCGCGCCAGTTAGCATCGGTGATCTGCAGTGCCTGTGAAATTTTCTTTTGCGCAGTCTGATTACCACCGGGGCGTACCAACTCTGGATAGCAGTTATCAAGAAAACGTTCACCCTCTAGCAATTGTCGTAAGACCGAGTACATTGCCGCCAGAAGGGAGGCCGGCATGAAGCCCGCAACTGCCGTCGGAATATGGTGCTTCTCCACCACAAAGAGCCACTCTTCCGGCCCCATAATGGTCGAGACATGGCCGGGTGCAACTAGACCATCGAAACCGGGCGCGTCTGAATTCAGCAACATTGATACTGCAGGCCAGGTCCGTCTGGCCGACAGAAGTACGGATAAATTATCAGGAACCCCCTCAAGCATCATGGCTGCGACCGGGGCGGTGGTTGTCTCAAAACCAGCAGCAAAGAAAACTACCGACCTCTCCGGATTTTCACGCGCAATCCTGACTGCCTCACGCGGGCTTGAGATGGGTCGAATATCCGCACCACTCGCCTTGGCCTGCTCAAGAGAGCGTATCTCTCCCTTCGCCACATTCACTGGCACCCTTAACATGTCGCCAAAAGCGACCAGGGTCACGTCTGTCTTCAGACTCAGTTGTATCGCTTGGTAGACATCCTCTTCTGGGCAGACACAGACCGGACAGCCCGGTCCCGCAATCAGTTCTACGGTCTTGGGTAAGGCGCTCCTGATCCCGGCCAGCGTGATTGAACGTTCGTGCCCACCACAAACGTTCATGATTCGAGTACGACGTTTCAGTGGTAGTGCACGAATCTTGTCTAGCCACTCCTGAGCAGTCGGGGTCACACGGCCACCCCAGAAAAATGAGCACCATCATGCTGTATGCCGGGACGGGTGGTCTCCCCCTGATCCACTTGCGATCGTTGGATCACCAATTGACCTCGTAGCCAATCCAGCCACGGCTGTAGGCCCAATGCATGACGTGCAGAGAGCTGTATTACCGGAGCAGCGCTCGCAAGGTTGCGTAGATTCTCTTCAGCCCGCTCCGGACTAAAATCATCCAGCACCGGCAGCAGATCACTCTTTGTAAAGAGGACCAAATCTGCAGCACGGAATATGACCGGATACTTTGATGGCTTATCATCACCCTCAGTAACCGAGAGCAAAACGACATTACGATGTTGGCCAAGATCAAAGCTCGCGGGGCATACCAAATTACCAACATTCTCGATGAATAGTATGTCCAGTCCAGATAGTGGGAACTGATGCAACGCATCGTGCACCATATGAGCATCTAGGTGACATGCTGAACCGGTGGTGATCTGATGTGCCGGCACTCCTTTGGCTCGGATACGCTTGGCATCATTCTCAGTATCCAGATCCCCCTCGATCACGCCAATACGGTATTCATGATGCAAAGCGTCAATAGTCGCTTCAAGTAAAGCAGTCTTTCCTGAACCGGGTGACGACATAAGATTAATTGTCAGTATCCGGTGTTGATCGAAGTGATGACGATTATGGGTCGCCTGGTCGTCATTCATAGCCAACAGATTTTTTAACACGGCCACGGCGGTGGTTCCGTTCACTGGCTTATCAGCAAATCTGAGATTGCCTGGCGTAATATTACAACCGCATGTGTCACACATGACCGACCTCACCTCTAGTAACCAGCTCGACGCTCATCAGAGTCATCTCATCCCCGCTCACGAGTTCAGTATGGTGACTGCCACAGACTGCACATATGAGCAAACTCGGCTCAACCTCCGTCTCAGAGCCACAGCCCTCGCATCTCACCCTGAGTGGAGATAGTTCGATCAATAATTTGGATTCCTCCGCCAGACTGCCGGCAGCGGCAAAAGGATAAGCATTCTGCATCAGTGAAGGATCGACTCCGGATAGGGGTCCTATCCTCAGCGTAACGAGCCCCACACCGAGCGCCCCGTGAGTGACCGCAATCTGCTGCACCTGATCAATCAAGGATTGGCAGAGCGAGATTTCATGCACTCCCTGCCTCCGCAGCCAGCATTTCGTCGTGAACCTCCCAAGCCGAACGTGCCTCCTGTGCATTCATTTTCTGGATCGCATAACCCACATGTACCATTACAAAATCACCTATGGCCAGCGGCTCATCCTGAAGCAAGAATAGACTCACCTCACGCGTGACTCCCTTAGCCGAACAGTGTGCGTCAAATCCCTCGATCTCTAGGATCTCCATGGGAATACCTAGACACATGGGGACATTGTCAACTTAACGTAAGACCAGTTCATGGGCTATACCAGACCGTTGCGTAATCAGATTGAAACTATCAGGGAGTATTGGTTTGTTGCATCTTGATGCCCTGCGTAAGATCTCTCTTATCAGTAACCGTGAAATTATAATAAGCATCATTCAGATAACGCGTGACATCAGTGACCTCATCTTCACTCCATCCTAGACCGATATTTAGCTGCCAACGCCGCACCTGCGCCTTCAAGCTATTCCAGTCGGATGATAGCGACTTTGCACGCCAGTGAACTTCTACAGAGTGGCAGGTGCTACAGTGTGTTGAGTAGAGCAATTCACCAAGCGTTCTGCCTTGCTCATTTTGAGCATGGACTGTAGGGCAGACTCCAAATAATGCTAAGCACACTGCAATAATCAGCCTCTTTGCTTGAGCACGATCACTCTTAATGCTAGCCCTATATCTTGATGTATTAAACTTAACTACACCGAGGATCTCATTCAACACTCATTCCCCCAAGTTTCTTTAACGGATGGCAGTAGAGGTGAAATTACAATGCACCTGTCTTCCTCTTATCCCACTCAGCCGCTTATTTAGATTCTTGACTCATGCACCTTGGTGTCGCCACGAATCTTGCGGGCAAAATCCTCAAGCTGGCGCTTTGCGGCATCAAAGGCATCTCGCATGGCCACATAGACATCTTCATCATGCTTATGGTTAACGACAATCTCATTTCCTGGCACCCCAATATCGATACGCACAGTAAATTGTTTTCCTTGATGATGGTGCTTGTGCGGCAACTCAACCACCACCCGGCAGGAAATAATATGTTCAAAGAACTCATCGAGTTTTTTCGCCATGTCGCGAATATGTTTTTCGAGAGTGTCGGAGTGTTCAATATCACGAATCGTAATTTGCAACGGGATCTGCATGATTGCTCCTCTAAATCTAATTTAAATAATGGCGGCGCTGGATTTCATTTCTACCAAGTTACGGCCTGTGACTATCTCCTGAATACAAACTTTACTGACGGGCACACTTTTCTATTTGTAAAATTAATCGATGAATTAAGAATGCCGCTGATAGAGACCAATCAATTCAGCATGAGCAATAATGTGACCCTCCATCGCTTTTTCTAGAATTGCTTTAGTTGGGTGTCTCAGGTTCGGGAGTAAAGCATCTAACGCATAGAGCTTATGGAAATAGCGGTGATTCCCGATTGGCGGGCACGGCCCGCCGTATCCGGTGCGTTGCCAGTCATTGATTCCCTGTAATGTCCCCGGTGGAAACTCTTTCGTCTGAACATCCTCTGACAGACCTTTGGTGTCAGGTGGTATGTTGTAAAGAATCCAGTGGACCCAGGTCATTTTAGGTTCGGCTGGATCGGGTGCATCTGGATCATCAACAATCAATACTAAGCTTCTGGTTCCATCTGGTATCTTTGTCCAGGAAAGCTCTGGGGAAATATCCTTTCCATCACAAGTGTAGTTAGGGGGAATTTCAGCATTGTGAGAAAAGGATTTAGAGGTGAGTGTTAGAGCCATTATCTTATTTTCCTACTTGATCGAGAGTGATCTAATCTCAAAGCGGATGATCTACTTTATTCCTAACAAGATTTCAGATGTTATGGGTTGCTAGAAAGATCAGTACCTCGCCCAATACAAGCTGAGCAATTACGAGAATACGTTTTCTTCAAAAATTCTTGATGAATCAAGAACGAGTAATAGAACACCTGATTTCAACTATAGACTCAAATCCATTAAAAGCTAGAGAATCTAATCAGACCCACCATAAAAACTACCCCAGATAACTGGGGTAGTGGGTCAGATATCATGGTAGTGATTAGTTGATTACGAGTTTTCTAGCAGAAGAGACCGCCTTCTTCGGAAGAGTTAACTCTAGGATTCCATCAGAATACTTGGCACAGGATGCACTCTCATCGACTTCACTTCCAAGTGAGAAGCTACGCAAAGCCTTTCCATAGTATCGCTCTGAATGCAGCACCCTCCCCCCTTCCTTTACTTCCTTGCCTTGCTTGGTCTCTGCATTGATGGATATCTGGTTTCCTTCTATAGAGACATGAAGATCTTCCTTCTTTACACCTGGAATTTCTGCGTACACGGTATACGATTTGTCATCTTCTCTGACATCTATCTTGATTAAGGATTCCTTCTTATTTTCTAATTTCACTGGACGAAAGAACCCCCGTAATACGCCATCAAACGGATCTAGACCAGGAGTCTGGAATGGGTCTAAACGAGTAACATTAATCATTTTTTTCTCCTAATTACAATCAAAATTAAGTTACCCCCGGCAAAGCCGGGGGTTTATCTCTGTTAGCCCCTCAAAGG
>JBAWVG010000045.1:0-11898 GCA_037147395.1 Nitrosomonadaceae bacterium | reverse complement strand
CCGCCAAGCACATAGCAATATCAGTACTTACAGAGCAAGTATTATTACAACATACCCAAAGACATCGGCCTGCTGGCTATTGTTGAGAGATTATTTTGCGATTTACTATGAGTCTCTACTCATAAAAATGAAAAAGTTATACTGAACAACATCTAAATAACGGAGACTACAATGGCCATCTTTACTCATGTCACCCTCGGTACAAACAATTTTGATGCGGCTGTGACTTTTTACGATGCTGTATTAGGTCCATTGGGCATTAACAATCTCGGCAAACTTCACGATACTGCCATGATGTATGGCAAAGACTCCTTCGAATTTGTGATTCTTACGCCCTCAGATGGTGAACCTGCCTGCAGTGCAAATGGCGGGACTGTAGGGTTCGTAGCAACCAGTCGGGATGCAGTACATCAGTTCCATGAAGCCGGTTTAGCCAACGGCGGCATTGATGAGGGTAAGCCCGGTCCACGCAGTTTTGCCCCAAATGCTTATGCAGCCTATCTGCGGGATCCTGATGGCAATAAGATCACTACCATTTGCTTTGCCTCGGAATGAAATTAACGACCGGGTAAATGCTGACATCAATCAAGACTGACCAGCCATCTACGAAATTTGATTCAATTGCCTCATTGGGAATTGAGATGAGCACTTTTTAGAGAATTTTACCGACCTAATTTTTGAGTCATTTCGCGGATCACCGTATATTGAATAGTACGGAGGCAGCGAGACTCTCCGGCCAGGGTGGCCCGTAGTCCAGAGTCTTGTTGGGCAAGTACTATATTCTCACTTTCAAATTCCGCATACAGTGCCTCTGTTTCACTACCGATTTTCCGGCAAAGATTATCGAGTAGACGTTCGGCAGTCACTTTGGTCATGCTTAATTCCGTTCCTGCCCGAATCAGTAATGCCCGATCAACTTCTGAAATGTAGCGCACATCCAGGATGGGCCATGCCAATTGTGTTTGATCAGGCCAACCATTTTTATCGAATGAGCGTGTCTCGTAGCAGGCCGTGCCAAGCAGGTCATAGTGTGGAGCTAATTGAATGCCATCATGAGCAACCATAAAGCTCAAATTCTTCAAATGCACATCGGTATTGCCAACCAGTATGTTGAATACTAACCAGCTAAATAGTCGAGTGCGTGCGACTGCTGGGCTACGACAGGCATTCGCCAGCACTGCTAGGTTTTCGATGCTGCCTTCGCTGTATTTAAAACCACGGTCCAGTCCGAGTAATTGACATGCATCAATGACATGGCGACGTTGCCAGACCTCCTCATTTTTTGTGCGATCAAATCGATCAATAATGTACACAGGGGCAGGTACATAGCGGCGATGGACATCTGGAACATCGATCCCTAGTTTCTTTGCCAATCGCATCACGAACCATTCATTGATCACGGAATGTGGATAATCAGAATCTGGATGATCTGGTTTCAGAATGTGAGTGGAAGGTGTTGCACCAGCAGGTTCGAATAATTGCCCGTCCTGAAAGACCACTGCCAGTTTGTGTTGTGCTCCTGAATGCGACATACGCTTGATGGAGGCATGTGTGAGTGAGGCTCTGGGTAATTGGAGAATGCGTTCATAGAGTGCTTCATCGGACAACAGATGGAGCGCCTCGAGTTCCTGGGTGCCTGACTCGGGTGGTAGAAGGGTGAGTGAACCGGCTGACTCAGAACCATAGTAACCAAGCAACCCGAATGCATCTGCAGCATCGAGTCGTGCGTCGCTTGCGAGTAGGGTCCGCTGATTTTCTTCCGGCAATAGATTGTCAAAGTACCATTGCACCGGGCGGGTCGTTGAAAGGTCCCGTATTGGATCAGTTCTTAGTGGCAGATGCGGGCTTAGAGCATAACCATCTGGATTCTTTAGCCATTCATCCGAGTATCGAAAAGTCCAAATGCCATTTTCTTCATGGAGGGTTCCGACCGGATCGCCATTGATTGAGGCGAGCAGAGTACGTTCGTTCATGGATTGTCTCGACGACTAAACTCTCCGGATATTTGTTTACTTACCTCATCTGGCACATCAACCACGATATGAATCCCCAGTCCGTCCAAGACCTGGAAGAGCTTTCCCCACTGCACAGATTCGCTACCACGCTCTACCTTCCCGAGGAAGTTTTCACTGACGCCCGTACTTCCGGCAGCATCATCTTGGCGGATGCCTTGTGCTTTGCGGCTTGCGCGGACAATTACACCAATCTCCGAAGCGGTTTTAATGGGTATTTTCATATTCAATCCTCACGAACGTGAGGAATATTGCGCTAAGTCGCGCAACATTGCAAGAAATCCTCAAGATCGAAAGGATTCTTCATGTTTTGTAACTACAGTTGAGAAAATCCTCGCGATCGTGCGGATGAACTATGAGATAGTCTGTCGGCCTAGAACTACGGATTGAATTTTCTAGCCCATTGAACGGTAAAGTTAGAAAGCGTATTGTTGCAGCGCCCCCTTCCACGATACCGGCATCGCCAGGACCAACGTGTCGAGTGGTGAATGATCAATGACATCGGTCTGATCATGGATCAGAATTAAATTCGACCTAAAATGAACTTTAGCAAGTGTAGGCACTCATACACTTGCCACAGGGTTACCTCCCTTTCCACTGTGGTCGGGGCTGGCGAGTGTTCATTCCTTACCATCCCCATCTATTTCCCGACCCGGCCTCTCTCCCCGGTCAGTCATAAGCCGCCTCCAAACTCCAGACCCATACGGCACCCGCCACACTTCCATCAGCCACCGACACCGAGTGCCTATCCCTAGCCGGCATTGGGAGAGTGGGATTCATCCCACTCCATCGGAAGAATGGACCATCTGAATCAAAGGTCATTCTGAATGACAAGAGGGGGCTTCAGCCCCCTTTTTTTATTCAAGCTCATCGTACGTAACGCACTCTCTCGCAACGACCCCACTCCAATACCCATCTGATTCTGCTCAGGATCGATGAATCATTTCTTCTAGATCAAGTAGTAGATTCAGCCCTCCATTGATTCATTCATCGCAGCACATTTCTCTCATAGAGATATGTCGAATTATCCCATGACGGATGGACCCTCCAGATTTAGAGTGATCGTAATTTCTTTTGGTCAATGAACTCAAAGGAGTTGGGGGGAAGTCCGGTCTGATGTGTCTCTACAAAAGGAATTATTGACATGAAGACATCCATTATAACGACGACCATCATCGGATTTCTGGTCTGGGTGATTGAATGCCTGAATGGACTGTATCGCCCGTTTTCGCAAGACGGGACAATCTTAAAATAAGATCAGCCAGAAATACTCATGGGGGCTATTTTGAAAATAACTGACACGAAAAAAAGACTTTTAATGGAACGTGATCAAGACCTAAACCCTCTTGAGGAAGTGACCGATGACGATCTAGAAGAAGATGATATGGACGAGAGTGTGACCACTCACAATGGTGCAATTACCATCCACACCGGGAGTTGTGGCACTTCTTACCGAGATGATGATGAGGCAGTCTGTCATCCCCTAAACCCATACACCCTTGAATAGCGCTCGATCACTCTATCGGTGCGGTTCATTGAAAGATCTTGATGGACTCCGACCGTGCGCCCAACGTCAAACCCAACAGATCAGATCCATTTAATACGTTTTTAATTAAAACCATAACGCAAATTTAAGCAGTTCCGATCACCCTAACGATAGCAGTTTATATGATGGACGCCAGGAACAAAATCATCACTCACCTCGATCTTTCTAACGAGGAAAAGATTAATCGACTCTGTGATTGGATCGCTGAAAATTGCGATGACCCGATCGGTTGGAGTCAATTGACGAGAGAGAGTGGACTACCCCATAACGAACTGATTCATATCTTCAAAGCTCACAAAAAAATACTCCCCATGATTTATGTCCGTCGATGCAGGGAAGCGAAAGCGAATAAGCATCAATTAAATCTGAAACTCGTCGACCCACCACTCTGAATCGGCTCATTGCCGTTCATCAATACCCAACACTCAACCCTCTTGAGAGTTGCAACCGTCTTCACCACAATGTGAACCTCATCAGGCTATCACACGCCAATCATCCATGAGGTTGATTGCCCGATCTCTATCGCAACACCCATTAACCTCACCCCCCCTCAAATGACCGTTCAGTGCGGGCAGATCAGAGACTCCATGGATCATTTCTACTATCTGACCCAGTGACAATGCACTACAGAATGATCTCTCAGAGTAGAGGGATCCTCTTATCGAGATAAGTCATCTCGACTCATGGCAACAGAAGGATCAAAGAATAGTATTAAGCATGACCCCCTTCTAAGGATTTGCGATCGAGGGCGTCATCGGGACAGCGCTGATCAGCTGTATTGAATATGGGAGTATTCCATGAAGATTAAACTCGCAATACTGGCAGCGGCAGTGGCATCGGTGTTCTCGGTCTCTGCACAGGCGGCCCCGATTTTCTCAGACAATTTTGATAGCTACGCAGCAGACCAACTGAACTGGATTGCTCCTGGCCCGAGCGGATGGACCGTCACTGGGGGCGGTACGGTTGACATCATCGGCACTGGTGGAGCGTATGACTTTCTGCCCGGTAACGGCAGTTATGTCGATCTCGATGGATCCACTAATAACAGCGGACTCCTCACACACACTGTCAGCCTATTGGCCGGACATACCTACAGCCTCTCATTTGACTTGGCTGGCAGCCATCGCGGAAGCTCTGAAACGGTCGATGTGAAATTCGGCACCACCGCGGCATCATTCACCCTCGCAAGTAACGATGGATTCTCGCTCCATACCATGAACTTCACCGCCATCAGCACCGGTCTTTATAGCTTCGACTACCAGAATCTAGGCGGTGACAATGTCGGTGCATTACTCGATAACGTTGCAGTTACATCAGTCCCAGAACCTGAGAGCTACGCCCTATTCATGGCAGGTCTTGGAGTGATGGGATTCATCGCACGTCGCAGGAAGAATGGTCAATCTTAATCCAAGATCATTCGGAAGGATTCACGATGGGTCACGTGAACGTATGGAACGTTATAGCAATTAATTTCATATCCTAGGTCCGCAAAGAGATTCAGTAAAAATCCTTTGCGGCTGAGTGAACTTATAATACTTGGAGAAATAAAAATGAAACTGAATAAATTAGTAGCAGCTCTGGTCGCAGCATCTGCGATGAGCATGAGCGCAGCACCCGTAATTGCCAGTGTTGGAGATCATGCGACCTTTAACTTTGACCTCCCAGCCGCTGCCTCATGGTCGGGGAGTTACCCCCTGGTTGCATCATTACTCTTAACCGAAACGGCCACCGGTGTGAATTTCACACTGACCCCAAACTGGTCTAATGCGGGTGGAGCAGGATTCAGCTCACCCTCTCACATCGAACGACTCGATCTGGTCTATGACGGCCCATCGACCGCGACATTCACCTCTCTCACCGGACCGGTTATTGCTTCATTTCACTATGACTCCAGCCACAATATGGATGCCGGATACAAGTCTAGCGCACAGCAGATTACGATCGACTGGAATACGAGTCACAGCAGTCCCAATCTCTTCAATAGCGTTTGGGCAAGCAGTAGCTGGAGCGTGAATAGCGTAGGGCTAGATCACGTGGTCCTGACCAATTTCGCAGACTCTTTACATGCCACTCATAGTTCCATACATATGCCCCAGCCCATCGCCGGGATCATTTCTGTGACTGCCTACCATATCGATGGACTCCACCCAGACACCTCGAACTGGGTCTCGCCAGCACCGGAACCCGAGACCTATGCCATGTTCATGGCGGGGCTTGGATTGATGGGGTTCATCGCACGTCGCCGGAAGAATGGTCAATCTTAATCCAAGGTCATTCAGAAATACGAGCGGGGGCTTCGGCCCCCGTTTTTGATTCAAGAGCAGCGGTCTGTGGTGACCTCTCTATAGAGACCCATTCACACCCGTATCCGTTGCAATTCAATGGAACACTTGTACTGGGTCAGATAGTAGATTCACCCTACTCATGACTCACTTCACCCAATACAGTTATCTCATAGAGATAAGTCTTTTGGACCCATGACGGATGGACCATGAAGATTTAGAGTGCTGTACAGAATCTTTTAATGATTAGAGATTAAAGGAGTTTGCGGGGCAGCACCATTCTGCTGCATGTTTTATAAAAAGGAATACGATGAAAAAATATACCGCACTCATGATCGGTCTTGTGATGATTGCACCTGTTCAGGCAATGGCCGCGGCCACCTGGACAAGCTGGACATCAACCGACTCGTCAACAACCGCCAGCGGCAATATCGGTGCCATCACCGTGACCTATACCGGAAGTACTTTTGGGATAGACCACAACGCGTATATTTATGATGTTCCATCCTCATTTACCAGCGGTTCGATCACCAATACCCCAGGGACCAATGGAACACTCCTGATGACGGGCGGTACAGCCGGCGTGAATAACTTTCACTTTTCTGCGCCGATCCTGAATCCGATTATGGATTTATTTAGCGTTGGACAAGGGGGCGTACCCGTCACATTTAACTTTTTAGGGGGCTCAACAGTGTTCAGCATTCTCAGTCAAGGTACTGGTCATTGGGGAGGAGGGTCACTGATCCAGTCTGGCAATTCTGTGACCGGATTAGAGGGCAATGGCCTCATTCAGTTTACTGGAACCTATACCGACATTTCCTTTACCACTCCAAATAATGAATTTTATTATGGTGCCACGGTCGGATCAGTACCAGAACCCGAGACCTATGCCCTATTCATGGCAGGACTTGGAGTGATGGGATTCATCGCACGTCGCAGGAAGAATAGCCAATCTTAATCCAAGGTCATTCAGAAATACGAACGGGGGCTTCGGTCCCCGTTTTTATTTGAGTCGGATTAATTAATACCGAGATAAGCGATGGGTATCCTAAAACTCATGCTTGATTGCGCCGCTGTAAATTGCCCCCAATACGGTTCAGCACCCCCTGCAAGTTGATTCTATTTGAATTGATACTTCACTGTTATCCAAATATTCCGTTCTCGTGCCGGGTAGGCATTAAATGAGGTGCCTGCATTATTGCGGATTCCGTATGTGTAGTACTTCTGGTCGAACAGGTTATTCAACGCAAGGCTCATCAACACCCCTCCCATCTGGTGAGTGGCCTTAAAATCTACGGTGGCGTATGACGGCATACGGCGTCCAAAGCTATTGACCTGATCATTATCATAAACCTGCTCACCCACATAATTAACGGTCGTTGCAAACCGTGTGTTGGGCGTGAGCCGGAATGTACCCCCCGCTGAGGCCGCGTGTTGAGGAACTAATGGGACCGTCTTCCCGGCGACATTCGTTCCCCCAAAGAATCCCTCACGAAATTTAGCATCAATGAAAGTATAGCTCCCGAATAGATCGACCCTATCGAGCGGAGTCCAGGACCCCTCAACCTCGACTCCCTGGCGGCGAGTCGGTGGAAGGTTAATATTATTAGTGAATGGAGCAAAGGGTTGTGTTGAATCAGATATGACCAAGTAACTGATCTCGTTATTCAGATCAGTCCGATAGGTAGAAGTACGAGCATGCAATGTCCCCTGACGGTACTCCACTCCCAATTCAGCAGTGTGCGCTGTCTGAGGCTTGAGTAATGTAACCATTGAATCAAATCCCGGCCCTCCGTATTGATTGTAAGTCTCATCCACCGTCGCTACCCGAAAGCTGCGGCCAAACTTTCCATACATTGAAAAGGCAGACCCCAGTGGTTGTCTCACCCCCACATCGTAGGCATGTACCATCCGGTTTTTATGATCACGCGCATACGCTGCCGGATTGAAATGATCATCGGTATTGTTACCCGTCCACTGGGCCCGACCACCGAGTGTAATAACCGTATTCGATGGAAGGGTTATGGAATTCTGTAGATAGACCGCCTTGTTATTCATCTTCGCCTGAACATCGGCAGACAGGGTATCGGTCAATGTTCCACCATAACGCTGTGATTGGTAACTCCACCACTCGAAATTGGCACCCATCACTAAATCATGGCTTGCACCAAAACCTTGGAATGGAAGCCTGGCACGGGGGTTAAACAACCACACATCAGAGTGGGTGCTAAGCCTATTGTTAAAGAAGTTAAAATCATAATCCTTGAATTGCGCGGTACGAAAATTGTCTCGGAAAGATATATCTGCGGCAAGGGTGGCGGCCCTGAATGAATGCTCCCCTCTAAACATGACATAGGCACCCTGACGAGTACTAAAGTCATTCGGTGTAGATGTCCCCCTTCGATCAGTTTGCAACTGCGCCTCGGTCCGTGGTCCCGGCAACTGCAGCTTCTGATCATCCACCCCAAAATTCAGCATCAAGCTACCACCGTCCAGCCGATACCGCAGATCCCCCTGCAAGTTCTTCTGATGAAGTGCATTATTAACACGGTAGTTATCTGTCTCTAGAGAGTTGGCAGTGAGTGCAAAACTCAACCTCTCTTTGGCAGCATTCAGAGAACCCTTATATTCAATACCGTTATAACTACCGAATGAAATACCCGCATCCCCTGTCACGCGGTTAGCAGGGGCGGTACGGGTCACAATATTAATTACGCCGCCAGTCGCTCCATCACCATAGGTCACAGCGCCACTGCTGCGGAGTACTTCAATGCGTTCTATTGAATCTGTGGGGATAGCTGACCAACGAATCCCCACCAACTCCATCTCGTTTAGCCTCTGACCATTGAGAAGAACAAGCGTATTCTGCCCTCCTCCAATCCCAAAACCACGTAAATCAATCTGAGAGTCTGGACTACCATCAATATTCCGCATATGAACTCCTGCAAGCTGCTGCAACAATTCCGGCAGAGTCGATGCGGCACTATTCCTGATCTGAGAAGCACTAATGACAGATGCTGCAATCGGCAAGTCCTGGAGTCGCTGCTTGAACCGTGTCGCAGTGATGACGATCTCGTCTTCAGAGAATTTTTTGATCTGTCCTGTCGCCCAAGACTGAGCAGATATTAATAGAAACAGACATCCAACAAGGTGACACAATCTCATGGAATTTCCTAGCCGAGCGGACCCACCGTCCACCATTAAAAACAAGGAAATACCACGAGGAGAGTGACACGAACGAAGACAAGGGATCGGTCAGGATATCGCCCCACGCGATACTTCCATATGCGTTAAAGGCCGGTATCCGGGCTCACAAGATTTGACGTATCGCCTTCCCATGAATTGGAGAATTCACAGTGGCTATCAGATAGGTCCACACTTGCTCACCGTTGCGGGGGCAGCCCAGGCATTGAACCTGGTTCCCGTTTAACTCGACTGAATAATCTCATCCAGACGAGCACCTCAAACGTTGCGCGGATTCTACCAGATTCGACTCGGATACACGTAACAGAGGGGGGGCAGACCGAGGGGGGACTGACTTGATCGGTCGATCAATCCCGGTGCCTCGTAACCTATTTATCCATACCGGTTAGACTCAACACCCTCCCCATACCGGACCACTGGTTAAATAACCAGATCAAGGCCCGGCTTCTAAATGAGAATCTGTCCGTTTTGTAAAAGAGGTGTTTTTAGAAGTTTACGCAGCCTTGGGCTCACTCGGCGTGACATCCACAATACTCATCTTCCTTCGCCACTGCTGATGCCTACGTAACTCAGAGAGTATCTTATAGAAGGACCGGTTCAGGTCATCATTCACCCTCTCCGCCCCTAACTGCTGAACTTCAAAGAGAAGACGTCTCTCCTTGACTGCGATGTTCGCTAGTTTAAGTTGCTCCAAGTTTTTTTCGACCCAGGCCAAGCTTTGACGCCTCTGAATCAAAAGATGACGCATGGTATCTACAAAAATATTGCAATCGTGCTTTTTAGATTCAAGGACTAATGAACACACCTCCTCTGGGGTGGGGTCATCACTCACCTTAAGTCCAAAAGCTCGAGCCTGAATAATAAACCATTGGAAGAGGGTCGGATAATTAACCGGCAGTCCCTTAATATCATGACCATCCTGATTGCTGTTCCACCAGGGCTCAGACTCCTCTAGAAACTCATGGAAATAGTCCACCATCTCTTCGGTCAGACCATCCAAGATACTGGTCGCCCATTCAGCACCCGGTTCAATCTCAATACCTTCACTCAAGTACTCTTTATACGTCACTGGCTCATTCAGCTTCTTCATGAGTGAAGATCGTTCGATCCTCTCCAGCCTCAACCTCTTCCAGGTGATGATGGCAAGATCTCTGACCAGTACACTCTCTGCAATATCTTGCGGTGCGAAATCGCCCATAAATTGCGCCAGCAATTGATTAAACTCATCATCACTCTCATTGATCAGGGTGACCTTCCTTGAGTACACCCCTAACTTGAGCGAATTCTGCGAAGAAGCCAACTTACCCTCACTCGTCTGAGGTCCTCCCGATCTTTTTCCCTGAATCATGATGGCTCCCCCCCTAACTGAGAGACTGATGTGGTTTCTATCGCCTCCCAAGAAAAATCTGTTCTGCCCATCTGAGTCCAATCTTTTTTATACATTTTTATGTTTCCTTGTCGATAATTTTACATATAATAAACAGTACGTTACATAGCATTAAGACATCAAAAATTTAATGCCAAACTATGCTAGCATGGCTAAATTAAAACATCATTTAACCATCCTCATATCTCTCATTAATTTAAATCAGCCTTAATTTGACCCCCTCGATCCACAAAATTCTCAGCCCTTTTTAAGTTGCGACCGCGCTGTCATGTCGACTTGATTTCAAACTGAGCCCCAGAATAATCATCGCAACAGATCAGAGCACTCTTTCAGGCCCCCGTGAGAGATATGCTCTTGTCACAACATGTCGTGTTAACACTCAACTTGATGAGGCCGATCGCTCATCTTGACCGGAAGAACTCACCCAAAATAGTCCGAACGGCTCATTGCCGTTTATCGTCGCATGGAGCACCTTACGGGTGGCTACTTCGGTTAGAAGGTTCGAAGATGCTCAAGAGGGTTTTCAGGGATGTCATACACATCACAGATCACGCCTGATGAGTAGTCATTCGAATCTTGTAATCGGTGTACCCGGGTGAGTCTAGGCGACCATACAGCTTAAAGGTCTTGATAAATTTGAGGAGAATCGACCATGAAATTTAATTTTAAGAAAACGGGCATTGCACAGTTGGCAGCACTTGCGATATGTGGAGGTCTCGTGACTTCCTCTCACGCAGCAGGTGGAATGTCTCTACGGGCCTCATTCGCCGATGCAGCACTATCGATCGATGCATGGGGAAGTAATGCCAGCTCCAGCGGCTTCTTGCAGACTGATATCGCTGCAGGGTCAACCGTGATCGGGGCATACCTCTACAGCGCCGCTGTCTGGGCTGGAGGGGTTGCAGGTGATGTCACACTGAATGGGACCTTTCTCTCAAGTGCATCCGGTACTGCGTTATCAACCTTCAACCCGACCCATACCAATGTATACGATGTCACCAGCTTCATGAAGGGTGCGATCGAGTCCAGTTCCGGTGGACTGCAAAACTGGTCGATCGCTGAAAGTGGCTTCACCGATGGTGAAGTGCTCGTTGTAGCTTATAAGAATGCAAGTACCGTCGGTGGCACGGCCATTATTCTGGATGGTGGATTGCCTACTGGGGGGGCGACCACCCACCTGGGATTCGCAGCCCCCTACACCAGCGGTGATGCCATCATGTCCTTGGCAAGCAGTTTCAGTTTTGGCGATGGCCAGTTCACAACGGTCGATGTCACCACCAGCTCAACCGCTTCACGACACCTCACCAGTGCAGCAGGGGGTAATGACGATGGTGGCTTTGAAAATGCAAATGGAGCCCTGATCACCGCCGGTGGAGTGGGAGATAGCCCCCTCAATCCGCCAGACCCAACGTTGCACGGTGCCAGTTACGATGATGAGCTGTACAACCTCGCACTTGGGAATACAGT
>JBAWVG010000044.1:0-11999 GCA_037147395.1 Nitrosomonadaceae bacterium | reverse complement strand
TGGGTCTGAAACCAAAATTTCCGATTGAATCGTTCCTGGCGCATCGCTTCCAAAGAGTTTATGTTTGACCAAGATGCACACGCCGAGGATACTTCAGGTCATCTCACTGATTTTTTAACTTTCTTCGTATCAAAAGAAGGGGAAATTCTGACCCGTACCAAAGGAGAATAGAGGTGATTGGTTTACAGAAAAAACTGTGCACCATGAGTATGCTGCTGGCTTTGTGCTGTATTCCTGCTAGCACGTGGGCCCATTCGGGGGGGAATCATCCTCTCATTAATGCGGCTGGGAGAGGTGACCTCCCTCAGGTCAAGGCGCTACTCGCAACCAAGATTGATGTGAACGATGGCGCAGGCCGTGGTATCACTGCACTACTAGTAGCATCACAGAACGGTCATCGCTCAATTGTGCAGGCATTACTCGCAGCCAAGGCTGATGTGAATATCAAGACCCGCAATGGTGATACTCCACTGATTGCAGCGACGCAGAATGGCCACGAGGATGTGGTACAGCTACTTAAGCAGGCGGGGGCCCGGTAATAGGGACAACCGAATGCCTGTTATTAAAAGATGGTCCTGACTCACAGGAGCCCGAACTTTACCGCCGCTTCTGGTAAAATGGTCTCGTATCGTGCCAGCTTGGCCCGATGAAATTCACTTTCTATATTCAACAGCGCGTTATGAGGAGTACTTTCTTTGCATGAAATTCTGCAATACCTAAAACAACACGGCGAGCGACTTGACTCAGAGATTGCTAATGACACGGGTATCCCGCTGGCAAAAGTGCGTCTCGATGTGTCCAGTCTGACTGCCAGCGGCGAGTTGATAATGTGCCACTCAATCCGTTTTGAAAAGGGCAAGAAGAGCGAGGGCATGCTCTACCGGGTGGCGGGGTATATTCCACCCCTATCCCCTGGCAGAAAACCGAAAGCTTAGTAGCAATACAGTAACGGGTTATTCGCCCATATCATCTTTAGCATATAGTGAGCATCAATACCCGTAGTGATAGTCTCTTCACTACGGTCACCTCTGCTTAATCAACAGGTTACTTGGTCTTGCTGTTTGCCAGCACGTATTCCGCCAAACGATTCGCCGGTTCGCCCGTGATATTAGGGAAGGCAGCCATGGACATGCTTCCTGTCTGCACCTTCTTGATGATGGCATCTTTATTTGCTACCGCAGTATTCAATACCATCACGCTACCATCAGTGTTCGGCTTATGGCATTTAGTGCAGTTCAGATTGAATATATCTTCCCCACTGGCGGTTGCCGCTGGCGTGTAGTTGTCCGTTTTTGAACAGCCAACCAAGCCTATAACTGCAATAGTTGCTAATAATAAAGTTGTTGTTTTCATTTTTACACTCCAGTTTATCTCTTCAAAAATACAAATCTTAAATTTACTCTGCAGCCCACCACGGCCAGACATTACATCCTGCCGATCCTGACGGTCAAGAATATTGTTACCGACAGAATCGGCACTCATGGACTAGAACCTGAGCAAACTGTATCCCTGAACGTCGACGACACCCTACGAAACAGAGCTTCTCGGAAAACAATTAGCGCAGCATCCTTCCTCCACTCTGATCCTAACAATCTAACCCGCTCTTAAAGAACTCCACCTAAAGATCACCTCTGATCAAGATACTCCTCGCGTTGTAGGCCTTAATTTCTTAGGCTAAGCTGAAACTATGATGCATGTCTTACCCCTTGAAGGGTCCAAGTATCAGCTACCTTGGCTCTTCCCATCCACTTGGCCGTCCGAGTGCCGCACGAGAATCCTCTAACCGTCTGGGTTCTATTTTAAATGGATATTAACCAGACCTCCTGGCATGTGCTGTCTGAAAATGAGGCCGCGCATCAACTGAAATCTAACAGTCAAAACGGTCTGAGTGCTCCCGAAGCAGCCCGGAGACTAGCCCATTTTGGCCCCAATACACTGAACGAAAGTCAAGGCCGACCGCTCTGGCGCATGGCTCTTGACCAATTCAGCGATTTCATGATTCTAGTTCTGATTGTAGCGGCGGCGATTTCTGGTGTGATTGGCGATCCAGAAGATACCATCGTCATTGTTCTCATTGTAATACTGAACGCCATCATTGGATTCGTACAGGAATACCGAGCAGAATGTGCGATATCTGCTCTTAAAAGATTATCTGAAACCGCCTCAAGAGTCGTGCGTGACAACCAGATAGAAACCGTCAGCACGGCTGAATTGGTTCCCGGTGATGTCGTCCTGCTAGAAGCAGGTAATCTAGTGCCGGCAGATCTGCGTATCGTTGAAACGGCCCATATCAGAATAGATGAGTCGTCGCTTACCGGAGAGTCAGTTGCAGTAGATAAACAGACTGATGCAGTGAAAGTATCTGATTTGCCGCTAGGTGATCGACATTGCATGGCCTACAAGGGCACTAATATCGTCCATGGCCGCGGACGTGGCCTAGTGGTGGCAACTGGCATGCATAGTGAACTTGGCAAAATTGCTGCATTGCTCAGTGATGCAAGAGACACCAAGACACCCCTTCAAAACCGCTTGTCTAATCTGGGAAAAAGGCTAGCGCTAGCAGCGCTGGGAATCTGCGGAGTAGTATTCATTCTAGGCATCGTCCGCGGTGAACCCTTGTTGCTTATGTTCATGACCGCCATCAGCCTAGCGGTCGCTGCCATCCCAGAGGCCCTGCCAGCAGTAGTGACCATTTCACTTGCCCTTGGAGCGCGCAAAATGGTCAAGCAACATGCCCTGATCCGCCGTCTACCCGCAGTGGAGACTCTGGGTTCAGTGACTTTCATCTGCTCCGACAAGACTGGCACACTCACCCAAAATAAAATGCAAGCAGCCGCTATCTATGCCGATGGTCGCTTGGAAAATAATCTGCAATTAGCTCAATCTTCAGAACCATGGCCGACCCTATTCCGAGCACTGGCCTTAAATAACGATGCTCACCTAGATAATCACAACAAGATACAAGGGGAGCCGACCGAAGTAGCCTTGTTAGAAGCGGCACAGACGGCCGGATTTGACAAAGAAGTATTGGAACAAGAAATGCCACGAATTAAGGAGCTACCTTTCGACTCTGAGCGGCAGCGAATGACCACTTTTCACCGTACCGGCGCAATAGTGCTTGCTTTTACCAAAGGTTCACCAGAAGCAATAGTGTCAAAGTGTAATCGTTCGTTTAGCGCAAATGAAGACATCGACCGGACGGCACTATTGGGCACAGCTGGCGTCATGGCCGCTGAAGGGCTCCGTGTATTGGCTTTCGCCTACCGCAACTGGCCTGAGTTACCCGTAACTCAAAGCCTAGAAGAGTTGGAAAGCGAGCTGATTTTTCTAGGGTTTGTCGGCTTAATCGACCCACCTCGCCTAGGGGTGAAGGAGGCGGTGGCTCTATGCAAGTCAGCCGGCATTACGCCGGTAATGATCACCGGTGACCATCCCGCTACTGCAGGTGCAATTGCACGTGAACTCGGCATACTCCTCGACAATAACAAGGGAATCATGACTGGGCCCGAGCTAGCACGACTTGACCAAACAGAATTTCAGTCAGTAGTTGAGAAGATAAGTGTTTATGCACGCGTTGACCCTACTCAGAAGATAAGAATTGTCCAAGCACTACAAGACAAAGGGGAGATCGTTGCCATGACCGGCGATGGCGTAAATGACGCTCCCGCGCTGAAGGTGGCGAATATCGGAATAGCGATGGGCAAAGGTGGGACTGATGTGGCACGTGAGGCTGCCCATATGGTGCTGCTGGATGACAACTTCGCCACCATCGTACAGTCCATACGGCAGGGCCGCCGCCTCTACGATAACATTCGTAAATTCATTCGCTACGCAGTGACCACAAACTCCGCTGAAATTCTGACCATTTTATTGGCCCCTCTCTTAGGATTGCCCATCCCACTGCTACCGATCCACATCCTATGGATCAATCTAGTTACAGATGGCCTGCCCTCATTGGCACTCACTTCGGAACCGGCTGAACGAGGCGTGATGCGGCGCCCCCCGAGACCCCCTCAGGAAAGTATTTTCGCGCATGGGATGTGGCAACATATGGTCTGGGTAGGATTGCTAATGACCTCTCTGACCTTGCTGATTCAATCCTGGGCCTACCACTCCGACTCGACACACTGGCAGACCATGGTATTCACCGTACTGACATTGGCTCAGCTTGCCAACGCGCTAGCGATTCGTTCTGAAAAGGAATCCTTATTCTCCATTGGGCCATTCTCCAACCGACCGATGACGGCGGCCATTATCATCACCGTTATACTGCAAATGGCGACCATTTACATTCCTGCGCTCAACCCGATTTTCAAAACAGAACCACTCGATATGGCAGAACTTGCAATATGTGTGGGTGCAGCAGGTGTCGTACTTATTGCTGTTGAAATTGAGAAGTGGTTGGTGCGACGGGAATGGATTTATCAGAGCAATCCCTAAGAAATCCATGAACAAATCGAGCTGCAGAGCACGCTTCCATTCTCTAGATGCAAAGGAATTCTCATCCAAAGTATAAATTCACCCAAACCTTCTCACCAAAGGTCCATTAACACCCTACTGTAGCTGAGTCTGAGCTTAATTTACGAAACATCGTAATGAATCGATAGTGCTATACTAAACGCCTTAACCATCCTGCTGGAGACCTTCATGAATAAAATAGCGACCCTGATGACTCTGGCCGTTCTCAGCTTTGGACTGGCCACCTTTGATGCAGAAGCAAAACGTTTCGGTGGGGGCAAGAGTATCGGCCAACAACGTCAGTCCATCAGCCCACAAGCCGCACCCAAGCCGACACAGGCGCCGACTGCCGCCGCTGCTGCCGCTGGTGGTAACAAGTGGGCAGGTCCGTTAGCGGGTCTAGCCGCGGGCGGATTGCTAGCCGCACTGTTTATGGGTGGTGCATTCGAGGGCGTCAATATGATGGACGTACTGATGCTGGCCGCACTGATGGCTGCAATTTTCTTTGTCATACGCATGATGCGTAAATCCAGACAAGAACAAGTGACGCGTCCTCTACAATATTCTGGAATGGATGCAAACACCTCCAACAGCCCTATACCGCCGACATCGATGGGACTAGGAACTGCGACGGAAGCTACTCAAAAAACCGCGAATATCCCCGCAGATTTTAAGGTGGAACCATTCTTACGCAACGCCAAGACCTCATTTATCCGCCTCCAAGCGGCCAATGATGCGCGTGATTTGAATGACATTCGTGAGTACACCACACCAGAGATGTATGCAGAGATCAGCATGCAAATCAGTGAGCGCGGTGACGAACCACAGAAAACTGAAGTACTCTCGATCAATGCCGAGCTGCTGGAAGTCGTCACCACAGATGATCAAGCCATCGCCAGCGTGCGCTTCAACGGCCAATTACGCGAATCACCCGACTCATTACCCGAATCAATTGATGAAATCTGGCATGTACAAAAGAGTCTCAAAGATGCCGAGGCTGTTTGGTTGCTTGCTGGGATCCAACAAGTCTCCTAGATTTACGCAGTTACCATGCTAGCATCTGCTGCGATCGCCCCGCTCAACCACCTATTACGAGGTGAGAGCTGGGCACGCAAACGGCTGCAACCCTGCGCTGGAAAGATCGTTCGCTTCTGCACCCCCCCTTTCGCCGACTTCAATTTGGTCGTGCAATCCAATGGCGAGATCGCGGCTGCAACAGATGCTGTCACGCCTGATGCCACCCTTACCCTGGCTCCCAGTCTTCTGCCGCGATTACTTACGCGTGATGAAAAAGCCTATTCTAATATCCTCATTTCCGGTGATACCGCCTTGGCGGAAGAGCTTCTAGACATTGGTAAAAACCTACACTGGGATGTCGAACAGGATTTAAGCCGGTTCATGGGTGACATTCTTGCCCACCGTCTAGTGCAGACTGGAGATAGCCTGCTACAGTGGCATACCGAGACTCTACGCAACCTCTCTCAAACTCTTTCAGAGTATTGGCTGGAGGAGCAGCCGCTGCTTGCCAAGCCCGCGTATGTGCGCAAGTTCGTTACCGATGTAAATACTCTCCATGTTGACGTGGAAAAACTAGGGGAACGGATAGAGAAACTTAATCACGGCGACCTCTTGGTTAAGATTGGCCCTAAATAAACTGTTGCATCTGGAATAAATGCGTTTCATTCGCCTCCTCAAAATACTCGCTGTAGCATTCCGTTTCGGCCTTGATGATTTTATTCTAGGTCAAGGACGTTTGCACCCCTTGCAGCCTTTAGTCAAGATTGCCACCTTCTGGCGGCAGTTAGAGAAACCACGTGGCGAACGCTTACGTCTAGCACTAGAAGCGCTTGGCCCTCTTTTTGTCAAGTTTGGCCAAGTGCTGTCCACTCGCCGAGACCTCCTTCCACAAGACATTGCCGATGAGCTAGCCAAGTTACAGGATCAGGTTCCGCCATTTCCGTCTAGTGTCGCACTCAGTATCCTCGAGCAGGTCTATGGCAGGCCTGCTAGCGAGGTCTTCCACCAGTTTGAAGCAGAACCGATAGCCAGCGCATCTGTTGCCCAAGTCCATCTGGCAGAACTACATGATGGTACAGAAGTAGCCGTTAAAATATTGCGCCCAGGCATCGCTCCGATCATCGCGCACGATGTCGCTTTAATGGAGACTGGCGCCTGGTTGGTCGAGGCCTTGTGGCCAGATGGAAAGCGTCTAAAACCTCGTGAAGTAGTAGTGGAATTTGCGCGACACCTGAATGACGAACTTGATCTTATGCGTGAAGCATCGAACTGCAGCCAATTACGCCGTAACTTTCTTGATTCGCCTCTACTACTAGTTCCAGAAGTCTATTGGGACTATTGTCACCCCACCGTGATGGTGATGCAGCGCATGAAGGGCATCCCTATTAGCCATGTGGCAAGACTACAAGAGCAAGGTGTAGACATTCCAAAACTTGCACGCGTAGGAGTGGAGATTTTTTTCACCCAAGTTTTTCGTGATGGTTATTTTCATGCCGATATGCATCCCGGTAATATTTTTGTCGGTACTGATGGACGCTACATCGCAGTTGATTTCGGCATCATGGGCACACTCACAGATGAGGATAAGAACTATCTAGCACAGAACTTTCTGGCATTCTTCCGCCGCGACTACAAGCGCGTGGCACAGGCACATGTTGAGGCAGGTTGGGCACCAAAGGATACGCGTGTAGATGACTTTGAAACCGCGATCCGTGCCGTCTGTGAACCTATCTTCGACAAGCCACTGAAGGAGATTTCATTTGGCCATGTACTATTGCAGCTATTCCAGACTTCTCGCCGCTTCAACGTCGAGATCCAGCCTCAGCTAGTCTTATTGCAAAAGACTCTATTGAATATCGAAGGACTCGGGCGCGACCTTGATCCAAATCTCGATCTATGGACCACTGCTAAACCATATCTTGAAAATTGGATGTCGGATCAACTCGGCTGGCGCGGACTGGTTCGTCGCCTCGGTAAGGAGATCCCCACTTGGGCCGTCCTGTTTCCACAGTTCCCGCGTCTGCTTCATCACGCGTTAAGTGATAATCGAACGCAGATGCTTGAAGATAAAATGAATCAGTTGCTCATCGAAAAAAAGCGTCAGAGCCGCTTGCTGTCTGCGCTCGTATTATTGTTGGCGACATTACTACTCTGGCATATGTGGTGATACGGATAGACTAAGTTAATCCATCATGGCGCTACTTGAAATCCGCAATGTGACACGTCGCTTTGGCGATTTCATCGCAATAGACAACATCAGCATTAGTATTGAATCGGGTGAGTTCTTTACTCTGCTAGGCCCTTCCGGTTGCGGCAAGACCACTCTACTGCGCATGATCGCTGGGTTCGACCTACCCGATGCCGGTCAGATCCTTTTAGATGGTAAGGATATGGCCGATATCCCTCCAGAAAAACGCCCCATCCATACCGTGTTCCAGAGTTATGCGCTGTTTCCGCACATGACCGTCTCAGAGAATATCGCTTTTCCTCTAAAAATGGCAGGCTCAGCACCTGATCAAATTAACTCTAGAGTCAAAGAGGCCCTTGATGACGTTCGTCTGTCAAACCTTGGTGCCCGTTTTCCTCAAGAATTATCAGGAGGTCAGAAACAGCGCGTTGCATTTGCCAGGGGATTGATTAATCGCCCTCGCCTGCTTCTATTAGATGAACCGCTAGGGGCATTAGATGCAAAGTTGCGGGAGGAGATGCAGATTGAGCTGATTAATCTCCAGAAAGAAAGGGGGGTCACCTTCGTGTTCATCACCCATGCACAGAATGAGGCACTGGCACTGTCTCACCGCATTGCGGTGATGAATCAAGGCAAGGTCGAACAACTCGATGCACCCTCCAGAATCTACAGCTTCCCAAAAAACCGTTTTGTAGCTGACTTCATCGGCAAGATCAGCATTATGAACGCCCAAGTGCTAGAAGCTAGCCCATCGCACTTAAGGCTCAGCGTCGCAGGACTCGGTGAAGTAACTACCCCAAGTAAAGATGGCGTCAAAACTAGCGATATAGGGGTACTAGCTATACGTCCAGAGCAGGTCCGAATAACTCATCACACGGAAGAAGTGGAACTGAAGAATCATTTTACGGGCAAGGTACAGGGCTTTCTTTATGTGGGCGATGTAACCACCTATATCGTAGAACTTCCAAACGGTGCTCGTATTGAAGCCCTACTCCCCAATTCAGCACCGGGGCGTGCCCAATTTTTTGAAATAGGTGATTCGGTTACGGTCTCCTGGCGTCATGATGCCGGCACTTTTCTCAATGATTAGAAATGGGGTTAAAGAAAACCGCGTTACCAAGTGGCTGGTGAGTGGACCGCCGTTGGTATTTCTACTGGTTTTCTTCGTCACCCCTAGCCTGATCATGCTGCTCACCTCGCTGCGATTTCCTGGGGAATTTGGTGGTTTAGCTCCGATCACATTACCTACCAAGACTACCCAGGAAGAGCATGGCCTGACACTGGAAACCTACCAGTTCTTTTTCAGCGACATTTTATATGCTGAAGTCTTTCTTAAATCCTTTGTTGTTGCCTCAACCAGTACGCTGATCTGTCTCATCATGGCCTACCCACTAGCCCTACTGATCACTCGCAGCGAAAAACGTTTTCGCAATTTGATGGTGCTCCTGGTGGTACTGCCATTCGCCAGCAATTTCCTCATCCGCATATATGCCTGGATGATTATCCTCGGCCCAGAGTCAGTCTTCAGCCACTTTATTAATGGGGTTCTGAGCGCTTTCGGAGTGGCGCCGGTGACACTTTTGTTTTCTCCATTCGCGGTAATAGTTGGGATGGTTTATGTACACCTTCCCTTCATGGTATTGCCACTCTATACCAATCTGGAGAAACACGATCCCGCTCTACTGGATGCTGCGCAAGATCTGGGCGCTAATGCCTGGCAAAGATTCTGGCACGTCACCTGGCCACTATCCCTGCCAGGGGTTTTCTCAGGTTCGGTGCTGGTATTTATACCGGTGTTAGGTATGTTCGCGGTACCAGACATACTTGGTGGCACCGGAGACATTCTCATCGGAAATCTGATCAAAGATCAATTTCTCGGCACCCGCGACTGGCCCTTTGGCTCGACATTATCGATCATGCTGACGCTGGCGGTGCTAGCCATAACCGCACTGGCGGCAAGGCTTGCAAGGCCCACCTCCATTCCAAAGGGATAAATTATGCGACGGAGAAATATCTGGTTATGGTCTGCAGCGGCCTCAGCCTATGCGTTTCTTTATATTCCCCTGATCATAGTGGTTGTCTACTCTTTCAATGATTCCAAGCTGAATGCAGAGTGGGTAGGCTTCACCTTATCTTGGTATGTAGCGCTGTTCAACAATCAAGAAATGCTCACTGCTGCGCGCAACTCTCTGATCATCGCTGTGTGTGCCAGTTTTTGCGCGACTATACTCGGCACCATGGCTGGACTTGCGATGAACCGTTACAAACTTAAATTTCTGCCGGTCCTAGTATTCGCGCCGGTAGCGATGCCTGAAATTCTTTTGGGGGTAGCACTACTACTATTCTTTTTGCAGGTACTCAACCTAACGCTCGGAATGATCTCCATTATCATCGCACACACCACTTTCTGTATTGGATTTGTTGCCATCATCGTACGGGCACGACTTCAAGGAATGGATGAAAGTATCTTTGAAGCAGCGCGTGATCTAGGCGCAACCCCCTGGCTGACTTTCCGTCTGATCACACTGCCACTGATCATGCCAGCAGTGGTTGCTGGCGCTTTGATGTCATTCACCCTCTCGATTGATGACTTTGTTATTACCTTCTTCACCAAGGGAGTTGGTGAGCCGGTGCTACCGATCCAGATTTACACCATGATCAAGGTCGCGGTAACGCCTGAGGTAAATGCCGTCTCCACTCTGTTGATGCTGCTCACACTGACCATGATCATAATTGCCACCAAATTAGATTCAGGTGCTCTACGGAGAGAAACAAAGCAATGATCCGTTTCTGCGCCTCCACGGCGCTTCTCACCATATTATCAGCAGTGTTTCTAGTCACAGGCTGTAGCAGCCAAGACCAAAACACCGCTGCTAGTCGTGAGAAGGTTCTACATCTTTTCAACTGGAACAATTACATCGCGCCAGAAACGGTCAAGCAATTTGAACAGTCCTGCAACTGCCGGCTCTCTCAGGATTATTATTCCGATAATGAGGAAATGCTGGCGAAACTAGCAGCAGGTGCAAGTGGCTACGATCTGATCGTCCCCACCGGTAACGCGATGAGCACTTTAATTCACCAGGGTGTAGTGAGGCCCTTAGATAAATCTCTTTTACCCAACCTCAAGAATATCAACCCATCTCATCTCAATAATACGTTTGATCCAGACAATAAGTATTCAGTTCCTTATGCCTATACCGTTACATTATTAGGCTTTAATCAGCAGAAAATAATAGAACTAGGACTGCCTACCGATAGCTGGTCTCTCATTTTCGAACCGAAGTATCTGAAAAAAATAAAAGGCCGCGTAACTGTACTCGATAGTCAACGAGAACTGATGTCGGCCGCACTCAAGTATCTTGGCTATTCAGCCAACGATGCCAATGAATTACACTGGCAAGAGGCCCGTAATCTGATTTTACGTGCCAAGCCCTATTGGGCAGCTTTCAGTAACACTAGTTATATCAAGGAGCTTGCAGTTGGGAATCTGTGGGTAGCACACGGCTACTCGAACGACATGTTTAAAGCGGCACTTGATGCTAAGAAAACTGGTAGGAAATTTATCATCGACTACTCGATACCAAGAGAAGGTGCAGTGCTAGCGCTTGACAGTATGGTCTTACATCAGAGCGGAACTCATCCTGAACTGTCTCATCAATTTATCAACTTCATGCTAGATGGGAGAAACTCTGCAGAACTCACTAACCTGACCGGATCTGGCAATCCGAATATGAGTGCAGTCCAGTTCATTCAGCCAGAAATAATTGATAACAAGGCAATCTTCCCTGACCAAGAGCTATTTACTCGATTAGAAATGCTTCAAGATCTCGACCGTACTCAGCGACGACGACTGAGCCGATTGTGGACTGAAATAAAATTAAGGAATCTCTAAGAATCTACTAGTTACGTTATTCATGAAGAGCCTTGTCAATTCATACTAGATACTAACTTATCTTGATCTCTCACTTTCCCGAAAACTCATCATTCTGGTCTATAATCTTCACTCTGCTATTTTCCAGAATACCCTCATGAGCCACTATCGTTATCATGTATTTTTCTGCACCAATCAGCGTGAGGCTGGCTCAGCATGCTGCAACAACCATGGAGCCCAATCAGTACGTGATTATGCTAAACAGCGTATTAAGGCACTGAAGCTAGACAGCAACAGTCAGCGGGTACGGATTAATACGGCAGGGTGTCTAGACCGGTGCGATGAAGGCCCAGTAATCGTGATCTATCCTGAAGATGTCTGGTACACCTACGTCGATAAGGAAGACATCGACGAAATCATTGAAGAACATCTGAGAAATGGACGTATAGTCGAGCGACTGAAAAT
>JBAWVG010000043.1:0-12227 GCA_037147395.1 Nitrosomonadaceae bacterium | reverse complement strand
TCCTGCAAGTACCCCCGCACCCAATCATAGCGGGCATCAGCATATGCATCATTGATGCATATCTGATGTGTATCTAGGTTTTTAGCCAGTCAATCAGAGGCTGCCATTGCTCTCGGTCATGCTCTGACTGAGAGCGAGGTAGATCAAAGATACTCTTACCATTGAATGCAGCATTAACGTACACCATGGTATCTCTCAGATAGGTCAGAACGGGTAAATCATACTGATCAAGAAATTTCTCCAGAGTGGCTGCAGCACGGGTACGCGGATCAACACGCATTCCCACAATTCCAATATATGATTTGTGTTTACGCACCGTCTTCTCTTCTATCAACCGGTCCAGGAAGTCTCGTGAGGCAGCCATATCGAATACCGATGGCTGTACCGGTACGATGACCTTATCTGCAAGTTTCAATGCATGAGCAAGGTTCTTTCCGTGCATTGCGGCCGGAGAGTCGAGAACGAGCCAGTCATTACTTTCTGGAATTTTTGGATTGACATCATCACGATCTGAGCTGAGCCTGGTGATCGTTGGCAAATCAGCGGGGCGTAATGTAAGCCAGTTTAACGATGATTTTTGTCGATCAAGGTCCCACATCACTACGCGCTGGTTTTGACTGGCAAGATAGCCTGCCAGATTGGTCGCAAGGGTGGTCTTGCCGCAGCCCCCTTTAGGATTTGCCACCAGAATTGCTCGCATATGATTACCCCTCAAGATTACTCAATGGCTCTCTTTGCTGCGGTGTTGAATTGGTTGTTACTGTATCAGTTAACGCTGTCTCTGGGGATGATTGCAAGGCGATAGACTCTGTCTCGTCATCTTCAGTGGCAGACAGCTGCGGGACTGCGAGTAAGTCCATACTTCCTTGTGGCTCAACTAGAGCTCCCAGATCTGCCAGTGCCGGCAACTCTTCAAGGGAACGCAGGTTAAGATCATTCAGGAAGTTTTTGGTGGTTGCGTATAGAGCAGGTCGACCGGGTACATCGCGATGCCCAATCGCCTCTATCCAGCCTCGTGCTTCAAGAGTTCTTAGTACGGGACTGGAAACGGCAACGCCACGAATCTCTTCAATGTCACCCCTTGTCACCGGCTGACGGTAAGCCACAATCGCAAGGGTTTCCAGCACTGCACGTGAATAGCGGGGTGGTTTTTGGGGGTTAAGTCGGTCAAGAAACTGTTGCATCTCGGCTCTACTCTGAAAGCGCCAACCGCTAGCCACATTGACCAGCTCCACTCCCTTTCCGATCCAGTCTTCGCGTAACTCTTCCAGCAGTCTGCGCAGGATTTCTTGACTCAACTCCTCATCAAATAGCCTCTTCAATTCCTGGAGTGTTAAAGGGTCCTGGCTGGTGAGCAAAGCGGCTTCCAGAATGCGCTTAATCTCACAGAGATCGGGTGAAACGGAGACGCTAAGCGGCTGTGAGGAGACTGATTGATTTAACATAAATGATTCCGAATGTTTGAGTCTGTGTTAACTCCACCAAGGACTCTCTGGAGAGCTCTAGTATCGCAAGAAAAGTAACTACAATTTCTGACACGCCGGCGGTGGCACTAAATAACTCTTGAAATTCAACGAACTCACGACCGTGCAGATGACGCAAGATGCGGCTCATATGTGCACGTACAGAGAGTCCCTCTCGAGTGACACGGTGGTGTTGGTTCGCCTGAGCCCGGGTGACCAGGGTAAGCCAGGCATTACGCAGATCATTCACGCTGACTCCCGGTAGGCGTTGAACTACAGACTGTTCAATCGATAATTCAACCAGCATAAAATCCCGTTCGGATTGGGGTAATTCATTAAGATTTCGCCCGGCAAGTTTTATCTGCTCGTATTCCAGCAGTCGACGCACTAACTCAGCCCGTGGATCGATATCTTCCTCGTTTTTGCTAACGGGGCGGGGAAGAAGCATACGAGATTTTATTTCAATTAAGAGTGCAGCCATGAGCAGGTACTCGGCAGCTAATTCTAGTTGATTGGCTTTCATTATCTCGACATAGGCCATGTACTGGCGAGTCAGTTCCGCCATCGGAATATCCAGTACTTCTAGATTATGTCTACGGATGAGGTAGAGGAGTAAGTCTAGAGGGCCTTGGAATGTATCGAGAAATACTTCCAGCGCATCTGGTGGAATATACAGATCGCGAGGTAGCTCCAGCAGCGGCTCACCGTGAATGGTTGCAACAGGAGTAGTGGCGATATTGAAGAGTGTGTTCATTCTGAGGTGGAGGCATCTTACTGCTCAATCATGATTATACTGTGCCCAGACTCATTTCTCCCATCTTGGCGAGTCCGCTAAGAGTAATTGAGTCCCATCGCCTCTCTAACATCACGCATGGTCTCCTGCGCCAGCTTGTCGGCCTTTTCACAGCCATCTGCGATGAGATTACGAACCAGAGAGGGGTCTTCTTCATACATTCGAGCCCGTTCATGCATCGGTTCCTGTTCGGCCAGTACCATCTCGAGTATAGGCTGTTTGCACTCTAGGCAGCCGATACCAGCACTCTTACATCCTTGCTGAACCCAATCCTGTGTCTTAGCGTTTGAATAAATCAGATGGAATTGCCATACAGGGCACTTGGCTGGGTCACCTGGATCGCTTCGCCGGATGCGTGCCGGGTCGGTTGGCATGGTGCGGATCTTCTTTGTGACGACGGCCGGATCTTCTCGCAGTCCGATGGTGTTATTGTAGGATTTGGACATTTTTTGACCGTCTAAACCTGGCATTTTGGATGCTCGAGTGAGAAGCGCCTCCGGCTCGGTTAGTATCATCTTACCGCCCCCTTCAAGGTAACCAAATAGCCGTTCCCGGTCTCCCATACTCAGGTTCTGCTGTTCATCGAGTAACGAACGTGCGGTCGCTAGCGCCTCATCATCACCCTGTTCCTGGTAGCGGTCACGCAACTCACGGTAGACCTTGGATTTTTTAGAGCCGAGCTTCTTGATCGCCTCTTCAGCCTTCTCCTTGAATCCAATTTCTTTACCGTAAATATGATTGAACCGGCGGGTAATTTCTCGGGTGAACTCGATATGTGGTGCTTGATCCTCGCCGACCGGTACGCGGTTGGCTCGATAAATTAGGATGTCTGAACTCTGCAGTAACGGGTAGCCGAGAAAACCATAGGTACTCAGGTCCTTCTCGTTTAGTTTCTCCTGCTGGTCCTTGTAGGAGGGGACCCTCTCCAACCAGCCTAGTGGAGTGATCATGGAGAGAAGTACATGCATCTCTGCATGTGCCGGTACTTGAGACTGGATGAATAGGGTTGCCTGTGCCGGATCTACCCCAGCGGCAAGCCAGTCGATCACCATATCCCAGACATTCTGCTCAATGATTTCTGGCGTATCGTAATGCGTGGTCAGTGCGTGCCAGTCGGCGACAAAGAATAGACACTCGAACTGGTGCTGCAGATCCACCCAGTTTTTTAATACGCCGTGGTAATGGCCCAAGTGTAACCTTCCCGTGGGACGCATTCCAGACAAGACGCGATCAGTAAACATTGTTACTTGCCCTTAAAAATTAGGTGCTTATCAAGCTTTCAATCCGGTAAGTGCTGCTATCATCTGTACCGTAAACAGGATAGATGGCCCGATAATAGTGCTGAGCGTCCCTGTGAATAATAACAATAGAAGTACCATAAAGCCATAAGGCTCGATCCGTGCAAAATGGCGTGCCATCGCATGGGGCAGCAGGCTTATCGCCATTCGCCCTCCGTCAAGTGGCGGCAGTGGTAGTAAGTTCAAGACCATCAGGATGACATTAATTTCAATGCCCGCCTCACCCATCAATAGCATTGGTTTGGTCAATTCGCTCTCCGGCAGAGAGAGGCCGAGTTTCATTACCAGTGCCCAGAGGAATGCCATGAAAAGATTTGCACCTGGACCGGCAGCAGCCACCCACAGCATGTCGTACTTGGGGCGACGTAAGTTTCCGAAGTTCACCGGTACCGGTTTGGCCCAACCGAACAGGAAGCCGGTACCAACTGTCAATTTGCTCAGAGTAAATAGAACTAATGGGACGATGATCGTACCCATCAGATCGATATGACGTATCGGATTCAGACTGATACGACCTTGTGAATAGGCCGTCAGATCACCAAAATGTCTGGCCACGTAGCCGTGTGCAGCCTCATGCAGGGTGATGGCAAGAATCACCGGCAGCGCCCAGATGGCGATCCCTTGAATGATACTATCCATGCGTTATCCTGAAGGGTGTAAGGCTGCCTTTGCCTTGGCGAGTTAGTTCAGGCACTTCACCCGTTAGATCAATCACGGTCGTCATCTCTAAACCACATGGACCACCATCCAGTACTAGTTCCACTTGATGTTCTAAGCGATCACGAATTTCCTCGGCATCGTTGAGAGGGAGTTCGTCCCCCGGCAGCATCAGCGTGGAACTCAGTAGGGGCTCCTTCAACTCCTCTAGTAGAGCTTGCACCACAGGATGGCGCGGAATTCTTAGGCCGATGGTATTGCGCTTTGGATGCTGCAACCGGCGTGGTACTTCGCGCGTCGCTTCAAGTATAAAAGTATAGCTACCCGGCGTACTTGCTTTAAGTAAGCGGTACTGGCTGTTATCGACCTTGGCATAGTGAGAGATCTCAGCCAGATCCCGACATACCAGTGTGAAGTGATGCCGGTCATCTACCTGGCGTATGGTGCGGATACGTGTCATGGCATTCTTGTCACCCAGATGGCAGCCCAGTGCGTAACAGGAATCAGTCGGGTAAACGATTACACCGTCAGCGCGTACGATCGCAGCCGCTTGCCGTATCAAGCGTAATTGCGGATTATCTGGATTTATGGAAAAGAATTGGGCCACGTGAAGGGCGGTCTCTACTGTTAATGACGGGGATTGATTTATAAGCGGGAGCTCTATCTCGATCTGGTCTACATTACTCCAATCCAGTCATGCCATACGGGCTTACATCCAGCAGGCAATTCTGGCATCCGGCCCAGATCAAAATAGCTTTCCCCCGGTCCATGGAAATCTGAACCGCGCGAAGCGAGTAAATCCAGACGCTGAGCATGACGTGCAAATAGAAGGGATTGCTCCGGTGTGTGACTGGCAGTGATGACCTCGATGGCTGCGCCACCGAGACCTTTGAATTCAAGTAGTAGTTCGTCCAGCGCGCCCTTGCCGAGTTTGTAACGGGCAGGGTGGGCAATCACCGCTCTTCCACCGCTGCCGCATATCCAACCCACCGCTTCGGTTAGTGAGACCCATTGATGCGGCGCGTATCCCGGCTTGCCCTTGACCAGATACTTCTTAAATACCGACTTCACATCCTTGGCATGACCCCGTTCGGTCAAAAAGCGTGCAAAGTGAGTGCGCCCTATCAGTCTCCCTGCTCCGGCATAAGAGTAAGCCCCCTCCAGGCTACCGTAGATCCCAGACTTATCAAGTTGCGCGGCGATGTTGCTCGCTCGCTCTGCGCGGCCACTACGAATGGCCGACAGGCCTTCGACGAGTGGGGCATATTCAGGGTCTATACCGAGACCGACAATGTGCAGTGTCTGGCTGCGCCAGCTGACGGAGATCTCAACCCCATTAATGAAGGTGATGCCCTTTGCTTCGGCAGCATGTCGAGCCTCATCTAGCCCATCGACATTATCGTGGTCGGTCAGTGCTAGCACATTCACCCCGCGCGTGGCGGCGTGATCCACTAGTTGCGTGGGCGTCAGTAAACCATCTGAAACTGTGGAGTGGCAATGCAGGTCGATATTGAGCATGAAGCCGATAGTTCGCGCGAAGCAAGGGGTGCATCATAACAAATAAGCAGTCCCATGAAAAATGAACCGTGTGAAGGAAATCGGGGCCATCAACGCCAGGGAGTGCACAAACCCCTAATCCTTGAGCATGGTGGGTGGTCATGTCTAGAAAGATTTTTGGATCGACTCTTTCATTCGCTCGGTCAAGGATGTGATCTGTTCCGCACGGGCCTTCTCCTGTCAAACACCCGCACGCAATTCACTCGCAGAACGGCCAACCCTGCGGCGTAGTAGAGTACGCAACGTTGCCCCATTTGCATAGCCAACCTGAGCGGCAATCAGATCAATACTGTCACTGCTTGTTTGCAGTAAATGTACTGCGCGCTCGACACGAAGATCCTGGAAATAGGAAAGCGGGGTCTTGCCCAGTACGGTCTTCAGGCGACGTGCGAGGGTTCGCTCACTGGTACCAGTTGCGTTGGCTGCTGCGTTAAGCGAGAAGCCATCTGTTAGCCGGTACCGTGCCCACTGTTCGAATCGCTCGACCAGCGGGTCCGTATGTATGAGATGGTCAGGGATCATGAAGATCGCCTGTGATGGGCGTGGGTCAATCACAAGATAACGCGCCGTCATTGCTGCCAGTGCCGGGCTGCTGCGCCTTACCAACCATAGCGCCAGATCAATATGCGCCAGTGCTGCCCCCGCAGTAATGAAATTGGATGAGCCCACGACCATGCGAGATTCTTCCAGTATAACGCGGGGGTAACGCTCTCGGAACAATGGGGCCAGCCACCATGAGGTAGTGGCGTTCTGTCCGTCGAGCAACGAAGTGTTAGCAAGGACAAAGGTTCCGGTGCAGGCGGCACTTACCAGGGCGCCACCATCGGCCCAGTGCCGCAGTAGTTCCACGGCATCCACCACGTCACGCCGTTCAAGTGCCACCTGCAATGTCTCCGGCATTTTTGCTCCAAGAGCAGGAATTAGCACAATGTCCGGGCGAGCAAGCTGTGCCGCCGATACTACCGGCACCGACAGGCCCTGGCTGGTATGCACCCGGCGGCGGACACCAACGATAGTTACCTCGAAATGAACCGAAGGCGTTCCGGCAGATTTCGCCAGATCGTTTGCGATACTGAAGGTGTCAAGAATGGTGGACAAACCGGTGTCAAAAACTTCATCGAGCGCGAGGATATAGATACGCATGGCAGGAATTATACTGTAATTGTCAATTTTGCCACTTGGCATAAATAGATATCTTCATTAAAGTCTGCCTCTCGTAGTTCAATTTAAGAAAGGATAAATCACCATGGTAAAATTTGCTCTGTTGGTACGTTTAGAAGCCAAGCTAGGGAAAGAAGCTGTTGTCGCCAGCTTTCTTGAAGGCGCCCTCGCCTTGGCGAATCAGGAAACTACCACGCCGGTCTGGTTCGCACTACGGATAGGGCCATCAACATTTGGTATCTTCGATGCCTTTGCTGATGAAGCTGGACGCTCGGCACATTTGGCTGGCCCAATTGCAGCCGCGCTGATGGCTAATGCTGCCGAATTACTCTCTCAACCGCCGCAGATCGAACAGGTAGAAGTGCTCGCTGCCAAACTGCCGCACTGAAAATCGTAATTACACTCGACCTTTGCTTTAAACCGAGATTTTCCAATAGAATTCAATTGCTATTGGAAAATCTCGGTTTGGTAGGTTGTTAAGTAGCGTAGTCTTACCACTCCCGAGGAATCCGGTGAGTTCCTGATGCAGCATCATTGCGACTGACCGCAGCATACTTTACCATCCCATCATGGATCAATTGCACCCCTCGTAGCCGCCTGATCGGTTTCTCCTAACAGATCTCCGTATAGAAAAAGAGAGGGGATTTTTTCTGCTACGACTCAAACAAGACCGATGGACTTTCTGCCAATTTTTATCAATGTAAAAGACCGGTGCTGCCTGATAGTGGGTGGTGGGGAGGTGGCTGCACGTAAAACCGCTATGCTGATGAGAGCCGGTGCCCGTGTGCTGGTGGTCTCCCCAGAGCTTGGTGATGAGCTCAGTGAACAGAAGAAACAGGGGGCCATCACTCATCTTGCTGAAACATTTCGTGCCAATCACCTTGATGATGCGGTTCTAGTGATCGTCGCGACCGATGATCGATCGGTTAATCAACAGGTTTCAAAAGTTGCTCATAGCCTGCGTATTCCAGTTAATGTGGTGGACAACCCAGACCTGTGCTCCTTCATCATGCCATCCATCGTTGACCGGTCTCCAATATTGATCGCGGTCTCGAGCAGTGGAAAATCTCCTGTCCTGGCGAGACTCTTGCGAGCACGACTCGAGACCATGATCCCGGAAGCATATGGACGTCTAGCGATCTATGCAGGCAATTTACGCGATCGGGTGAAGCTACATTTCTCTCATCCGGAGAAGAGGCGAATATTCTGGGAGAGAGAATTGCAAGGACCTTTTGCAGAAATGGTTCTTGCGGGGAAGGATCAGGCGGCACAGGATTATCTTGAGAACGCGCTGAAAATTGATTCTGATGAAGCGCCACAAGGGGAAGTCTACCTGGTGGGTGCTGGACCCGGGAATCCAGACTTATTGACCTTTCGTGCAATGCGTCTGATGCAACAGGCAGATGTGGTGGTTTATGACCGACTGGTCTCGGTTGAGATACTTGATATGGTGCGCCGTGATGCACTCCGCATTTATGCAGGAAAGGAGCGCAGTAATCATGTCATGCCGCAGGAGTCTATTAATGATTTACTGGTGCGGTTGGCAAAGGAAGGTAAGCGCGTGCTAAGACTAAAGGGGGGTGACCCTTTTATCTTTGGCCGTGGTGGCGAGGAGATTGAGACATTATCCAGTCACGGCATTCCTTTCCAGGTGGTCCCCGGCATCACGGCGGCCTCTGGGGTGTCATCCTATGCAGGCATTCCGCTCACTCACCGCGACTATGCCCAATCCTGTGTCTTTGTCACAGGACACCTCAAGGATGGGAGCGTGGATCTGGATTGGCAGGCACTGGCGCGGCCGTATCAGACCATCGTGATTTACATGGGGCTCTTGGGATTGCCGGTTCTGTGTCAGCAATTGATTGCGCATGGGTTGCCGGCCACGATGCCTGCCGCCATTGTGCAGCAGGGTACGACCCACCATCAGAGGGTACTGGTCGGATCGTTAGAGACACTTCCAGATTTAACCGCTCATGCGGGCCTAACCCCCCCCACTCTCATCATCGTCGGTGAGGTGGTGAAGCTCCATCAGAAGCTTGCCTGGTTCGAGCCGGGGAGTGACCTGTATGCGGATGCATCTGCAGCAAATAGCTAGAGCCCTGCGGGGGTTCCTAGTGGCGTATCAACTTTAATTCGGTGTGAATTCAGAAGAATGTTGCTGGCCGTCGCAGGAGGTGGAGTGGACGTATTTTTTGTAACTCAATTGACAGTTTTGTGAGGGGACACGTAGAGACGAATTGAATTTGAGGGTGTCTGGTGCTAAATAGAGTAAAAGGCAGGCTACCGTCTGACGTTTTAACCTGCGTTATGGATATTGTGATTCTTGCGTTTGATTTTCGTATATCTGCACACCGAGCTTCACCAAGCGATTTCCTTGCCATTGTACGCGTAGAATTTTCCGCTATCGGCAGGTGTTAATTGTGCGATCACGCGCCGCATACCGGCCACACTCGACTCTGCTGTAATCAGGGCATCCGGGCCACCCATATCTGTCTGTACCCAGCCTGGGTGTAGCGTAGCGGTCATGATTCCGTGAGGTGTTAAATCGATTGAAAGGTTTCGTGTCACCATATTCAGAGCAGTCTTGCTGGATCGGTAGAGATAGTAGCCACCACTGCTATTGTCAGCAATGCTACCCATCTTGCTGGTGATGTTGATGATCTTTTTTTGCGTGCCACGTCTGACTTGATTGACGAATGCTTCTGTCATTTTAAGTGGTGCCATGCTGTTCACGCGCAGACAATACATCCATGCCTCATAGTCAGTTCTGCCAAGGTTATTGGCATGAGTATCTAGGAAGACCGCAGCATTATTCAGCAGCAAATCGATATTTTGATTGGCAAGTTTTGTGCTCAATCTGTCAATCTGCTCAAAGTCAGAGACATCTAGTTCATGCAGGCTGAGTGAGTTAGCGTGCATTGATGCTAACTGTTTTAGTAGTGTGGCCTGATCCGGGTTGCGACAACAAGCGAACACGCGCCAGCCTAATTCGATATATTGTCTAACAAACTCCAGACCGATGCCGCGGTTGGCGCCGGTAATAAGAAGATTTGGCATCTTGATGGTTTGGTGTCTTGAGATTTAGGATGATTGTTGGGGTTTGTTTTGGTTTAATGGGAGATGTCTTCTGTCAGAATATGTGCCTGCAGATAGGTTGACAGAATTGATGGTTCTTGTCTCCTGGTTGAGTCCTATTTGTTCTGCAGAGATTCCATAAACTCTGGTTAGGAATTGATTTTTGAGATCGATCCAGTACACTGCACGCGTTAGTATTTTCTGAACGCACTATTTTTGAGACTCTTATCGGGATAAGCACATGACGCATTATATGGAACTCCTCATGACGAATCAGCCATGGAATCTGATCATCTACATGGCGATCCCGGTAATACTTGCAGAAACGATTGCCATTTCCGAGCTGTATCTTCTCTTTACCGGAAAAGATACCGGTACAGTAAAGACGCTCAGCAAGGTGTCTGGAATTATTGTCGGGTGGTACTTCCTAGGCATCTTTATAAACCTTCTTCTTACCGCCGTTATTCCGCTGACGACTTCCAATGGATGGCGTGGCATTGCGGACGTGATTGCCGTTGGTTTTTATTTACTGGGCCTCGTCCCACTCTTCGGTATTGCGCTACTAGATATGAATCTCCTCTATGCTTCTGCTTCACAACGTGAGCGTAACAAGCTCCATGCAATCTTCGTGGGTGTTTTTCTAGTGGTTGCGCATATCGCGATGATATTCGGAATGGCAGATCCTAATATGTTCATGGAAAAAGGGGATATCGAACATATGCCCGGTATGAGCCACCCCTAATTGAATTAAAGGGTTTCTGATTAGGTATTTGCGTGCAGTGAGAGGTCAGGGTGAGTGTTTTGACCTCATCTAACTCATGGATACTTGGCATAGAGGCCTATAAAACGGGATTGCCCCCTCAAGTTTGTTACATAAACAGTCGAATCTTTAACCGAAATACGCCGCATAGAATAATCCTTACGTTCAAGCCTCACTACTGAGTTCCTTTAAGACCAAGAAAATGTCAGGAATAGAAGACCGGCTGACAGCCTCATGGGCCCAGCGAATTGTGGATCAGCATGCCCAGGGAGTGGTAGTTTCAGGGGTCAAGATGAACTCAGTCGATGTCGGGACAACTACGCGGGTACGCATCACTGTCGATCATAATGGTCCAGAGACATTGCCTCGTCGCTGGTTCATAAAGGCCCCCTCAAAGCTTTGGCGGGTTCGAATGATCACCGCTCTGCCTCGTCTACTCCAGACGGAGGCTCGGTTTTATCAAGAACTGGTCAATTCTGTCCCGGTAACCTGTCCCACAATCTTATCGACGCAGCAACCATGGGGGCAGGGGACAACGGTAGTCCTTGCTGATGTGACTGAAGTCGGGGCCACTGCAGGCTCTCCTTGTGATGCTTTAACGGTAACTCAGGCGACTGCTGTGGTCGAAAGATTGGCCCGGCTACATGCTCGTTTTTGGGATAAAGTGGGTCTCGAGAGTGCCGATGATTGGCTGGCCGGTTCCATGCGGCGTTTAGAAGACCGTTTGGGGTCGGCCTTGGCAGTACCATTGATGCGGCGGGGGTTATCTCTTGCGGGGAGTATGGTTCCAGCGGAACTGCACCCCTCCGCATTGAGTTATGCAGGACACCGTCGTCAGGCAATGAGGTTCCTTGAGACAGGCCCACTCACACTGGTTCATCATGATCTCCATCCGGGTAACTTCTTCTGGCGAGGATCGCAACCGGGTTTTCTAGATTGGCAACTGGTGCGTATTGGAGAGGGGATGGGAGATGTGGCTTACTTCCTGGCCACGGCACTTACTCCTGAAACAAGGCGGGAGCACGAGCTAGATCTTCTGACACGGTATCAACAGGTCTTAACAAGGGAGGGGGTCGCAGCCCCTGACGCTACGACATTAATGCAGAGGTACCGAGTCCATCTGGCCTATCCACTCGAGGCTATGGTGGTAACACTTGCGGTCGGTGGAATGATGGACCGGGGGACCAATCTTGAACTCATTCGTCGGGCAGCTGCTGCAGTCGTGGATCACGATACCTACTCCGGTTTCGATTGGAAGTAACCACAGAATTAAAAGGCTGAGCTTTGATAGAAATCAATTTTTATCGGGTTTCCCCTACATACTTCTATCATAATGCTGATAGCATGATCGTGTTTCAATAGCTTCAAGATAGACGACACATTGGTTAAAATAAACACGTATTTTTAGTTATTAATTTTTTGGAGGGAAACATGAATAAAGTAGTCCAGTCAGTAGTCGCCCT
>JBAWVG010000042.1:0-12280 GCA_037147395.1 Nitrosomonadaceae bacterium | reverse complement strand
TTTATAGACTGATAATCAACTAGGATGATTCTTTTTCCTCCTCCTGTAATTCGTACAATCCCCTTCTCTCCCATCTCATACAACTCTCCAAATCCATACAGATTTCCATCTTGTAAAAGAAACTGGAGATCGCCCAAGTGTTCTTCTATGATCCTACAGAAAGTATCTCGATCATCCTCGTATGACAGATCGAGAATCTTCAAATTATCTATAACTCGGCAGAACTCTTCATGTGCATTTCTCGGAACTGTAGGTTCTGCTAATCCCAGTGTTATATCGTGGAGATCCGAATCAAGTAAACCAGATAGATAGTGTTCCTTAATTACATTCTCCCACTTAAATTGATCTGGGTTAATCACACAGATCATCTTAATACGATGGCTCATAGTCCATCTCCCAACCGTTGTTAGCAATTTGCATATTCACCGACATACCAGAGTCGTCAATTTGTATTTCATTTAATGATGATTCTTATTTTTGAAGTATGTCACTTTTAAAATGGTCGTTACATAAGGGTATAGAACTGCTGTGTCAGCATTTCCCTACGAGATGGGCACTGAGAAATTCCAGTGGTGAATTCATAAGACAGGCTTCGCTAGGGAGGTAGACTCGAATAACCCAACTGTAGAACAGGTGCAATTGGCGGAAGAGCACCTTCAGGGCACCTTAATCACCAACCGCTCAAAGTGCTAGGGTGGAGATTGCTACATGAAGTGCCTTAGGGGAAATGCATACACCAAACGACCATCAATGGCTTGATAAAACAGATAAACTTCAGAATAAGAGATTAGTCTGGTTCCTTATCCAGATTGCTTGCAGCCTTCTTCTGCTCTTCTTTCTGCTGTTCATATTCACGCCATTTATGCTTGATCTCATGGTGCTTCTCAGGAGGGAGCTGCTTAATATTCTTGTATTTCTCACGAACCTTGACACGCTGATCAGCAGTCAATAAAGCCCACTCACGCATCTGGGACTGGATCCTCTGCTGCTCAATGGATGACAGGCTTGGATACCGTTTTGCGATGGTCAGCCACTTATTCTTTCTGGCAACTTCCATCCCATTCCAGTCCTGCGAGAGGGGTGCTAGGATTTGCTTTTGCTGAGAATCAAGACGTACCCAAGAAGGCCCCCCACTCTCAGCTAAGACATGGGTAGGAACCAATAGGCATAGCCAAATGGCTACTGCCAGGAGTGGTCTAGCCATTCACCAAACTCATCATCGAGATAAGCATCAACTGGCAATTCATCGCTCAGCAGCATAATGTCCAAGTCCGCGATATCGCTACCTTGTTGTATCGGGTCCTGCCAGTAAGCAACACCCGCTAGAGCGAGCAACAATGCAAATAACGACAATACCTTGCCGGGATTAAAGTGCCACCCATGTCCACTCTGTGCAGCCGTACCGCCTCCCGTAACAATCCTAGACTCGCTCATTTGATAGCTCTCAAGAGAACTTCTCCGCGCCGATTGCAAGCGGTTGAGCGTATCTTGCCCGATATCATCCAGCCCCTGATTTAGCAGTCGAGCAACTTTTTTTCCGAGTTCAGGTTCGTTCATAGCGAGACTCCTTTCTTTTTAAGTATGGCAGCCAAGGCATGGGTTGCACGGGAGCAATGAGTCTTCACACTCCCCTCCGAGCATTCCATGATCGCGGCAGTATCTTCCACATTCATTTCCTCCCAGTAACGCAGAAGGAAGGCTTCACGTTGACGTGCAGGAAGAGTTTTTATTGCCTCTTCAATAAAACCAATGAGTTGCGACTGCTCTAATTGCTCATGAGGGTCCTTCCCAAAGTTAGAATCCGTTTTTACCTGCAAGGTCTCCAGCAGATCATAATCTTCGTTCTCTTTCTCCCGACTGCTGGGTGTAAATGATGAGAATAGTGTCGTCCATAATGATCGAGTCTTCTGCCGGCGGTAGTAGTCTCGTATGGTATTTTGAACAATCCGCTGGAATAGAAGCGGCAACTCCTCTGGGGGATTAGCCGCATACTTTTCAGTGAGCTTCATCATCGAGTCCTGAACGATATCCAGCGCGACGTGCTCATCCCGTACCGCAAAAAGTGCCTGCTTATAGGCACGTCGCTCAGTCTCAGTCAGAAAATCGGAAAGCTCCTGTCGGGTGGCCAGATCAATTTACCTGTAGTTAAAATAACTGATAGACAGCTCCATCGACAATAGTAGCAAACTTTTTTGTCATGCCGGATCAGTTTCTGCGCGTTATATCGCCATATCAGAATACACGAGGAGACTCGGCATATGATCCACCACCGACTACACTCTAATCCATCAAGGTCTTTTCTGGAGTACCATTGTGAAGCATATCAGAATGATCTTTACTGGGAACTGCATCATTTCTGCAATGGGCACTTGGCCTCTCCCCTACATTTTAAAATCGCCTACATACTCACCCCCTTGCTCTCCAGTTAATGCAATCGACGACCCTCTCTTTATCTGATCTACCTCCATCCTGGCTTGACCAAGTCAAGCTGCAACTGACCGATGGTGAAGAGGTACTCTCCTGGCTCGAGACGGATCTTGATGACAGGCTACATTTTTCTTCAGGATTGGTGATTGTAACCAACCGACGTTTATTATCTAAACCGTCGACAGATGCATCCTGGCAGGAATGGAGCTACCGACAGGGTCTGATACTGACCCGACGCGATCATGCAGGCATCGGCAGCCTCGAGCTTTCGGATGCAGATTCACTCCTTACTCGGTGGCGGTATACCCTCATCAATGACACCTCAGCGAGCCGCCTGATCGAGCGGTTCATGGATCAACTCGGCTATCACCTCACCGGGGCACTCCCTCCATTATCCAGTCAAGTCCTGTGCCCTAAATGCCACAGCGTCATTGATAGCCCTCTCCCGCCTGGACAGGAGGAATGCTCACTCTGCAACCGGGAAATCAATACTCCCCCTTCAACATGGACGCTATTTCGACTGTGGCGATTCGCGAGACCCTACAGGTGGCGACTGCTCGGTGGATTTCTGTTGACCCTGGGAAGTACAGCAGCAACCTTGGTTCCCCCCTACATGACCATGCCACTGATGGATAATGTATTGATCCCCTATCAGAATGGCAAACCGATCGATAATGATCTGGTGACCCTCTACCTCTCCGGTCTATTCGGTGCTGCAGTACTTGCATGGGCTCTTGGGTGGGCTAGGACCTACGTCCTTGCACTGGTCTCAGAACGTATCGGCGCTGATCTACGTACCGCCACTTATGAACATCTCCTGAAGCTTTCACAAGAGTATTTCGGTGGCAAGAGGACGGGCGATCTGATGGCCCGGATTGGCTCTGAAACAGATCGTATCAACATCTTCATCTCTCTTCACTTGCTCGATTTTGCCACCGACATGTTGATGATCATCATGACAGCGGCCATCCTGGTTTCGATCAATCCTTGGCTGGCCCTGGTGACACTGCTGCCATTGCCCATCATCGCTTGGCTGATTCACGTGGTTCGGGACAGGCTTCGTACTGGATTTGAGAAGGTCGATCGTATCTGGGCAGAGGTGACTAATGTACTTGCCGACACCATCCCCGGGATGCGGGTGGTCAAGGCATTTGCACAAGAAAAACGCGAAGCATCACGCTTCCGCGCAACAAACCAACACAACCTTGAGGTCAATGATCGGGTGAACCGAATCTGGTCCCTCTTCACTCCGACCGTAACACTTCTCACCGAGATTGGATTACTCGTGGTTTGGGTCTTTGGGATCTGGCAAGTCTCAAAGGATGCGATCACCGTCGGTGTACTCACCGCCTTTCTGGCCTATATCAGCCGATTCTATCTGAGACTGGACTCGATGAGCCGGATCGTCTCATTCACCCAGAAGGCAGCAGCCGGAACCAAACGTATTTTTGAGATTCTTGACCAGACTTCCAGTGTTCCAGAGCCCGCGAACCCGGTCCACCTACCGACCGTCACGGGACGGATCGAGTTACGGGGTGTCGGTTTCCGGTACGGGACTCGGAGTGTGACACGCGATATCAGCGTCACGATTGAGCCGGGTGAGATGGTGGGCCTAGTCGGTCATAGCGGTTCTGGCAAGAGTACGCTGGTCAACCTGATCTGCCGGTTCTACGATGTCACAGAGGGTGCAATCCTGATTGATGGGGTGGACATTCGTTCCTTGCCTGTGGCCGAGTACCGCAAACATGTCGGGCTCGTGCTGCAGGAGCCCTTCCTCTTTTTCGGTACGATCGCAGAGAATATCGCCTACGGCAAGCCCGATGCGACGCGTAGCGAGATCGTTGCCGCCGCTCGAGCAGCCCATGCTCACGAGTTCATTCTGCGACTGCCCCACGGCTATGACTCACTTGCCGGAGAGCGTGGTCAGTCTCTCTCAGGCGGTGAGCGACAACGGATTTCAATTGCACGTGCACTCCTCATCGACCCACGAATTCTGATCCTGGATGAGGCCACCTCCTCCGTTGATACGACCACTGAGAAAGAGATTCAAAAGGCGCTCGATAATCTAGTTCGGGGTAGAACGACCATCGCCATCGCTCACCGTCTATCCACCTTACGCGATGCCAACCGTCTGATTGTGCTGGATCGTGGCAGCATTGTTGAGGTGGGTAATCATGATGAGCTGATGGCGCAAGCAGGTCATTATTTCAACCTTTATCAGGCTCAAGCTCGTAATATCGATACTGAGGATGAGCTGCATCGTCAAGACATCACACTCACCGTGGCGGAGGGACGGATATGAACAAGCCCGACTTCCAGCTCAGTCTAAATACCTTCGGGAGACTGATATTCATTGGCGCTGATGGGTGCCCACGTGAGGGGGTCGTCCCGGTACGAGCCTTCCCAATCGCAGCACCCGATCAAGGGATCGCGTTAATTGATCCACAAGGCCATGAATTGGCCTGGATCGATGACTTAGATGATCTGCCGGATGAGTTACGAACACTCATTCAGTCTGAACTCGGCAGTCGTGAATTCATGCCGGAGATCAAACGCATCATCGGTGTCTCAAGCTTTGCAACACCCTGCAACTGGCAGGTCGAGACGGACCGTGGAATGACCACTTTCACCCTCAAGGGTGAAGAGAATATCCGACGGTTAGCCCCTCCCTCCTTGCTGATCACCGAGATTCATGGAATTCACTTTCTGATCCGTGACCGATTCGGGCTCGATCATCACAGCCGTAAAATTCTGGATAGATTCCTCTAGTCCAACCCCAAAAATCTCTGTAATGCTCTGATATAAAGCAACAAACTACCAATGGAGCGGTCTCCATGAGGTGTCTTAACGGATCCTCTCACGGCAGAATTATTTAATGTGCCTGTAAACCGATCCATGCTGGCCGCGTTAATTCGACTTCATCTACTCTGTACAGCCTCATTTCATGCCAGATCGTGTAACTACTGAGCATACTGAAAGGGATATCAAATTCCTCGAGATTCGCCATCTGAATGGTCCCAATATCTGGACCTATTACCCGGTTCTTGAGGCCCTCGTCGATATCGGCATACTCGAAGACTTCCCATCTAACACCATCCCCGGCTTTTATGAAAGGCTCTCATCATCCCTTCCCTCTCTGATTGAACACCGCTGTAGCTACGAAGAGCGTGGGGGATTTTTAAAGCGTGTTGAGGAAGGCACATGGCCATGCCATATCCTCGAGCATGTCACACTTGAACTACAGAATCTGGCAGGGATGAAAGGTGGATTTGGAAGAGCGCGTGAGACCTCGGTGCGAGGCGTCTACAAGGTCATCGTCAGTGCTTGGCATGCAGACATCACACGGACCGCACTTTTAGCCGCCCGTGAATTAGTCCTCTCAGCAATGGAAGGTCAAAAGGTCTATGACGTTAATGCCACTCTCGATCACCTTCGTGGGATGGTCGACTCTCTCTGGTTAGGCCCATCCACCGCATGCATTGTCGATGCAGCAACCGCCCGTAATATCCCCGCTACCCGCCTACTCGCTAAAGGGAATCTGGTACAGCTTGGATATGGCGCTCGTAGTAGACATATCTGGACAGCTGAGACCGATCGCACCCCTGCAATTGCAGAGAGCATCTCTCGCGACAAGGATTTAACCAAGTCACTCCTCCGGTCCTGCGGTGTCCCTGTTCCCGAAGGTCGTATCGTCACCAGCGCTGAAGATGCCTGGGAGGCTGCTGAAGATATTGGTCTTCCAGTCGTGATTAAGCCCTGTGACGGCAATCATGGGAGGGGCGTTTTTATTGAACTGACTCAACGTGAAGAGATCGAGTCAGCCTACCAGGCCGCTCTAAAAGAGGGCAGTGGCGTTCTGGTTGAACGATACATCCTCGGCACTGAGCACCGTTTATTGGTCGTTGGGGGCCGCCTGATTGCAGCCAATCGGGGAGACTCGGTATCGGTTATAGGTGACGGAACATCAACCATCAATGACCTGATCGATCATCAGATTAACTCGGACCCTCGCCGTGGAACAACGGAAGACTTCCCTCTCAATATGATCCGACTGGATCGTGCAGCACGGATGGAGATCGCCCATCAAGGCTTTACGGGAGAATCCGTACCACCGCTTGATCTCAAGGTCTTGATCCAGCGTAATGGCAACCACGCTTTCGACGTGACCGATGATGTCCACCCCAGTATCGCCTCAGCAGCCTCACTCGCAGCACGCATTGTCGGTTTGGATATCGCTGGAATTGATCTCGTTGCGACTGACATCTCACGCCCACTCACCGAACAAGGTGGTGCCATCGTAGAAGTGAATGCCGGTCCAAGCCTATTGATGCACATCAAGCCTGCTGTTGGAACGCCCCGCCCCGTTGGGAAGGCCATTGTCGATCATCTCTTCCCAAGTGGTGATGATGGTCGCATTCCGATTGTGGGCATTAGCGGGAGCTACGGCAAGACGACCGTGGCTCATCTCGTGGCCGGTCTACTGACCCTCTCCGGTAAATATACCGGGCTAGCCTGTAGTGATGGCCTATACCTTAATTCCAGACAGATTGATAAAGGCGATTGTGCCCAATGGGATGCAGCCAATCGTATCCTGATCAACCGATCGGTCGAGGCGGCCGTATTTGAGAATGGTAGCGACACCATCCTCGGTGAAGGTCTCGTCTACGACAGCTGCCAGGTCGGCATCATCACCAATGTTGAACCGACACGGCACTACGGCCGATACGACATTAAAACCCCTGAGCAGGTCTATACCACCCTTCGCACCCAGCTTGATGTGATCACACCAACAGCTGCAGCGGTGGATGATGTGATCGATATGATCTTGCCAACCGGTACTGCGGTACTTAATGCACGCGTGGAAATGCTCGTCGAAATGTCCAAGTTATGCAATGGAGAGGTCATCTACTTCAGCCTTGATCCAGAGTTACCCGCTGTCAAGGCTCATCTCTCACAAAAACCTCACGGAGGACGTGCTGTAATCGTTCGAGATGGAGAGGTGGTACTCGCCACCGGTGATGAAGAAGTGGCACTGATCAAGTTATCCAGTATCCCACTGACCGATAATGGGCGCTCGACCCCACAGATTGAAAACATTCTGGCAGCTGTGGCTGCCGCATGGGCACTCGGTATCACGCCAGAATTAATTTGTAATGGAATTGCAACCGCCGGATCTGAACAGGTGGGACATCTCTCCCACCGGGTCGATCAGGAAACTCAAGGAAGTTATCTATGAAAGTATCGCGCGTCCATGCACTCCGTGGCCCTAATCTATGGAGTCAACGTACCTCCATAGAGGCCATTGTCAGTTGCGGTAGCGAGGAGTGCTCCCCAGACAAATTACCAGGATTTATAGCCCGATTGAATGAGCGCCTCACAGGAGTCCCGCTACTTCAAACTGGCCAACATCCTGAACCCGTGTCCATGGCTCATATACTAGAGATTGTCACACTCACCCTGCAGAACAGGGCCGGTTGCTCGGTCAATTTCAGCCATACCGTTCAAACATCAAAGACCGGAACATACCGGGTCATCGTTGAATACACCGAGGAATCAGTCGGCAGGCTCGCCCTCGAACTCTCACACGAGTTATGTCTTGCTGCACTGAATGACACCCCCTTTGATCTGATGGGTGCATTGAAGCGCCTTCAAGAACTGGATGAGGAGGTCCGTCTCGGGCCCAGCACCAGTGCCATTGTTCAGGCTGCAATAGGTCGTGGCATTCCATTCCGTCGATTGACCGATGGCAGTATGGTCCAGTTCGGATGGGGTAGTCGGCAACGACGTATCCAGGCCAGCGAGACAGACCGAACCAGTGCAGTTGCTGAATCCATCGCTCAGGATAAGGAATTAACTAAGTTATTACTTCATGCAGCAGGCATTCCCGTTCCTACGGGGCGCCCGGTCGTGAGCGCGGATGATGCATGGGTCGCCGCTTGCGAGATCGGAGGACCGGTCGTGGTAAAGCCGCAAGACGGCAATCAGGGTAAGGGTGTATCCGTAAATCTCGCGAATCGTGAACAGGTAGAGTCCGCATATGCGGTTGCATCTGAGATCAGTGAAGATATCCTGGTTGAGCGTTACATCCCAGGCCATGACTACCGAATGCTGGTGATCGGCAATAAGCTGGTTGCAGCTGCCCGGCGTGACCCCCCTCAAGTGATCGGTGATGGTATCCATACCATTCGACATCTGGTGGACCAGGTCAATGCTGACCCAAGACGTGGCAAGGGTCATTCCACACCGCTCACAAGAATAAGTTTTGATGAGACTGCACTTTCCCATCTCGCAACCCAAGAGTTCACTGCCGAATCCATTCCCGCACACGGCGCATGCGTGACACTGCGTAATAATGCGAATCTCTCAACCGGCGGCTCAGCCACCGACGTGACCGATGAAGTTCATCCAGAGCTGGCTGCACGAGTGGTAGAAGCAGCTCAAATGATCGGTCTCGATATCTGCGGAATTGATGTCCTCTGCAACAGTGTCAGTGCCCCCCTTGAAGGACAAGGTGGAGGCATTATCGAGGTGAACGCTGCCCCCGGCCTTCGCATGCACCTTCAACCTTCGTTAGGAAAGGGTCGTGCGGTCGGAGAAGCGGTGATCGATAGTATGTTTGCGCAAGGGGACGATGGGCGCATCCCCGTGATTGCCGTCACTGGAACTAATGGCAAGACCACCACCGTGCGTCTAATCGCTAACATCCTCAGCAGTCACAACTTACGGGTCGGAATGACCAATACAGATGGTGTCTATATCGAGGGAAATCGTATCGATACCGGTGACTGCAGCGGACCAAAGAGTGCGAAGAATGTCTTAATCCATCCCGATGTTGATGCGGCTGTATTTGAAACTGCTCGAGGTGGATTGCTGAGAGAGGGTCTTGGTTTTGACCTGTGCCAGGTAGCGGTCGTGACCAATATCGGTATGGGCGACCATCTCGGACTAGCCCATGTCCACACGGCTGAAGATCTGTCTCTGGTTAAGGAAATCATTGTACGAAGTGTCATGCCCGATACCGGGGTCGCTGTACTCAATGCCGCCGACCCTCTCGTGGTGAGCATGGCCGATGACTGTCCCGGATCAGTGACCTTCTTTGCCAGAGACCCTAATCATCCTGTCATCGCCATGCACCGATCCCAGGGCAAGCGCGTCATCTATCTCGATGGGGACTCGATCGTGGCATCAGAGATCGGAGTTGAATACAAAATCCCGCTGAGTGGTATTCCGATCACACAGAATGGAACCATCGGATTCCAGATCGAGAATGCAATGGCGGCCATTGGTGCCGGTTGGGCGCTTGCTCTTGATTGGGCCATTATTCGTGCCGGATTGGCTACCTTTGTCAGTGATGCACAGACCGCACCCGGTCGTTTTAATCTCTTTAATCATCGTGGCGCTACGCTGATCGCGGACTATGGTCATAATGCCGACGCGATCCGGGCGTTGGTATCCGCGATCGATAATATGCCTGCAAATCGGCGTTCTGTCGTTATCAGTGGCGCCGGTGACAGAAGGGACGAGGATATCCGTCAGCAGACAGAGATCCTTGGTGATGCATTCGATGAAGTCGTCCTTTATCAGGACCAGTGCCAACGTGGACGTGCCGATGGAGAGGTACTGGGTCTGTTACGAAAGGGGCTGGAGAATGCCAAGCGTACCCGCGAGATTAAGGAAATTCGCGGCGAATTTGTAGCCATCGATGCCGCCTTTGCGAGTCTCAAAGCGGGTGAACTCTGTCTCATCCTGATTGATCAGGTCGAGGCTGCTCTTGGACATATCAGTAGACGGGTGGTTGCAGGCTAAGATCGCAACAGAATGAGCACCGATGTCTCGAGAATGCCCTTGGTGGATGCACTCAAGGCCATCTCCTGCCTTCTGATTGTATCTCACCACCTGTCGATCTACGGACCCATGTCGGACCTGGCCTACCCGCTGATTCCGGGACTGATCGACTGGCTACGAGAGTACGCAAGGATGGCCGTTCAAGTCTTCTTTGTGGTGGCAGGGTTTCTGTTGGCGGGGAAGCTTGTGCCGCTCGGAGTACCACTACTTGCTGATCCGGTTCAGTCCATTAAGAGACGTTACATCAGGTTAGTGATCCCGTACCTTGCAGCACTCACACTCTCGATCGGATGTACTTTCCTCGCTCGGCAGTGGATATCTCATGAATCCCTCTCCGCAGCACCTGACCTCTTTCAGCTTCTAGCGCATATATTTTTACTGCAAGACCTGCTCAATCAAGAGGCTCTATCGGCAGGGGTCTGGTATGTGGCCATTGATTTTCAGTTATTCGTACTTGCGGTGTCTCTGTTCTGGCTATCCAGAAAGATCGAGGACCGATACCCTCACCTTAAATCGACAGCACTGATCTTAATTGCTGGCCTCACAATGGCCTCGCTATTCGCATTCAATAGAAATGATTTTTGGGACGAGACCGCACTCTATTTTTTTGGCTCGTACGGCCTTGGAGTTCTAGCCTATTGGACCTCGAACAAGGATCGACCTATGCTCTGGCTTGTACTACTCGGTGGCCTAGCGGTCGCATCCTTGATGATTGATTTCCGTGGCCGGATAGCGGTCGCAACGACAGTGATGCTGCTACTGGGATTTGCCAAAAATTATGGAATCTTGGAAAGGTGTTCCATCCCAAACTTCTTAAGCTATCTGGGACGCATTTCTTATTCCATCTTCCTCGTTCACTTCCCGCTATGCCTGGTCGTGAATGCGGCCTTCTTCCGTTTTCTCCCGCACCATGCAGTCACCAATCTATTCGGATTGTTACTAGCCTTAGGCATCAGCATTCTTGGGGGCGCTCTTTTCTACCAATGGGTCGAAAGTCGCCCACTGACCAATAGAATGAAAATATGGCTACCAGCAGGGTTTGTGACGAGCGGTCTGATCGTAGCTCTCGGGAGTAGCTAGGCCCGTCACATCTGCGGGTCAGATTCTACTTCCCACTCAGAGTGGTCGATAGCAGTAGTTCGTTGAGTCTTTTAACAAACCCGGCTGGGTCCTCGAGTTGGCCACCCTCTGCCAGAAGAGCCTGATCAAATAGAATATGGCTCCAATCAACAAAGCGCTCCTCCTCGTACTTCAACCGTTGCACCATCGGATGGTGCGGATTAATTTCAAGAATCGGCTTGGCATGGTTTACCTTTTGACCCGCTGATTTAAGGAGCCTCTCCAGATTTCCACCCATATCATGACTCTCTGAAACCAAGCAGGCGGGAGACTCAGTCAGCCTTAGGGTGACACGTACCTCCTTCACCTGCTCACCCAGAACACCCTTAATCCTCTCGGTCAGATCTTTATATTCACCTGCCTCCTTCTCCTGCTCTTTCTTCTCTGACTCATCCTCAAGCCCACCCAAGTCCAAACTCCCCTTGGCGACCGACTGAAGAGACTTACCCTCAAACTCAGTCAGGTTTGTCGCTAACCACTCATCAACACGCTCCGACAAGAGTATGACCTCGATCCCCTTTTTACGGAAAATTTCGAGGTGTGGACTACTTCTGGCGGATTTAAGACTATCGGCGGTCACATAGTAAATCTTCTCCTGACCCACCTTCATCCGCCCGATATAGTCGTTCAATGAAACGCTCTGATCGTCTCCATCGGTATGAGTCGAAACAAAACGCAGCAGTTTGGCAATACGTTCGCGATTAGAATAGTCTTCACCAACACCCTCTTTCAAGACCTGACCAAACTCCTTCCAGAAGGTCTTGAACTTCTCCTGATCACCCCCCTCCTCACTTTGGGATAGATCTTCTATCAGTGAGAGCACCTTCTTCACTGCCCCTGCACGGATTGATTCAATATCTTTTGATTCTTGTAGAATTTCACGGGAGAC
>JBAWVG010000041.1:0-12442 GCA_037147395.1 Nitrosomonadaceae bacterium | reverse complement strand
CTCGGGGTGCTGCTACCCCTGAACGAGTTTCCCCGGTTGTCATTGTCAAAAGAGCGGCCACGGCTATTATCCCGATTTCCATTGGCGCTATTGGCACTACGACCGCCAGCATCATTTGACCAGGTACGGCTACGCTTATGGGCAACGTTAGGGGTTCCTCTGGGAGCACCACCGCCACCAGGACGAGGCTTGAAGCGAGGCTCCAGACCTGGAACCACGTGGGATGCGATCTGTTGACCAGTAAACCGTTCGATCTTCTTCAGGTTAATTCCATCCTTACCCGAAGCAAATGAAACCGCGATACCAGCAGCGCCGGCACGTCCGGTACGACCGATACGATGCACATAATCTTCAGCAAATTTAGGTAGATCGAAGTTAATGACGTGGGTAATCCCAGCCACATCGATACCCCTCGCCGCAACGTCGGTTGCGACCAGTACCCGTAACCCACCATGACGAAGCTTGGTTAGTGTGCGAGTCCGATCACGTTGGCTCATATCTCCATGCAAAGCAGCCGCCTCATGACCTTGAGAAGAGAGGTTATCAGCCAGGGTATCAGCATCACGCTTAGTTGCGGTGAAAACGATCGCCTGCTTTAAGGTCATATCGCGAAGTAAATGATCTAGTAAACGGTTCTTGTGGGAGAGATCGTCTACATAGTGCAGACGTTGTTCGATATTATCGAGCCTCGCCTGTTGGGCAGCAATCTGGATCCGCTTAGGTGCCTTTAGTAGACGTGATGCCACCTTGTCGATTGCACCATCCAGCGTGGCTGAAAATAGCAGGGTCTGGCGAGTGGCCGGCGTGGCCGAGGCGATCCTCTCCACATCGTCGATGAATCCCATGTCGAGCATACGATCGGCCTCATCCAAGACCATCATCTCAAGACGCGAAAAGTCGATACGTCCACGTTGAATATGATCGATCAGACGTCCCGGTGTTGCCACCAGAATATCAACAGGCTGAGATAATAGCTTGTTTTGTAAGGGGTAAGGCATTCCACCCAGGATACTCACCACCTTAATACGAGACAAGTGCTTGCCGTATTTGGCAGCGGCCTCTGAGACCTGTAAGGCGAGCTCTCGAGTCGGTGTCAGGACCAGTACTCGGGGCCCTCTGCTATGAACCTTGGGGGGTGTTGCGAGCTTGTGAAGTGCGGGCAGCATGAATGCGGCCGTTTTACCGGTCCCGGTCTGTGCCGAGGCCATAATATCGTGTCCCGCGAGTAACTCAGGGATGGCTTGTTCTTGAATCGGGGTCGGATTGGTATAACCAGAGTCGACGATGGCTTTGAGGATGAGGGGATGCAGATTTAGATTTTCAAATGACACGTTATTTTCCTAAAGAGTAAAAAATAAACGCGCAAGCAGGCAATGACTGCCGGAGATTACGGGCAAAGTACCGCTAGCGCAAACGCAAAACATCGCCGCTAACCAGGGTACTGCGCAATTTCCGGAGGAATCTTGAAAATCGAAGAGAGGTCAGGAACGATGAACCCGAGAAAAAGGCATGAAGCCCTTTAATCGAAGGGCGGAGTATACAGCAGTCGTGTTGATTGTCGAGGTTATTTTTGCAGTAACTGTAGACCGCTTGGGTCGATCGATGCTGTTGGGGGGGGAGATTTATTCAGGATCGATCTCTTCAGGATCTCGATCTGAGGTTGATTTAGAGTCTCAGTCTTGAGTAATTCGTCTGCGGCACGGTCGAGTAGTTCACGGTTCATCTGGAGGATGCTGACCGCCTGCTCGAATGCCTGATCGATGAGTTTACGCACAGAGACATCCACCTCATGAGCGGTCTGCTCGCTATAGTCGCGGCTCTGCGAGATCGGCATGCCAGGCTCTAGGAAAGTCGCCCGCTCTCGGTCATAAGTCACATTGCCCAAAGACTCGCTCATTCCATACCGAAGTACCATCGCACGTGCAATGTCGGTTGCACGGGCAAGATCATCCGCAGCACCGGTCGAGATTTCGTCGAAGACCACCCTCTCTGCCGCACGACCACCCATCAGTACGGCCATCTTGTGCTCCAATTCAGTCCTCGTCATTAGGAATCGGTCTTCGGTCGGACGTTGTATCGTATACCCGAGCGCACTGACCCCCCGTGGGATGATCGATATCTTGTGAACCTCGTCGGTACCGGGCAAGGAGAGTGCGACCATCGCATGACCGAGTTCGTGAAATGCGACTACCCGTCTCTCCTTCGGGTTAAGAAGGCGGTTTCGCTTCTCAAGACCTGCGATGATGCGTTCGATCGCATTATTAAAATCATCCATCGTGACCGATGTCGCGCGACGTCGGGTGGCAAGGAGTGTTGCCTCATTAATCAAGTTAGCCAAGTCTGCACCGGTAAACCCAGGTGTCAGCGCAGCCACTTGCTCTGGATTGACATCAAGATCGAGCTTGACCTTCTTGAGATGCACCGCAAGGATCTGCTCACGACCGATCTTATCTGGTCTATCCACCAAGACCTGGCGATCAAACCGACCTGCACGAAGCAATGCCGGATCGAGGATCTCTGGACGATTTGTGGCCGCCAGTAGAACCACCCCACTCTTGGGATCAAATCCATCCAACTCCGCGAGTAGCTGGTTCAGCGTTTGCTCCTTCTCGTCGTGTCCGCCGATTCCATAGGCACCGCGGGCTCGTCCGAGTGAGTCCAACTCGTCGATAAAGATGATCGCGGGGGCGACCTGACGAGCCTGCTCGAATAGATCACGCACCCGAGCGGCACCAACACCGACAAACATCTCAACAAATTCAGAACCGGAGATCGAGAAGAAGGGCACCCCCGCCTCACCGGCCACCGCTCGTGCTAATAGAGTTTTTCCAGTTCCGGGCGGGCCGATGAGTAGGATGCCCTTAGGTGATCGTCCACCGAGACGGCTATAACCTTCAGTATCTTTAAGGAAATTTACAATCTCGATCAGCTCATCCTTGGCCTCATCGACACCGGCCACATCCGCGAATGTGACTTTGATCTCCTTCTCAACGAATACCTTTGCTCGGCTCTTGCCGATCGACATTAGCCCACCACTCATTCCACCGCCCATCCGTCGTATTGCATACATCCAGATCGCGATGAAGATCGCAGTCGGCAGGATCCAGGATAGAAGGTCGTGGAACCAGGTGCTCGGTATCACCCCGGTATAGGTGACGTTATACCGGTCAAGCTTATCAGCAAGCTCTGGCTCCACACGGGTTGTGACAAAGTCCTTCCCCTCATCAGCTCCAGTCCCCCTGAACTTGCCATAGATGTAGTCGTGTGTGACCGCGATCTCGGTAATCATGCCTTGCTCGAGAAGGGATTGGAAACGGCTGTAGGGGATCGGCTCGACCTTGCTGTATTTCTCGTACTGGCTCTGAACGAACAAAATTCCGACCAATGCGATCATCACGTACCAGAAATTAATCTGAGTCTTCTTGTCTATTGAATTCTCCATAGGCACGGCTATATTGGGGGCAGTTCAGTGATAATTCAGCATAGCACACGGCCCAGATAGTCCTGATCAGCGGGTATAGGGGTCGTGTTGGAATACAGTTTCGATACAGGCTATGACGAGTGCCTTAAAATTATTCTAGAACAATCGGATATAAGGTGAGCAGCGTCACTGACTGACTGGTATAATGCCGCCCTTTTGTCGTTCCCAGAACAAGGATTCACAATGTCCCGTTCCATTCGTAATATCGCTATCATCGCCCACGTTGATCACGGCAAGACCACACTGGTGGACAAGCTGTTGCATCAAGCAGGATCTTTCGCAGCTCACCAACACATCGCAGAGCGAGTGATGGATTCAAATGATATCGAGCGTGAACGAGGTATCACCATTCTTGCTAAGAATTGTGCGGTCGATTACGAGGGGGTCCACATTAATATTGTGGACACACCGGGGCATGCTGACTTCGGTGGTGAGGTCGAGAGAGTCTTGTCGATGGTCGATGGAGTTTTACTCTTGGTTGATGCGGTCGAGGGGCCGATGCCTCAGACACGGTTTGTCACCAAGAAGGCACTGGCACTGGGATTACGGCCCATCGTCGTAATCAACAAGGTTGACCGGGATGGGGCTCGCCCTGATTGGGTGGTGAACCGTACCTTTGAATTATTCGATAAGCTTGGTGCGACTGAAGAACAACTAGACTTTCCGGTAGTCTATGCATCTGCACTGAATGGCTATGCCATGCTCGACTTAAAGCAAACCAGTACCGACATGCGTCCGCTATTTGATGCGGTTCTAAAGCATGTCCATGCTCCGGCCGGTGATCCTGATGAGGCGCTACAACTACAAATCAGCGCATTAGATTACTCCAGCTTTGTAGGACGTATCGGTATCGGACGCGTCTCTCGTGGACGCCTCAAACCGGGTCAGGAGGTGATGGTGCTGGCAGGGGATAATGTCATCAAGAAGGCCAAGGTCAATCAAGTACTCGGCTTTCGCGGGATCGAACGGATACAGCTGGACGAAGCACTTGCCGGTGATATCGTACTGGTCAATGGTATTGAGGAGCTTTGTATCGGTGCCACCCTGGCAGATGTCAATCAGCCAGAAGGTCTGCCAATGCCGGCCGTGGATGAGCCTACCCTAACAATGAACTTTCAGGTGAATACCTCACCCTTCGCAGGCAAGGAAGGAAAGTTCGTCACCAGCCGACAGCTGAAGGAACGTCTGGAGAGAGAACTACTGACCAATGTCGCAATGAAACTTGAAGATACCGGTGATACGGACTCATTTCTGGTCTCTGGTCGAGGTGAGTTACATCTGACCATCTTGCTGGAGAGTATGAGACGTGAGGGATATGAGCTTGCTGTATCGCGCCCACATGTGGTTATTCGTGAGATTGATGGAGCCAAGTGCGAGCCATTTGAAATGCTGACCGTTGATGTTGAAGAGGTCAATCAGGGTGCTGTGATGGAGGCACTGGGTGCACGTCGTGGTGATCTACAGGATATGGTCTCTGATGAGCGTGGGCGTGTCCGCTTGGATTACCGTATTCCAGCACGTGGACTGATCGGCTTTCAATCCGATTTCATGACCATGACTCGCGGTACCGGCATCATGAGTCACGTCTTCGATGAGTATGCCCCGGTCCGACCCGAGATCGCATCGCGTCGGAATGGAGTTCTGATCTCCGCCGAGCAGGGTGAGGCGGTCGCATACGCGTTGTGGAAGTTGCAAGAGCGTGGCCGCATGTTCGTGAGCCCAGGAGACCGCCTCTACGAGGGGATGGTGATCGGTATACATAGCCGTGATAATGACCTGGTCGTGAACCCAATCAAGGGCAAACAACTGACCAATGTACGCGCATCTGGAACTGATGAGGCCGTCACCTTGACGCCACCGATTTTACTGACGTTAGAGTCCGCGATCGAGTTCATTTCTGACGATGAACTGGTCGAAATCACCCCCAAGACGATCCGGGTCCGCAAGCGTTATCTGCTAGAGCACGACCGCAAGAAGGCATCACGGGGCGCAGCCTAGTCAATTCCTCATACCGATACATGAGGCAATACCGGCTTAACCGGCGTTGCCTCCCCCCGCGCTCTTCCCATCGGCCGAATCTGGCTGGATGAAGGTGATCCACCATGACCGGAAAGACCCTCTGGTATCTCGCTGATCCGATGTGCTCCTGGTGTTGGGGCTTCTCACCGGTGATCGATATGATCCGAAAGCGCTACTCAGACCGTCTCAGTATGGAATTATTACTGGGCGGGTTGAGACCCGGAACCACGTTACCGATGGAACCCTCCCAGCGGGAAGAAATACTCAACCATTGGCATGCTGTTCACCGTAAGACCGAGCAACCCTTCCTCTTCGAGGGTGCGATGCCACCCGGTTTCATCTACGATACTGAGCCTCCCAGCCGTGCGATCGTGTCAGGATCAATGATCAATCCGGATTCAACCCTCCCCCTATTCAAGGCCATTCAATCGGCCTTCTATCTTGATCAGTTAGACGTTACCAAGACCGAGGTCCTGACATCGCTCGCATCTGCCGTGGGAATTGATTCGCACCAGTTCCTTGCTCTATTTGAATCGAATGAGATGCGCTCCCAGACGCTCGCTCAATTTAATAAATCACGTGGGTGGGGTGTTCATGGATTCCCCACTCTGATCCTGCAAGATGGACAGGGTTATAGCCAGCTCAGCAGTGGTTACGCCACACTCGATGAACTCCGGCCCAAGATCGATTCCTGGCTTATAAGATCATGAACCCGATCATGGATGCTCTATCGCGTGGCCTTCGAGATCTGTTTCAGTTGAAGGTATTATGGATCGTGATCTGGCCGGTGGTATTGGCAACCTTGTTATGGTTACTCTTAGGGTTGATCTTCTGGGATACCCTCTCAGGATGGATCGCGACCGGCCTCACCGGTATCGGCATTCAGAACTGGCTCGAAGGTGTGGAGCCTCGCTGGGTTGCCTATGCAATTCAAGCTGTGGCTCATCTCATCTTGTTTGTACCATTGGTCTTCATCACCGCTTTGGTGATGACATCACTCTTCGCAATGCCGGCTTTAATCCACCTCGTGGAGACGGACTATCCGGCACTTAATCGCGGCAGCAGCAGTATCGGGGGAAGTTTTAAAAACTCGCTCATCGCGATCGGGATCTTTATCGGCATCTGGCTCGTGACCTCCCCTCTCTGGTTGATCGGGGCGGGTGTACTGGTTCCATTCATCGCGGCGACCTATCTGAACCAACGCCTATTTCGATATGATGCCCTGTCCGAGCATGCCAACCCCGAAGAGATGAAGACTCTGATCAAGGAACACCGGTCATCATGGTGGGCCTTAGGATTTCTGACCGGCCTGATTCAGTTCGTGCCAATACTGAATCTATTTGCACCTGCACTGACGGGACTGACCTTCATTCACTTTGGGTTGGCACGATTGTCTGAACTACGTCATCTGACACCGGTCAAAAATAACTTATCCGAACCCTGAACTGAATGATGGATCCTCTGGATGAGTGGAGTGTTTACATGGTCAGATGCTTAGACGGAAGTCTCTATACCGGGATTGCTAAAGATGTATCACGGCGGGTATCGGAACATAATACGGATGATGCTCTTGCGGCGAGCTATACCCGTAGCAGACGTCCGGTCACCCTCGTCTACCAAGAAAAGCAAGAAACCCGATCCTCTGCCAGTAAACGCGAGTACGCAATCAAGCAGATGAGTAGACACGAGAAATTGAAGCTGATCGATGCCGTAAACCTGGCCCCATAACCGCTTACACCTTCAAATCAACCGCAGTATACTCACCGACATGAGACCCGAGACCCTTCTGATCGTTATTGCCGCCGCGGTCATGATCGCAATGACATTCCTCGTGATCAGGATGGGCATTCTCTCGGCTGTGATTCGTAACCTGCTCTCACAACAGGCGAAGCTGATCGAGGATAAGCACCGAGAGATGATCAAGGACTCGAATGAGGGTCTCACTCGGCAGGGCGATCGATTATCCGAAATGCTCACTAAAACCTCTGATCAGCTACGGGTTGTGGTTGAGGGGAGGCTCGACCAGATCAGCGGCAGGGTAACAGAGCGTCTTGATGAGGGATTCAAAAAGACCAATGACACCTTCATCAGTGTGATGACACGTCTTGCGACCATTGATGAGGCCCAGAAAAAGATCGACGGGCTCACCACCAATATGATGAGCCTGCAGGAACTCCTTGGTGATAAGCGCTCTCGCGGCGCATTCGGTGAAGTTCAGCTGGATGCGCTGGTACGTAATATCTTACCGGCTGGAGCGTACGCGATGCAGCACACGCTCTCCAACAATAACCGGGTCGATTGTGTGCTCCACCTCCCTCCCCCGACCGGTATGGTGGCGGTCGATTCAAAATTTCCGCTGGAGAATTATCACAGGATGTTTGATCGCGAGACCAGTGAGACTGATCGTGGGTCAGCACAAAAGCAGTTCAGGGCGGATCTTAAAAAACACATCGACGATATCTCTGGCAAGTACATCCTCCCTCCTGAGACCTGTGATGGTGCGGTCATGTTCATTCCTGCAGAGGCGGTTTTTGCAGAGATTCATGCCTACATGCCCGATGTGGTGGACTACGCGATGCAAAGGCGGGTATGGATCGTCTCCCCCACCACACTGATGGCGGTGCTAAACACCGCACGTGCGGTATTAAAGGATGTTGAAACCCGTGAGCAGATCCATATCATTAAGCACGAACTATCTAAGCTGGGCCAGGATTTCGGACGATTTGATGATCGCATGAAGAAGCTCGCAGAGCACATACGACTCGCCAATCAGGATGTGGAGGAGGTCCATATCTCCAGCCGCAAGATCAGCCAACGATTCGCCAAGATCGAGTCGGTCGATTTGGATCAGATCTCTGTAGAAAATAAGTCGATACCGCAGCCAGACAAGGGGCCTATCTAGGGCACGATGTCATGAATGAATCCTTTATCGGTGCTGATATCGGGGGTACCAAGACCCTACTAAGACTCGTGCAAGTAGTGGATGGTCTACCCCAGATACGTCATGAAGAACAGTACAACAGCCGTTCCTATACCGGTCTCTCAGATATCCTCAAGGACTTTTTAGGCAGTGTCTGGATGCGTGATGGGCACTGCGAGTTAGGGGCCGCCTGCTTCGCAGCCGCAGGTCCGGTGTCGAATCAGAGCGTCAGTCTGACCAATCTAACCTGGTCGATCGATGCAGCCGCTATCGGAGCCGAGTTCTCTATCCCCCGTGTGAAGATCATCAATGACTTTGCGGCCGTTGCAATCGGGATCGAGTCTCTTCACAAGAGTGACCTGATTACACTCCAAGCAGGAAATCCAGAATTATGGGGGGCTCGTGTGGCACTCGGTGCCGGGACCGGCATGGGGGTGTCGTGGATGACTTGGCAGGGAGGGTATTACCGGATACTTGCGACTGAGGCCGGTCATATGGACTTTGCCCCCTCAAGTGAATTGCAGAATAGACTGATCGAGCATCTCTGGAAAGAGTTTGGCCATGTCTCGTATGAAAGAGTGCTCTCTGGCCCGGGACTCACCAATATATTTAACTTTTTGCAGTCGAGCATCGGTCTTAGCTCAGGGCTCTTAAAAGCTGAGATGGATAACGATGGCGCATCCCAAGTGACCGATCTCGCGCTAAACCGTAAACACCCCATCGCGGTCAAGGCATTGGATCTATTTGTTGAAATATATGGCGCCTATGCCGGAAATCTAGCGCTGGCAGGGCTTACTCGGGGGGGGGTGTATGTGGCAGGCGGGATTGCCCCGAAGATCATTAACAAGTTGGGTGAGGGCATTTTCATGCGGTCCTTCCGGAGCAAGGGCCGATACTCGGAGATGATGTCCGAGATTCCGGTGTGTGTGGTGATGAATCAGAAGGTCGGTCTAATCGGCGCGGTGGAGGAGTCTCGCCGGATGATGGACCCAGCGAGCGAGATCTGACCGGGCTAGAGACCGAGCGCTTGCTGGGGGTCTTGGTACTTTAGCCTGAGTGCAGTGGCAACAGCTCGGTGGGTCACCTGTCCAGAATAGATATTAAGACCACTTGTCAGGTGTGGATCATTCAAACAGGCCTTTCGAGTGCCCCTATTAGCAAGTGCAACTGCAAATGGCAGGGTCGCATTATTGAGTGCAAATGTGGATGTCCGTGCGACCGATCCTGGCATATTAGCAACGCAGTAGTGTATGACACCATCGACCAGATAGACCGGATCGGTATGGGTGGTGGCACGACTGGTCTCGAAACACCCCCCCTGATCGATCGCAATATCCAGAACAACTGATCCCGGTCTCATCCGCTTGATCATCTTGCGGCTAACAAGCTTAGGAGCGGTAGAGCCTGTCACCAATACTGCCCCGATGACCAGATCCGCATCGATCACATAATGCTCGATCGAGTCGGCCGTCGACTGGATCGTATTGAGTGAATCACCAAACATCTCATCGAGCTCTCGTAACCGGACTGGGTTTTTATCGATGAGAGTAACCATGGCCCTCATCCCTAATGCGATACGGACCGCTTGTGTGCCCGCGATGCCCCCCCCGATGATGACCACATTTGCAGCCTTAACACCGGGCACGCCACCGATCAAGACACCAGAACCCCCTTGAGCCTTCTCTAAATAGTGAGCACCAATCTGAACCGACATACGGCCCGCAACCTCAGACATGGGTGCAAGTAGAGGTAGTCCTCCCTGCCGGTCGGTCACAGTCTCATACGCGATCGCAGCACATCCTGAGTTGAGTAATCCATGAGCCTGTTTTGGATCGGATGCTAAGTGAAGGTAGGTGAAGAGCGTCTGGCCTGGGCTTAGCATCTTGCACTCATTAGGCTGAGGCTCCTTGACCTTTACGATCAGCTCAGAGTCAGAGAATACTCTGCCCGCACTCTTAGCGATGAATGCACCCACCGACTTGTAATCCTTATCACTCAGACCGATCCCGGCACCGGCACCTGTCTCGACCAGTACTCTGTGCCCCTGGAAAATTAATTCACGTACCGAGGACGGCGTCAGTCCGACCCGATACTCCTGATCCACCACTTCTTTCGGTACTCCGATCTGCATATTCTTGCCCTAGTATATAGAGGGGGGTTCTAATCTTTAAATGGCTGGAGATCTCTACCTTCTGGGAGAGAATCGACCGGATGATGATACCTTAAAATAAACAGGACCGGTCTTTGAGTATTCCATTTGAATGAGTGCAAGGTGCTGAATCTTGGATTACTCAATATTCCTTGCAACGAGGCTCATCCAGCGATAGCATGATGCGGTCAGACTATTTAAATAATTGGGGATCGGGAGTGATGCCCAATCATGAAACTAGAAATTGAAAAGTCCACGATTCACATTAAACTCGCACGAACACAGGAGAGAAAGATATGAAACACATTAAGTCTATCATCACCATCGGTGTAGTCGCCATCACGATGGTTGCATGCTCGCACATCCCGCCCACACCCATCGCCACTCAGTATAAGGATGGAGAGTTACCCATCCCTACGGGCTACGAGAGCTGGCCGAAGTTCCTCTCAGGGGTACAGCGTCCAGAGGTTAAGCAGGTACGAGAGATCTATATCAACCCACTCGGACATCGGACCAAGATGGGTGAGTCCTTCCCGAATGGAACGCTGACGGTCATGGAGATTTATAAGGCACTCGAGTCCTCCGATGGATCCCCTCTCAAGAGCTCAGATGGGAACTTCATCAAGGGTGAGTTATTGAAGATTGCCGTGATGGGAAAAGGGGCCGGATGGGGCAACAGCGTCACACCGGTTGAATTGAAGAATGGTGACTGGATATATTCAATTTATTTAGCAGATGCTAAGACCAAGGCACCTGACAATACCGCTACCTGCCGTGCCTGCCACCTACCGCTCACAGAGAAGGATTATATCTTCCGCTACGACGAATACTTCGAGAAACGGGCCAAGCAACAATAATCTTGGTATCGATTCCACATTCCTATCTCGTCTTATCAAGAACGGTCGTTCTGCGTTAAATAGCAGAACGACCGTTTGTCGCTGGCAGACCCGGGATTAGACTCTTCTGGCCCAGAGCCCTGCCCTGTCAGTACCCAGACCATCCAGACCATAAAGCAGAATGCCTTGCCGGGGAGTCGACCTTAAGTCGACCTCCATGAGGACTTGTACGTGAGGAGAAGAGATCGATTACTCATCCGCCCTCAAGAAAAGTGTGACCAGGGCATCACTACCGGTCTGACGACTCCAGTGCCCGTGAGTATTCGGGTCAAATACTGAACCAGTGGGTAATGTATCTGCAGAGTAGAAGTGTTCACCAGGAGAAAATACCCTCGATGTACCGTCATGCAATCCGATCTCCATTTCACCTGAAAGAATGAAGACGTACTGAGGGATTGTGGTGCAGTGAAATTGACTCCGAAATCCGACCGGACTGAATCGAACTTGATAACCCGACGAGGGATATAGCCTTGACAGCATCACATTAGGGCTCGTCTCGAGAAGATCCAGTCTTTCTTCACGAAATTTAGCACTGCCGTCAGGGGATGTGTATAGGACTACCCGTGTAAATTCTGTCATGGGTGCTACGTTTGAAAGGGAATGGGCGGAACTTCTAATCTACTGCAATGGTGCCTCGAGCCGGAGTCGAACCGGCACAGCCGTTTCCAGCCGAGGGATTTTAAGTCCCTTGTGTCTACCAATTTCACCATCGAGGCATGACTATTTAACTGTTGATTTAATGATCGTTTTTACAAATCATCCAGTCATCGCCTACAACCTGATCCGCTCAAAATGGACCCAATTTAATTACAAAAGAGTGCCAGTTTATACAAAAAGCATATCAGGCTGAAACGAGCACTATTCTACCATTCTCGGAATGCCGACACGCCGAGAGTTTCATCCGAAAATACACATAATCTTGGTCAGTGATTTTTTGGGACAGTCTAATTTTTTTGCTTTATATTACCCTCGCTTAA
>JBAWVG010000040.1:0-12551 GCA_037147395.1 Nitrosomonadaceae bacterium | reverse complement strand
AGAGTAGAGATGCACGGAAGCGGCGTCTCCGTCATCACTGTCTGCCCGGGCTATATCATCACTCCGATGACAGCGGGTAACCCTTTTTACATGCCCTTCCTCATGTCGGCAGAAGATATGGCCGATAAAATTATTAGCATCATCGATCGTAGAAAGCAATACGCCGTGATCCCGTGGCAAATGGCAATTGTTGCACGGGTATTGAAGTTACTCCCCAATTTTATTTACGACCGTCTGTTTGCTAACGCTCCTCGCAAACCACGCTGAGTAATGGATCGCCCCTGTTGAATGAGTCTGATGGTTCGGCAGTTGTTCCATTCATCTGAGCGGTGACTACGCAGCATTCAGAGAGTATTTCGTTGAGAGAAGCACGCCGACTCTGACACGGATATTTATAGACCTGTCGTCGTATAAGAGAAATCATCCCCTCAAAATTGATGCGCCAATACTCTGACTGTCGGGTCCATTTACATAGCGGGATTCTTTACTTTTTTAATCCAGCACGCATCAACATCATGTGGTTGGAGTCTGGACTGAACTACTGATTGGCCATCGTGCTTGATTAGATCGGATACATTCTTGGGTTCATTCTTTCTGGGGAGAGCATGCCCGGTCTTTTTTAGAGTGATGGACACATAGAGTCCTAAAAATATGATGATGGCTAGATTCAGGGGGGCGAGTATCATCAACCCAGCTAAGGCTGTATCAAGATACCCTGCAAATGCGGGGGTCGAGTGGATGAGGGCAGGGACCAGGGTTGCAGTCATGAAAGTGGCATGGGTAGATGTCATATGGAGACCTTATTCACGGCGTTTGCATAAACGGGTGCTTGACCCTGTTGCTTTTAACTAGGAGACGCTTCTCCCGCTGATAGACCAAGACTGCTGCGGTTCGAAGACAACCCAACACCAGCAGTAAAACACTCAAGGCATAAATCTCATCTGCCGAGATCTTATGTTCAAATAGCTGGATCATGATCTCCCGCAGAACAAACACAATGCCGGCATCTGCGATGAATGTTAGACGTAGGCGGTGCTCGTCAAAATGGGAGACAAGAGAACGTGAGAGTTCGATCAATACAAACAGAGTCAAGACATCTGAAACAAGTCGGACGTAGTGTCCTGTGATATCGGTATTTGCTACCAGATCGCGCAGTTGCAAGAATAAGTTAACGACACCGGCGGCAACTCCGATGGTGATAAACAGTAGCAACACCCCGAATATTAGATTGATCGTACGATCAAAGATTTTAATGGGAGAAAAAATCATATTGAGCGGAATATACACGTGGTTTGTTACAGAAATATGAAAGAGGTAAGAATCTGCAGGTAGATCATTTTGATTCCTCTCCATCCTTGCAGTGAGAGCGAGTAGGAAGAGAGAGGGCAGTGGGTGGTTGTGATGATGTGAGTGGAAAGATCGCTTCTATGACGGCAACATTCTCTAAATCGTACTATGATATTTATTGCAGTATCAGTCTTGGCCGCTGCTGCAATGCATCACTATGCTCTGGGTCTGGTAAATTAAGACGGTGATAGTTTGCAAGCATTTATATTGAGGAGGCCGCACCTCAACTTGTTACTTGCATGGTTGAGGGGGACGTTTTAGTGCGGGCAGTTCTCTGACCAACACCGACAAACCGACAGGAAAAATATACGCACATGAGTGCCATCCACCGCATCCGGGCATACCACGCTACGCAGGCAGTCCTTGCCCTTCTGTCCTTTGTGACGGGTGAGCTTGAGGTTGTTCATGCCTGGCTTGGATATAGCGTAGGGGCCATTATTATGTTGCGATTACTCTGGACGTTGAGTGGAGAGAGTCAGTTCGGATTGACACGATTCCATCTCTCGTTCGAAGGGTTGAGCGCCAGAAATTTCCTGAGTCACCCGGCCATCAGTAAGGCTCTAATGCTGGGGATTTTTCTGTCATTAATCGGGGCTACCGCCACAGGAGTTGCTCTCGATCGGGGTAAGACCGTCGGTATCACAGCTGCTGCTGAGGTAATCACGCCGGCCTATGCGGATGGGAACAAGAAACAGGATTTGAAGTCATTGTTGAAAGGGGAGCATGAGGGTGAGGGGGATGAGGAAGACGGTTTTCTTGAGGAGGCTCATGAAGCTCTATCAAACCTGATGATGCTGTTCGTGGCGATGCATATCGCCTACATTATTTTATTTAGGTGGCCATTGGCGAGGTTCATGTTATTCATTTCAAAAGGCGGCTCATCCAGAACGAAGTAGGAGCCCATCCGATGAACATGGTTCGTGTGGTGGGGATAAGTGACAATGCTTTGGGTCCTTATCGGAGCGCCGCTGAGCAAGACCTGTGTCCCCACGTTTGGCGATCTTGATAATATACTGGAAGGTCACAGGCCCTATCCTTTACTGTATATTCCGTGTGTTCCTGCATAGTTAGTGGCTGTTTTCAGAGTGGACTAGAAAATTTGAGAGTAAAGCGACACTGATGAAACCCCCAAAAAGAATTGAACCGTTGATTCAGGATGGCCTAGTTGACGAGGTCATCCGTCAACTGATGAGCGGGAAAGAGGCCGCAGTCTTCGTCGTCCGATGCGGGGAAGAGGTGCGTTGCGCGAAAGTATACAAGGAGGCCAATAAGCGCAGCTTTCGCCAAAGTACCGACTATACCGAAGGCCGTAAGGTCAAGAATAGCCGTCGTGCTCGGGCCATGGAAAAGGGGACCAGCTATGGACGCAAAGCGCAGGAGGAGGCATGGCAGAGTGCAGAGGTGGATGCCCTGTACCGACTCGCAGCCGCAGGTGTGCGTGTTCCTAAACCGTATAACTTCCATGAGGGCGTGCTGCTGATGGAGCTCGTGACCGATGGAGAGGGGAATGCTGCTCCTCGGTTGAATGATCTGATGCTCACCCCAGAATTGTCGCGCGAGTATCACAGCATACTCATCACTCAGGTGGTACGTATGCTCTGTGCCGGGGTGGTGCATGGAGACTTATCAGAATACAACATACTGGTCGATAGCGAAGGGCCGGTCATCATCGATCTGCCTCAGGCCATTGATGCTGCTGCTAACAACCAGGCTTGCAAGATGCTGCTCCGGGATGTTGAAAATCTGGCTATTTACTTTGGCCGGTTTGCGCCAGAGTTGTTGACGACCGATTACGGTATGGAGATATGGTCTCTCTACCAAAAGAGCCAACTCCGCCCGGAGAGTGTTCTGACCGGGTGCTTCGAGCGTGTCGAGAAACCGGTCGATATGAAGGGAGTGATGCGTGAAATTAACGACACTCTCAAAGAGGAAGAGGCAAGGCAGCTTTATCGTGCATCACTAGCGCGCTAGTCAACCTGTTTCAGGCGATATCTCGCCATCCACATAGAACCACCTCCCACCCTCACGAACGAAGCGGCTAATCTCATGCAGACGGTGGGCCCGCCCGCCCACCTTGTAGCGCGCGATAAATTCTACAACTGAATGATTCTCCCCGATCTGTGTATGACGATTGACGTGTAGTCCTAACCATTTCTTGTGAGGAACATCCGCCAGTTTAAGTGAATCCGGGCGGGTGCTTGGATGCCAGGTCGCGAGTAGATAATCTTCATTCTCAAACGTATATGCGGTGTATCGAGAGCGCATCAATACTTCTGCAGTAGCGGCATCCTCATGACCGCTCAGATAGCGGGCACAGCAATCGGTATATTCTTTATGGGCATTCCCACAAGGACAAAGAATGGACTGATTGTTCACACCGATTTTATTTTGAGAGAGATTTATGGTCCGTTCAGAGCCAACGGTTCATGCTTGCCACAGAGGGGGCTCATCCATCAGCGCGATTTGCTCACGCAATTCGAGAATGCGGTCCTGCCAATACCGTTGTGTATTGAACCAGGGAAATGCCTGCTTGAAGGCGGGGTCTTCCCATCGGTGTGCGAGCCATGCTGCATAATGGATCAGCCGTAAGGTCCGAAGTGCCTCGATCAGATGGAGTTCTCGTTCATTGAAATCACAGAAGTCTTCATACCCGGTCAGGACATCTGTTAACTGACGGACCATATCGGCGCGGTCGCCCGACAAGAGCATCCACAGATCCTGCACCGTAGGTCCCATTCGACTGTCATCAAAGTCGACGAAGTGAGGGCCCTCGTCCGTCCATAGCACGTTACCCACATGGCAGTCTCCGTGTAGGCGTAGGTTAGTCACTTCACCCGCACGGGCAAAGCAGTACCGGACACCCTCGAGTGCCAGATCGACTGCGCTACGGTAGGCCGTATCGAGATCGGCTGGAATGAATCCACGCGCGAGCAGATAATCGCGAGGTTGTTCACCAAAGCTCACGATATCCAGAGTGGGACGTTCTTGATATGGCTTGAGGGAGCCGATTGCGTGAATGCGCCCTAAGAATCGGCCCATCCATTCTAACGTTGAACGGCCTTCCAATTCAGGGGCACGGCCACCATGTTTCGGGAAAACAGAGAACCGGAACCCTTCAAAGGTGTGCAGTGTTTTTCCATGTAGTAACATCGCCGGAACCACTGGAATCTCGTGATCGACCAGCTCTTGCACGAAGGAATGATCTTCGAGTATGGCCTCATCGGTCCAGCGCTGTGGTCGATAGAACTTCGCAATCAGTGGTGAGCCCTCTTCAAGGCCGACCTGGTAGACGCGGTTCTCGTAGCTGTTGAGTGCAAGTAGGCGGCCGTCACTACGAAACCCGACGCTCTCCACCGCGTTCAATACGCGGTCAGGGGGGAGGGTGGAGAAGTCTTGTGGGGGGAGGCTATTCGTTTCTATCACTGATCGTTACTCACGATGGGGCGATTCAGGTTTATGTTTTCTGACGAAGGGTAATGGGGCGGTCTCATCCGATCAATGAACAGGGATTTTGATTGGTGTCGAAGGAGCATTTACTCGCTTCCTCTTCATGATTTCAGCCCTCATCTCCTTGAATTGCTCTCGGACTTCGTGCTCGATAAAAAGATTCCCTGCCAGGGGAGGTACCCAAACCTCTTGGATGGTATCGGTATGGTAGATGATTCGAGTCTGTCCACCCTCATCGACGAGTCGTGTCATTCCCTCCATCTTTCGCATATTGCCGCTGATCATGTGGGACTTGATCTTATCGAATGGGGTCAGGCGTATCTCCCGAGTGGACTCAAATGGAAAATTGATCGGGCCATAGGTTGCAACGCCTCGCTGGAAAATCTTGAGTGTATTCCCAGAAGTACTGATCACCCGACTCTCCTTCAAGTTAGAGACAAAGTCTGACATATGTCCAAAATCGGTTAGGACCGACCAGACCTCTTGACGGGTGGCCGGGACCACAAGGCTTAGGTCAACAGTCACACTCTCTCCATCGATCTTGACCTTAACCTCGATATCCTCATTCGTTATGGGTTCTGCCATGGCAAGCTGCATAAACAACGTTGACCATATGAGTAAGAGATAGGAAATTTTTTTCATGGGCAGGGGTGTGCTCACTGGATTCTTATCCTCAAACGCATGATGACCACGCGGTGATGTGTGGTCTCATCAAGGCCATCCATCATCACAGCAGCCGTGCTTTGATTGCGGCGGTTCGGGTCTCACGAACCTGTGCATTGATCGCGGGTGAGAGACGACTGGGGTCGTTAATGGTCTTGGCCAGCTCAGCGGCAATGGCCCCGGCATCAACGCTTTTGGCCGCGAGAAATGCGCTACGGAGACGTGCCGACTGGGGGTAGGGTCTCTCAGCATAACCGGGCCGACCATGGAAGTCGCACTCACAGGCCTGTAGGAATTCTTCGAACCGCTCCGGTTTGCGGTAAGCATCTACCGACTGCAGTATGTCGGTAATGGTATCAGGACACAGTTCTGCCGCCCGATGCACATCCCCATGATACCGAGCAGTCAGAAGTGCCAGATCACGCTCGTCATTGGGGGTGCGGATGCGATCGCTGAGACCCTTGACCAGTTGCACGCTACGAGCCTCGTGTCCGGTATGCAGTGGCCACTCGTGAGGTGGGGTGGTTCCCTTACCTAGGTCATGAGTCAGTGCTGCGAAACGCACCGGTAAGGAATAATTTTGTGAGGCGGCATGATCAATCACCAGCATGCTGTGTAAACCGGTATCGATCTCCGGGTGATGCTGCATTGGTTGGGGTACACCGAATAAGGCATCTACTTCTGGCAGGATGCGTGAGAGTGCGCCGCATTCACGTAATGCATAAAACATGCGTGAGGGCTTACTCTCCATTAACCCGCGCGCAAGCTCCTGCCACACCCGCTCCGGCACCAGCGCATCCACCTCACCATTGTGGACCATCTCATTCATCAGAGAGAGTGTCTCTGGGGCAATGTGAAATCCGAACCGTGCAGCGAAACGAGCGGTTCGTAGGACCCTCACAGGGTCCTCGCTGAAGGCCGGACTGACATGGCGCAGCAATCCGATCTCGAGGTCAGAGACGCCGTTAAATGGGTCGATGATATTACCGTCCGGATCCTTGGCAATGGCATTGATGGTCAGATCACGACGTGCCAGATCCTCTTGCAGGGTGACCTCGGGAGCAGCGTAGACTTCAAAGCCCTTATAGCCACGTGAGATCTTGCGCTCGGTGCGGGCTAGGGCGTACTGCTCGTGACTTTGGGGGTGGAGGAATACGGGGAAGTCCTTGCCCACCGGGCGGTAGCCCAGGCGTGTCATCTCCTCCGGGGTGGATCCAACGACGACGTAATCGTGGTCCTTGATGGGCAGCCCCAGCAGCTCATCTCGAACTGAACCACCGACTAAATAGGTCTTCATGGGAGGGCTATTTATCGTCGTGCATGATCGCGGAAATGGGTATATCGATCTCGTGGTCGTTGCAACGCCAGATAGAGTGGTGCAACTTCTTCCAATGGGGTCGGGCGGATTCCGAATACGTTTGTAAGGTTGCCGCTACCGGCGCAGTCGCAGATGCTGTCCACCTTCATCGAATAATAGTTATCACGGGTCATGAGCTTACCCGGCAGACATTCCATGAGCAGTGCCTGCAGATAGGAGAGTCTGTCATTTAAGCCGATGACAGTGAGATCTCGTCCAGTAACCCGTGCCACATATTCAACCAGTTGACGCAGACTGTAGACCTTGGGTCCGCATAAGTCGTACCGCTTGCCGAAGGTCGTATGGTCAGAGAGGCTCGCGACAAATGCCTGTGCCACATTCTCTACAAAGACCGGTTGGAATTTCGCATTCGGAGATGCCAGTGGCATCAGAGGCAGTTGCTTCACCAGACCGGCAAAGAGATTGAGAAAGGAGTCTCCAGGGCCGAAGATGACCGATGGTCTAAAGACGGTCGTCTGTAACTCCGAGGACAGTACAATCTTCTCGCCCTCGCCCTTGGATCTCAGATAATCGCTGGGGCCGTTGGTATCGGCATGAAGCGCGCTCATATGGACTAGACGTGTGACGCCGTTACGATGACATGCAGCAACAATCTTGCGAGGTAAGTCTACATGCGATGCTGCAAAATCACCGTGCAGTATTCCGACCAGATTGATGACCGCATCCATCCCAGTCAGTAACCGGTCGAGATCAGCATCATTGTGTACATTCGCAACCACCACACTCGCTGTCGGAAGTACCAGCATTTGACGGGCATGCTCATAATGACGGGTGGCAATCCGAACAGAAATTTCTTCTGCGGTTAACCAGTGGGCGATATGCTTGCCGACAAAACCGCTCCCACCGATGATGCAGACCTTTTTGATTCTCATGGTGATGGGTCTTCCTCTTCGGGTGATCTATTCGCAGATGATTTGGGTGCAACCACACCAAGACGATGACGCAGAGTCTGGGTCCGGTGGCCTAGTGTGCTTGCGTAATACATCGAGTTACTTAAGACCTTCTTCACGTAGTCTCGTGTCTCGGTGAAGGGGATGGTCTCAGCATAAATCGCGCCTTCGAGTGGTCTTGCGTCCCGCCACGCCCGGGCACGTCCAGGGCCAGCATTATAAGCTGCCGAGGCCAGTAACGGCTGGTTATCGAGCGAGGTTAGGACGTGCTTGAGGTAGTAAGTTCCCAGGGCTAGGTTGGTGTTCACTTCGTTGGCTAGGCCGTGATGGTAGTTCTTAATACTCATTCTCTTTGCCACCCATCTCGCAGTGGCGGGCATTAACTGCATCAGACCCGTTGCCCCAGCACTGGACTTGGCATCGTTAATGAAACGACTCTCCTGACGGATGAGTCCGTATACCCATGCCTCATCCAGTTGCTGCTGCTGAAGATGGCCCTGCATTGTTTCACGGTGTGGGGTGAGGAATCGCAGACTAAAGTCATGCAGATGCACGGTCCGGTCAGCGGTGCTGATAGCTCTGTCATAGATCCCGCTGCGACGTGCGACCTCTGCTGCAGCGAGCAGACGACGGTCATCGAAACCTCGGATACTCCAGTTCCATTCTCGCATCCCCTCATTACGTAGATTAAGTCGATAGAGGGCAAGAGCTCTTTGGATTCCGGGTAACTGTTGAATCGCGGTAATCTCCTTGGGCCCTGCTTTATAGGGCTCATCCGCGGCACCGATCACGATCCCCATCTCTTCTTCGGCCAGCTGTCCATAAAAATTGTGTTCTGCGCTGAGGGGTGCCAAGAGCGCATTGGCCTCTATATTCTTGCCCGCGGTCTTGAGTGCGCGCGCCTTCCAATAACGCCACACACCAGACTGCTGTTCTGCGGCGGACATGGTATCGATACTTCTGAGAACGGTCTTCCAATCAGCAGCACGTAGCGCTGCTCGAACTTGCCAGGCGAGTTGGGTGTCCGAGAGGGGGGCTGCGGGGTGGGTTGCTGCAGACTGCTGAAACCAGCCCAGAGCACGTGGGTCCAGCCGCTTCGATGCCTGACTCGCCAGATGCCCGAGGAAGTAGGACTGCTCCGCGGGATCGAAACGGTCACGGACCTTGGGCCAGTACGCAAAGGCCTGATCTGGGCCACTGCGGAGGAGACGTATCAATGCGTAGAGTGCAGTCTCACGATCAGCACGGCTCTTAATCTCGTGACGGTGTTGGTCCAGGTAGCGGAGAGGACTATTGGTGGCCTCATCCAATCTACGCTCATTGATTGATTGACCATTCGGCAGGTAATGATTGACATGCTTCGCAACACTCACGTTGCCCGTCTCCAGGGTCAGTCTGAGACGTGTCCATACATCCTCTGTGGTGATTAGACCGATTGATGAGAGGGCTTCAAAGAGCGGGGTACAGCTCTTTGGCAGGTCATGGGCGTTAAACCACAGAGGGCGAGCCTCAATCATTGCGATCTCATCACCGGATGAGAGGCGTTGCTGCAGAGAGTAACAGATGAGCTCGGGATCCTTGCTAATCAGTGCTGGATATTCTGCGGCGAATAACTCCCATTGTTGTTTCTTACCCAGGCTCTTTAACCACTCGCTGTGCAGTCGATCGGAGAGAGAGCTATCACGGTGTTGAGCGGTAAATTTTTTGATTGAGTCAGGACTGACATTTTCCAACTGAAGACTTAACTGGTAGTAGGATGCATAGGGTTCCAGCACATGGCCCTGCAACCGTCTGGCATAAGTCTCTAGGCGGGCAGCATTCCCGGATTGGAATGCCTGACGAGCAGCCATGAAATCGTCGTCCTGGCTGGCAGAAGCTGCGCTAGTCAGAGCCAGTAATAATAAGACGGGTAGAGACTTTTTCATGGACTGCTATATTAAGATAATAAAGTGGAACGGGGGAGGCGAGCGGCAAGCAACCCCTAATCAATTCAGGTTCCCTTGTGACCCTTAAAATTTCATCTAAAGGATAGCACATCATGCCTTATATCAGTCTGAACCCAGCGACCAATAGGATCGTTAAGACATACACCAGTTGGGATAGTCATCATCTCGCCACAGCGTTGCAGCAGACTGACAGCGCTCAGCAGGAGTGGTCGCAGACTGCCTTTGGTGACCGTGCGGTAAGGATGAGTTGTGCTGCCCGACTACTTCGCGAGCGTGCGGCTGATTATGGCAGGATGATCTCGATCGAGATGGGTAAGCCGATACGAGAGGCCTGCGATGAGGTGGAGAAGTGCGCACTCATTTGCGATTACTACGCGGTAAATGCCCAGAATTTCTTGCAAGATGAGACGGTCCAGACTGATGCTGGCAGGAGCTACGTATCGTATCAGCCACTCGGTGTGGTGCTGGGTGTGATGCCGTGGAACTTCCCGTTCCTGCAGGTGATTCGTTTCTCAGCACCTGCGTTGATGGCGGGGAATGGATGCATCCTGAAGCATGCCTCCAATGTGCCTCAATGCGCACTGGCGATAGAACAATTATTTCTCGATGCGGGATTCCCGGCATCTCTCTTCACCACACTCATGATTGAATCTGCTGATGTGGTCGAGGCCATTGCGAGCCGTTATGTTCATGCGGTGACACTCACCGGTTCTGAGGCTGCGGGCCGTGTAGTCGCCGCCCATGCGGGGCAACATCTTAAGAAGTGTGTATTAGAGTTGGGTGGATCGGATGCATTCATCATTCTGAAAGATGCCGATTTGGAATTGGCGGCGACCAATGCAGTGAAATCACGTTTTCAGAATTGCGGGCAGTCTTGTATCGCTGCCAAGAGAATCATCCCCGCTGCAGAAATTGCGGACGAGTTCGTATCCATTTTTGTGCAAAAAACGAGAGATCTTAAGATGGGTGATCCGTTGAGTGAGAATGTCCAAATGGGTCCTCTTGCGCGTCTTGATTTGAGGGAGTATCTACACTTGCAGGTGACCGACTCGATTGCACAAGGTGCGGAAGCACTATTCGGTTGCAAACTCATCGCGGGGGAGGGCGCATTTTACCCGCCCTCAATACTCGACCGAGTCACGGCAAAGACCCGTGCTTACCATGAAGAGTTATTCGGACCGGTGGCGACCGTGATTCGAGCTGCAGATGAGGATGAGGCCGTGCATATTGCCAATGACACTCGGTTCGGATTGGGATCGAGTATTTGGAGTGGTGACTCGGTACACGCGGAGAAGATTGCTCGGCAAGTCCATGCCGGCAGTAGCTTTATCAATGGGATGGTTAGATCCGATCCGAGGCTGCCCTTTGGAGGCATCAAGTCATCTGGTTTTGGTCGGGAGCTCTCCTCCCACGGCATTCGAGAATTTGTGAATGTTAAGTCGGTCTGGATCCGTTAGATCACGCCCTGACCCAGCATCGCATCCGCAACCTTAACGAAGCCAGCCACGTTGGCACCATCCACATAGCTCACACTGCCGTCCTTTCGTTGTCCGTATTGCAGGCAGGACCGGTGTATCGCCTTCATGATTTCTAGCAAGCGCTCATCGACCTCCTCCCTCGGCCAGGAGAGTCTCATTGCGTTCTGACTCATCTCTAGGCCAGAAGTCGCAACACCACCTGCATTACTGGCCTTGCCTGGGGCGAACAGAACCTTGTTATGCTCGAATAGTTTCACCGCCTCTGCTGTGGAGGGCATGTTGGCCCCTTCAGCGACACAGATCACTCCATTCTTGATCAGGGTGGATGCATCCTTCTCATCCAACTCGTTCTGGGTCGCGCACGGCAAGGCCACATCAACCGGAACATGCCAAGGGCGCGCACCAGCAATAAAATTGACCTTCACACGCTCAGCATAGTCATTGACCCGTCCCCGCAGGTGATTCTTGACCTCCATCAGGATGGCCAGCTTCTCTGGGGTGAAGCCCTGCTCATCGACCACCGTGCCACTCGAGTCAGAGACTGTGACCACCTTAGCGCCCAGAGACATCGCTTTCTCAACAGCGTATTGAGCAACATTACCAGAACCCGAGACGGAGACTCGTAGGCCATCGAAGGAGCGTCCGGTATGTTTAAGCATCTCCTCAGCAAAGTACACCGTACCGTAGCCGGTGGCCTCTGGGCGGATGAGTGACCCACCAAAACTCAATCCCTTGCCGGTAAAGACGGCATCAGAACGGTTAGAGAGTTTCTTCATCATCCCAGCCATGAATCCGACCTCCCGACCACCGACACCGATGTCACCTGCAGGTACGTCGGTGTCAGAGCCGATATGGCGGAATAGCTCGGTCATATAGGTCTGGCAGAATCGCATCACCTCTCCGGGGCTGCGCCCCTTAGGATCAAAATCAGCGCCACCCTTTCCACCGCCCATCGGGAGCGTGGTCAGGGAATTTTTGAGGGTCTGTTCGAAGGCCAGAAACTTAAGAATGGACAGATTAACCGAGGGGTGAAAACGGGTTCCGCCCTTGTAGGGTCCGATCGAGGAACTGTGTTGGATTCGGTAGCCACGGTTCACTTTTACTTCGCCGTGGTCGTCCACCCAAGATACGCGGAACATGACAATCCGTTCCGGCTCGATCAAGCGGTCCAATAGACCATGCTCGGCATAACGGGGGTGACTGGTGATGAATGGCCAGAGACTCTCCATCACTTCGGCGACCGCCTGCAGATACTCCGGTTGGCCTGGATTACGCTCGGCGATGTAAGTGCCGAACTCTTGAAAGCTCTGATATTTCATTCTGATCTCTCCCTCATGAAGGAACAACGACAACGATGGGGTACATTCTGCCAAATTAATTGAGGAGTCGCATGGTATTTTTT
>JBAWVG010000039.1:0-12715 GCA_037147395.1 Nitrosomonadaceae bacterium | reverse complement strand
TGGTGAGCAATATTCCAGTCACCGCATAAAATGATCTCTCTGCCACTGGCTGCCAGTTGTTTGAGTATCGGGAAAAACGCACGCATAAAAAAGAACTTGGCGGATTGCCGGTGATCACCACTGGAGCCGGAGGGGAGGTAGATTGAAATCACGCTCAAGTTGCCGATATCCATACGGATATAGCGACCCTCCATATCGATCTCAGGAATGCCTACTCCTTCGATAATCTGGTCGGGCTTGTGACGGGAGTATATGCCTACTCCGCTATACCCTTTTTTCTCAGCACAATGGAAATAACCATGGTAGCTGTCAGGATTCAGTATCTCGGCACTGAGGTCAGGGATCTGAGCCTTCAGCTCTTGCACGCATACAATGTCAGCGCCCTGAAGAGGGAGCCAGCGGAGAAATCCTTTGGTCGCGGCTGAGCGCACACCATTCAGGTTAAGCGTTATAATTCGCACGTCTATTTCTCTGATTCGTCATAGCCATGTCCGACTTCCGGCAGGAGTTCATTGAGTTCGCCATTCAACGTAATGTACTGTGCTTCGGTGAATTTAAGACCAAAGCAGGTCGGATCTCGCCATATTTTTTTAATGCTGGATTATTCAACGATGGCGACTCGTTGCGTAGGCTCGGTCAATTTTACGCGAAAGCTATACTCGACGCCCAGCTTCCGTTTGACATGTTATTTGGTCCGGCCTACAAGGGCATCCCATTAGTCAGCGCCATTACCATCGCCCTGGCCGAGAGTGGACATAACCACTCCTTCTGTTTTAATCGCAAGGAAGTAAAGGATCACGGAGAGGGCGGCAACACCGTTGGTGCGCTCCTTGCTGGACGGGTATTAATTGTGGACGATGTCATCTCTGCTGGTGTTTCAGTGCGTGAATCGGTCGAGCTGATACGCTCTGCCGGCGCAAAACCCTGCGGGGTTGTCATCGCTCTTGACCGGATGGAGAGGGGTACCGGAGAAAAGTCTGCGGTACAGGAAGTGCAGCATATGTATGAAATTCCAGTCATCAGTATCGTCAATCTGGATAGCATCATGCATTACCTGCAGGATAGAGACGATCTGGTGAGTAACCTACATGCGGTGCAGAGATACCGTACGCAATACGGTGTTGCCTAGTTTCGACAAGATTGGCAGCAACGGCATGAAAATCCCGGGTAGCCCTTATTACATTCTCCTTCTGTTGGTCCTGTCGGGTGGCAATATCTTTTTGCCTGCGCCGGCATTTTCGCAGGATGGAAAAAATATCGAGTTCAAGGATCAAGGCTCGGTTGTCAGGACATTGTCTCTGACTGAATTAAGCAACATGACTGACTCAGTCCCGCTCAAGGTTTTCGAAACACACGAGAAGAGAGAGCGGACCTACCACGCCTACCCAGCGCGACCATTGTTGAATGCCATTTTTGGTAAGAGGTGGGAGCAATCGGAGGAGATTGTATTTACCAGCATAGATGGATACCAACCGAGTATCCCGGTATCAAAGTTTCTCTCGCATGATGCCTATTTTGCTTTTGCCAGTTATGACGGTACGCCGTTCACGCTGATTAACGTCCTTCAGAATGATGAGTTAGTCGAGCTCGGACCGCTCTACTTGGTATGGGATAACTTGCGGTCAAAGTCTTTGCTGAATGATGGTGCTTCTGGGATGCCTTACCAGGTGATCGGTATCGAGACCACGACATTCTCGACTCGTTATCCGAATCTCTCCCCTGCGGAAAAGGTATCTCCACAAGTAAAGCGCGGGTTTTTACATTTTAGAAAACACTGTCTGGCATGCCACACGATCAATGGAGAAGGTGGTGGGAAAGCGCCAGAACTCAACTATCCAAACAGTGTGGTCGAGTACTTTAAACCGGACTACTTGGTGCGCTGGATTGAGGATCCTGCCAGCATTCGCTACAACACGACGATGCCGGCACTGGCTAAGGAGACTCCGAACCGGGCTCGGGTCATACAGGAGATCATTGCTTACCTCAAGGCAATGAGCGCAGCAAAGCATGATCCTAAGAGGATGCCCTGAATCAGTTCTGGGGTGCCACGACTACTGATGGAGCATCGTGTCGGTGTGCTAGTTGATACAGCACAGGCAATACCAGCAGCGTCAGTAGCGATTGAGAGAGGGTGCTACCAACCATCACTGTTGCTAAGGTCCGCTGAACCTCAGCACCGGTGCCGGTGCTGAGTGCCATCGGTAGGAAACCGAGAGTCTCAATCCAAGTGGTTATCAGAACTGGACGCAGCCTGAGGAGTGATCCGGTCCGGATGGAATCGTCCAGCGTCATACCCTCTTCTCGCAGGCTCCGGATAAATGATAGCAGTACCAGTCCATCTAGTACCGCCACCCCGGACATAGCGATGAAACCCACCCCAGCGGAAATAGATAATGGGATATCACGCAACCACAGTGCCAGAATGCCACCTGTGATTGCTAATGGGACGGCAGTAAATACCAGCAAGCTGTCTCGTAAGCTTCCGAGCATGGTATACATTAGAAGAAAGACCAACCCCAGAGCAATTGGAATCACAATCTGCAGACGCTGGGCTGCGAGGATTAACTGTTCAAACTGACCTCCCCATGTCGTCCAATACCCCGATGGAATGTGTACCTTCTTTGCGATGAGTGTTTCCGCCTCATTGACAAAAGAACCGATATCGCGCCCCCGTACATTGGCAGTGACGACCACCCGTCGCTTTCCATTCTCTCGACTGACCTGATTGGGACCTTGGGTGATTTGAAGGTTAGCCACCTCGCCTAGAGCGACATATGCCGCTGGCCCAGTGACTGGAACATTCATACCACCACCCATATTTGCAGCAGGCAACCTAATCGGTAAACGTTTGAGCGTCTCGATATCACTCCGCTGCTGTTCCGGTAGTCTCACCTGCAGCTCGAACCGTCGGTCCCCCTCGAAAATAATACCGGCATTTCTACCCCCTACAGCGATCACAATAGCATCCTGTACGTCAGCTCCGTTGAGACCGTAACGAGCCATCTTTGAACGATCCATCTGGATAGAAAGCACCGGTAATCCAGTGATTTGTTCAATACGAACATCCGCTGCCCCTGGGACAGTTTCGAGTATTTTCTCGATCTGTTCCCCGACAGAAAGAAGGATATCCAGATCATCACCAAACACCTTGATCGCGACATCTGAACGAACCCCTGACAGTAGTTCATTGAAACGCATCTGTATCGGTTGTGTAAACTCGTAATTGTTACCGGGTACTTTTCGTATTGTCTCCTCCATCGCAGTTATCAGTTCCGCTTTGGTTTTATGTGGTCCGGGCCACTCTGACTTAGGCTTGAGAATGATGAAGACATCCGCAAGGTTCGGTGGTGCTGGGTCGGTCGCGATCTCAGCGGTCCCGATCTTGGTAAAGACCCGATCAACTTCTGGAAAGGTCTTGATCATTTCCTCGAGTTCATTCTGCATCTCGATAGAGGTGGTCAGACTGGTTCCAGGGATGCGGATGGCGTGTAGTGCGATATCCTCCTCATCGAGGCTGGGAATAAACTCACTCCCCATTCGCGTCGTCAGAAGACCTGACAGAACGACAATGAGCACGGCGATCGTCACGGTCAGGCCTTTATTGCACATGGCAGAGTTCAGTGCGGGCAAGTAAACCTTCTTCGCCCATGTCACTGTGGAGCTTTCTGTCTCCGTTACCTTACCGGAGAGGAATAGGGCGACTGCAGCTGGTACAAATGTTATCGAGAGGATCATTGCGCCCAGCAATGCTAGTAAGACGGTGTATGCCATCGGATGGAACATCTTTCCTTCCACTCCGGATAGCGCGAATACCGGTAGATAAACTACCATGATGATGAGTTGTCCAAACAGTAGTGCCCGTCGTACTTCCTTAGATGCATCAAACACGACTGCAAACCGCTCAGAAGAGGTTAACTCTCGGCCCAGTCGTGACTGTTCATGGGATAGGCGCCGGATACAGTTCTCGACAATGATAACGGCACCATCAACGATGATGCCGAAGTCTAGCGCTCCTAAGCTGAGTAAGTTAGCGCTAACATGGCTTGCCACCATTCCGCTGAGCGTGAACAGCATCGACAGAGGGATGATGAGCGCCGTGATTAGTGCTGCACGCAGATTGCCCAGAGATATGAACAGGACCATGATTACCAGCGCAGCCCCCTCCAGTAAATTATTCGAGACGGTGCGTATGGCCTTATCGACGAGGGTGGTTCGGTTGTAAACAGGGATTACAGTTATTCCTGGCGGAAGACTGAGGCTAATCTCTGCTAATTTCTCGGCAGCTGCGATCGAGACGGTTCGGCTATTCTCACCGATCAGCATATGCGCAGTTCCGACCACCACTTCCTCGCCATTCTGAGTGGCGGCACCGCTACGCAACTCCTTGCCGATAAGAACATCTGCAACATCTTTAATCCGAACAGGTACTCCCTGACGGCTGCCAAGAATAATTTCTCCAATATCCTGCAAATTGGCTATTTGTCCGGGTACTCGAACTAGATTTTGCTCTCCACTTTTTTCAATATATCCTGCGCCGACATTGAGATTGTTACGTTCTAGAGCAGAGATTACATCCTGGAGTGTTAGTCCCAGCGAGATCAGTTTTTCTGGATAAGGGGCCACATGGAATTGCTTGACGAAGCCACCGATCGAGTTGACTTCTGTCACTCCTTTGACCGTGCGTAATCGTGGCTTGATCACCCAATCCTGAATCTCACGCAAATCGGTCGAGTTATATGCAGCGCCATCAGGTTTACGTGCACCCTTATCAGCATTAACCGTCCACATGAAAATTTCACCGAGGCCAGTAGAGATTGGCCCCATCGTGGGTACGATCCCAACTGGTAGCCGACTCCTCGCTTCTTGTATCCGCTGATTTACTAATTGACGGACAAGGTAGATGTCCGTTCCGTCCTTGAAGATGACCGTGACTTGGGACAGACCATACCGTGAGATGGATCGGGTATATTCAAGATCGGGTAGGCCCGCCATAGCCATCTCGATCGGAAAAGTTACACGCTGCTCGGCCTCAATGGGTGAATAGCCCGTTGCTGCTGTATTGATCTGCACCTGTATGTTGGTGATGTCAGGCACCGCATCAATGGGCAGTCTTTGGTAGTTGTATATACCAAGAACAGCCATCGCCAGCACCGCTAGCAGGACGAGCCCGCGCTGGTGTATCGATATTCGCAAAATGCGTTCAAGCATAATTCTCTGCCTTAATTGGATTCTTCCAGGGGCTGTACTGTTTAATGATCGAAGCTCACACCCGCTTTGCCTAGGTCAGCCTTGATTGCAAAGCTGTTACCTGTTGCATACTGCTCGCCGGCAGAGAGCCCCTTCAGAACTTCTACCATCCTGCCATCACTGCGACCCAATTCAAGTGGGCGGGCTTCGAAATAATTGCCATACCGACCAAACACGACCGACCAGTTACGCAGTGTCTGGATGGATCCAGCCGATACAGCGACGGGTACTTCGATCTCTTCAGATACCAGTTCAACATTGAGAAACATTCCTGGCAGCCATCGGTTGTCCTTGTTATCCAGCACTACTCGTGCTTTAGCAGTTCGTGTTTGTGCTCCGACAAGGGATCCGATGTAGGAGACAATGCCCTCGCTCGCAGCATCAATGGCTGTCGCTTTGACAGTGGCCTTCTGTCCGAGTCTGATTACACCCAGATCTTTTGGATAGACTGTAATTTCTGCCCAGACTGTCGACATGTCTGCCACGGTAAATATGATTACATCTTCCTTGAGTGCCGTACCCAATGCGACAGCTCTGGCAACGATGAGTCCGGAGATGGGTGCCCGGATTTCATATCTGGTTAGATTTCTTGTTTGGAGATCCGTTGTGGGCTGTACACCAAGTGCGCGTAGTTTTTCCGAAGCAAGATCGGATGAGATTTCAGCCTCATTCATCACCAGCTCGGCAGCAAGGTAATCCTGCTTGGCAGATATTTTTTCTTCCCACAGCTGCTTTTCGCGCTCGTAGGTGGTGCGTGCCAGAACCAGTCGTCTCTGAGCTGCAAAGAACTGGCTGCGTAAATCAGCCAGTATCTGGCTCTCAATGACGGCCAGTACCTCTCCTTTCTGAACTTGCTGACCAGGCTCTCGATTCACAGCGACTACCACACCCGACAATCGAGGTACTATCTGTACGATGCTATCTGGGTTGAATATAATCTCGCCGGGAAGTTTGAGGGTGGGCTTAATCGTCGCAGGACCGGCGGTCAGTATCTCAACGCCGATACCCTTTAGCATCTCATCCGGCATTTCCACCCGCGCCTCGATCTGGTTATAACCCCACCGAACTGTCTTGCCATTCTGCTCAGCGATAATCGCTACTTCGAACGAGTGTGGTTCATCCACCACTTGATCGCCAACCAGATAATCAGCTTCAGGCGTGAAATTAATTAACTGCGCCGGGGAACCGAGACGTGTCAGCGTGATCGCGACCTTGGAGGAGGTGGGGGGGAGTGGCTTGCCATTCTCATAGAGGTAAACTCTAAAATGAGGAGGTACTCCCTTTTCAAAGATGGTGATCTCTACGCTGAAATCATCAGCAGTAAATAACTTTCCACCTTTGGCCCCTGTCTTGAATTCGGATTGCGTATTACCCTCTTTTGTGGTCGATCCATTCTTGGATTGGGAGGCTGTAGGTGTTGCATCGGGTGAGCTCGATGAGGATCCCTTGCCCCAAAAAAGTATCAATCCACCCAACACGACCCCAATCGAGATCGCAATTATTATTTTTTTAAGCTGAAATTTTTCCACGGCTTACTCCTTGAGTCCTTGGGCTGTACTGTCTCCCTGATTGACCGGATTATTTTTTGAGCCATCCGTTGTGTCATCGACTGGCCCTGCAATTAAACGTTCTAGTTCATTGATCAGGCGTTGGTAGTTCGCGAGTGCGCGTACATATAAGACCTGGTTCTGAAATAAGGTACGCTGGGTATCGAGTACTTCGAGATAGCCGAACTTGCCCAATTCGTAACCTTTGTTGGTGACCTCAAAGGCACTCTTAGCGGCAGGCAATATCTCACTGTTCAATACGGTGATTTCATTTTGCGCAGCTGACAATGATTCATAGGCCTGAGCAAGTTCTGTCTTCAACCTAAGATCGGTTGCCACTTGCTCATCAATTGCCTTGTCCACCCGTTGATAGGCTTCCTGTAAATTGCCTTGGTTACGGTCGAAAAATGGCATTGGCAGCATCATGCTAACGACACCAGTAGTACCTCCGAGTTGCGCGTGGTGAACAGCCCCGGCACTCAGGGTGACATCCGGTATGCGCCGTGTCCGCTGCACTTCCAGAATCGCTTTACGCTGCTCTAGATTTTTTATGCTGCGCAATGCCATCGGACTGGCGAGCACGCGATCCGCAAGTTTCTCAAAACTCGGGAGGGTAACCAGCAATCCAAGATCACCAAGTGCCTTACTAAATTGAGGGGATGGGTTGCCCCATAGCAGGGTCAGTCGTTTACGTGACGTCGCCAGGTCGCGTTGAGCCTGAACAAGTTCAATCCGCGTAGTGGAGAGTGCCACGCCGGCTCTGGTCTCCTCGATCGGGGGTACTTTGCCGGCCTGGACTCGCCGTGCCACGGTATCCACTACTTTTTGTGCGAGCTGAGAACTCTCTTCAGCAAGACGCAAACGTTCTTGTCCTGAGAGTACCTCGATAAATACATTAGCCACCCGAGCAATAAGTTCTACTCGTCTGGTCTCGAAGTCTTTGCCAGCGACCTCCTGTCCTAATGAGGCAGCAGTCACTCGGGCTGCACGTTTTCCGCCGAGTTCGATCAGCTGGTAAACGCGTAGCGTTGAGATCTGCTGAACTACTTCTTGTGTGACTCCTTCATTAGAGTTGACACCCCCTCGGAGTGGCTGAGCATTTCCGACGTTCTCAACATTCACTGATAGTTCAGGGTTACGTAGCAACCCAACTTGCAATGTTACCCCTTCCAGTGCGCGCATTTCCTTGGCAAAGGCTGCCAGTTCTGGGTTGCGCTGAAGCGCGAGTTGCATCGCGTTGCGCAAGGTGAGGCCGCCATTTTCTTCGGCCATCGTTGAGGCAGTGTAGCTCGACCCCATCTCAATAGAGGCGCCGGCAGGTGTGTTCTCGGCCATTACTAGAAATGGATTGCTGAGTGCTAGGCTTAGCAGCATTATTTTTAACCTAGCCGGCATCAGCTGCCGCGGCATTGTGAACAATACGTTAGAGTTCATGAAGATCCTTCGCAAACATTATGTGTCAACAATCGGTCGCGTGTTGAGTGACCTGGCTGTGGCACACGGATAAAGATGCAGCAAGTCGGTGGGCTGGGTGATGTCCTCTGTTGCTTCAGGAAATCACGATCTTCCTAGATTAACAGGACTATATTCAGCTCGACTTGAAGGTCTAGCTTGCGAGAATATTCCGAGGGGGGCGGAGAGGAGAATCTGGAATAGATTCAGGAACGGTGACAGGGATAAATTTAGCCAGCGCCGCCATGCCGGTAACAGCAGGAACCAGCAAGGGAGCGGTGAAAAAGAATGGTTGGAACTGTCCGGATGCGTGCAGGCACAGGTGAGTGGCTGCATCTAGAGGGCCTTCGCCACTCGCGACGGCACGTTGGTGGGCTTCTAGATGTGCTGTTGGGTCAAGGGAGAGAGCATGGTGGACATGGTCAAGCTCATGAGCAAATACTTCTCCGTTAAATGCCCAACCAAACGCATTTGTCAGGATGCTGACATATAGCACAAAGATGGCAGGATGGATGAATCGCTTGTTCATATATTTTTATAGTATACCCAGCAAACAGTTTTGCCAATATTTTATATGATCTATTTTATAGGCATACAGAGCTAATTCAGCCCTCAGCCACTCAATGTAGCACCAGGGTCAAGTTTTCTCTCCCCCCTTCGGTCCCCAGAAAACAACCCACGTACCAAAATCCTCGGAAAAATTCTCAAAACGGTGTAAGACGTTCGCTGCCACAAATAGACAGTCCCCTGCTTTAAATGAATGGCGTGCGCCATTGATAACTAACTCGCCTGTCCCGCGGTGAATAAAATAGATTTCATCCTGCTCGTGCGGGGTCTGAGGGTCGTGACCGAGCGGGGAATAATACTCAACCGACATCGTGCCATGAGAGAGTGCAACAGCAAAAGGTTCTCCCAAGGGCCATTCTGCAGTGATGGGTCCTGGTATATGGGATAAGACTTCTTCTACGGTGGCCTTATTTTTCAAGAAGGACTCCTACGGAAAAGAGTGGGGTTGATTAGAAATATCAAGCAGGTGAGGCACTTTTTATTTGAAGGCCATACTGTCTTTTAGACGTTTCAATGTCTCCTGGAGAGGTTCAATCTGCTTAGCGCTCAGGTCGGATCAGATTCACCCGGCGCTCTCGTGCAATTAAGTTTGATTAGACCTGTTCAGAAGTTTGTCTTTGACGGTGGGCCACTCATGTCTCAGTATAGAATAGACTACGGTATCTCGGATTGATCCGTCATGCATGATCTGGTGGCTGCGTAAGATACCATCCTGCTTCGCACCTAATCTTTCAATCGAGGTTCTGGAGGGTTGATTGAAAAAATGCGTCCTGAATTCCACAGCGATAGCATTTTTTTGCTCAAAGACGTGCTGCAATAGTAGTAGCTTGGTCTCGGTATTGATTCCGGTTCTGCACGCCGATTCTGCATACCACGTATAGCCCAGCATCGGTCTTCTATTCAGTCCATCTACATTGTAGAAACGCGTTGTTCCAACAATTTTTTTTGTTTCATTCATTCTGACGGCGAATGCGATATTTCCTCTCTCCGAATCAGTAATGGCAGTTGTTACGTATTCTTCCATCTGCTCAGGTGCGGGAACACGTGCATACCAGAGTTTCCAAAACTCACCGTCCTTAACGGCAGTCTGTAAAGGCTCGATATGGTCCATATGGAGTGGTTCAAGGGTGACTATCGACCCCCTCAGTTCGATATCTTCTAGCCAATTCATGAGCTGGCACCTACTCCTTTTATTTGTTTGGTTTATGCAGTGCTATAAAATTTTCCTGAATCTTGCCACAGGCGAGTACGGGCATCAATATCAGGGGGTGCAGACACTTGCTATGCAACTATGAAATAACAGACCACGGTAATGACTGCAGCGCCAATGAAATTGAGAGCCAGACCCTCGCGTGCCATTTCAGCAATAGGCACCTTTCCAGTGCTGAAGATAATTGCATTGGGTGCAGTTGCAACCGGCAGCATGAATGCGAAACTCGCGCTCATGGCAGCAGGTACCATCATCAGACTAGGATCAACTCCAGCTGCAACGCCCGCCGTTGCAAGAATCGGCATCAATAAGACAGTGGTCGCGGTATTGCTGGTTGTCTCGGTAAGAAATGTTACTACCAGAGCGATGACTCCGATAATGATCAGCGGGTGCAATTTTGCCAGAACTGTCAACTGACCGCCGATGAAGCTCGAGATACCAGACTCAACAAAAGCATGCGCGATAGCGATACCCGCTGCAAAAAGAATGAGTATGCCCCACGGTATTTTCTCCGCAGTCTCCCAATCTAGCAGTCTTCCACCACGCCCGTTGGGAACCAGGAACATGATGACTACGGCGATTAATGCGACCGCAGCATCGTTTGCGCTTTTTAGATTGAGCCAAGTGCTCCATCCCCCGAAGGGTTCAATACGTGTCATCCAGGCGAGGATCGTAAGTCCAAAGATGACGAGCACTCGCCTCTCTTCTGGACGCCAAGCGCCGGGTGGTGGAATAACTAACTCGCCATGGAAATTTAGGCTCCGAGTCAGCCACAAACCCGCAAGCGGAAGCATTAGCAGAACAGTGGGCAATCCCCAGCTCATCCACTGTGTAAATCCAATCGCGTTACCGGTGAATATCTGATACTGCTGCATGAATACTAGATTTGGAGGGGTGCCGATGGGCGTTCCTAGGCCACCGATGCTACACCCGTAGGCGATCGCTAGTAGGAGTGGTACCGCTAATTTTTTATCTTGGCTTCGTTCTAGCACTGCCAGTGCGATCGGCAACATCATGAGCGCTGTTGCCGTATTTGATATCCACATGCTTAGTGCTGCACTTGCGCACATGAATCCTAATACGATGCGACGGCTGGTGTGCCCACCTACCAGACTCACCATGCCTAAGGCAATTCGTCGGTGCGCACCGGAGCGTTCCATGGCGGTAGAGATGATGAAACCACCCAGCAGGAGAAGAATTAGATCGCTCCCGTAGGCGCTGGCAATTTTCTCCTGCGGAAGAACCCCGGCGAGCGGGAATACTGCCAGAGGAATGATGGAGGTCGCGGGAATGGGAATGGGCTCGAAGACCCACCAAACTACGCACAGGATAGCGACAGCTCCGGTCCAGCTTGCCTTGGATTCCCATCCAAATGAGTTCATAGCCATTGCAACGGCCAGTGCGAGAACGGGCCCCCCGAACAATGCCCACTGGCGAGTAAGGGAGATAGTCATGACATTGCTAGGGAGTATGAGATCTTCACAGACGAGACTGTAACTGCTAATCAGTCATTAGAGTGAGAGGTTGACATGGTGATGCAATCATCTGCCATGACTCAAGCTTTCGTGAATAAGGGATAGAGGCATTTGCAGGACTGGTAGAAGGAAGGCGGGTATAACGCAAGGACCCGGCATCAATCGTGTGAAGCACATGTCGATTGAAGCAATCTTCTGCTTTTGCCCCATTGAAGAATATTCGCGTGATCTGTGGGTGATCGTTAAAGAATTGGTGGAAATTATTCGCAGTCTGCATGTCAGATTCGATCATCGAGTCCAGGCTTCCTTCACGTTTACAGGATCTGAGTACGTCCCAAAGTGCAATTCTCGATGATTTTAATGCCTGCACTCTCGATTCATAAGACATGACAGGGTCAAGATGAAGTAATTCAGAGATGATTCTCCAGAAAACATTCTGGGAGTGAGCGTAGTACTGACCGGCTGCGAGCGAGGCACGACCCGGCATGCTGCCAAGGATTAGAGTGTCAGCACTCTGATCTGAGATCGGCTCGAAACTGTAGATGTGTTCCACATCCATGAGACCAGCATCCTTCCTAGCTATCATTTCTTAATATTCTCACATAATGATCTAGGTAACGGAAATTTACATGGCATGTCAACCAAGACTTATTGATTGAAGAGTCACGATGTGAATTGAGCGATCTTCGCAGTCTATATTTGCCAGTACCTAGTACTTGAGTGGCTATTGTCTATATTGAGAGTGCTAGCTAAAAACTCGTTAAGGGTGACAAGATATATCTCTGATTACGATTTTATTTTTAATTTCCCCTACTCAGGGGAAATGGCAACAAAAAAGAAGATACAGACTCGACCAAACCGGTTACTTGCCCCCTATTCATCAATGAAGAAATGACAGTACGCTACCGATTGGTCAGTCTCCATTTTTTCATTCTGCTGCTCTCATTATTCGGGTGTGTGGGGATCTCTCCTATGGATAAAATTGGTGAATCAACTCGCCGATCCATCAATGAGACTTCCCAACATAGAGTGTCCACCTCTGGAGGGGAGGGGGCAATCTCAGAGTCAGAGTCACTTAACGATACAGTTATTACTCTTAAGGTGAAGGAGGCGATACTTAATGAGCCCTACCTGCGCTCAGAGAAGATTAGGGTCGAGACCTTTGAAGGTAAGGTCCATTTGAGCGGATTTGTTAGCACCCTCTTTGCGCTGTCAAA
>JBAWVG010000038.1:0-13471 GCA_037147395.1 Nitrosomonadaceae bacterium | reverse complement strand
TATAAGATATTTGTGTTCTAAAAATGGGAGATAGTCAGCAAAAGACTATATAGAATTAATTATAGGCACGATTCACCGATCGCGACAGAATCAAGCATTCTGTTCGAAAAATTCTTTTATCGGTCAAAGGGGGGGCTCTAGTACAGCTCAGACCGCCAGCACGTAACTGAGACCGCTGACACAATATGGGATGGCCCTACTAAGGCCGTATCGATACGGCGGAGGGGGATGGTGGAGCCTCAATCTATCACGCAGATCCAAGGATTCGAGAAGTTTAGGGGCCGCCAGAATACTTTAGGGTTTGGCCCCCACTTCAGAGGCCTCTTGATCAGGCTCCGCGCTCAGTATCTGCAGGTTCACCCCATAGAACGTAATAAAAAATGTCGTACCTACACCTGGCTCGCTTGAGACCTTTATGTGGAGCTTATTATTTTCCGCCACAGTCTTAACGATCGACAAGCCTATTCCGCTTGACGCCCTATTGTGAATTACCGCCTTGGGAGTGTAGAAATACTCATCAAAAATATGCGGCAGATCTTTATCTGCAATCCCAATCCCATGATCGACAATCATCACGGTCGCCGAAGAATTCTGTGTATCGATAGCCGAAGCGATCTCCACTGACGCCCCTTCATGAGAGTAGACAATTGCGTTCAAGATGATGTTCTCGAAGAGTATCTCAAACTGATCAGGGATCCCCTCAGCAAGAAAGTCTTGCATCGACAGACTCATCTTGATCTTCCGCGATTCAGCAAGTGTCGTCAGCTTATCAATACACTTACAAACCACCGATTCAATACTGACATTCTCACGGGTATTGGTACTGCGAGCAGCCGCTTTTAGACGTTCGAGCCTAAGAACGTCCATAATCAAACTCGCCATGCCTGAAGCGCGGCTATCAATCTTTGAGAGAACGTCCTTTATCTCGAGGGAGGTCTCCCCGCAATAGCCCCCCTTTATCAGATTGATCTTGCTTCGAATGGCATCGAGTGGAGCCTTAAGCTGATGAGTCATCAGAACAGCATACTGGTCCTTTTCTACTTGCCCCACGGTGATCCGTTCGTAAGCGCCCACGAGATCACGCTCATGAGTTCTCACGACAATCGTCAGTCGTGAAACGACATACCAGACAACAATAAAAAGCGTATTCAGTGTGAACATCCACAGAAGGGCCTTGCTCTCCAACATCTCTCCCGGTACTGCATGCGGGTCTGCCGGTACCTCAAGGAATAATTGATAGAACATAGAGTTCTCGATCAGGAGAATGATCGTATACATGGCACAGACCAAGAGCGTGACGATCAAACTCTCTCTAGTCGAGAAGAAGATACATGATAAGGCGATATGCAACACATAGAAAAATGGAGCGGGGGTCGCTATGCTGCCAACATAGTGCACGACAATGGAGAGGCACAGCAGATCAACAATGATCTGGCACCAGATATTTATTGAAGGAGAGTTATATTTGGTCGATCGGCGTGAATCTAATGCATAGATATAAGTAACATTGGCCGCAAACAATACGATGATGACGACAATCGGCCATCCTTGCTGATGAGTAATGCCAATCTGGGTCAGTATGTCCGAAAAAATGATTGCCAGCAGCTGGAAGAGAAGGAGCGCACCAATGGTCACCCAACGGAAAACGATAAACCAACGGGCATTCCCAACCAAGACCTCATCACTCAGCTTCTGGCTGCCCTCTCCAGTACCCGGTGCGGGGAAGCGGTTCTGGGGAGCCTCCCAGGAAAAATCAGCATCCGCCATAATCAGACTCTCTAGGCTGGACTGGTCTCAGCTTTGGTGGAGTCTAGTCTGCTACGAATAATTGCTAATAAACTCTCAGGCTCGACCGGCTTTTCAACGATACAGACCCAGTCGTGAGACTCTCCACTAAAGTAGGGGAGAATCATCTCTCCCAAAGAGGTCAGAAATATTATACGAATCCCCGGAAAGCGTTTTCGCATCTCTTCATAGGTATCCAAGCCCGCGTCCATTGACTCCACCATCACGTCGAGGATGGCCAGATCGGGAAGGTTGGCATCATCAAGTGACTTTATAAAATCACTATGCGTTTCATAACTGTCGACCGTATATCCAGCAACAGTCAAGATGCGGCTTACAGTATCTCTGATATCTGAGTCATCTTCGACATGGGCAATTCGATGCATCGCGAGCTCTCCTCTCCTGGTGCTAAACATTACAAATCAGCCGTTAACAGGGCTGCAAGCCGGGGTGAATCAAGTCTGAAACGAAACTCTAAGCAGGTGATCGATACCGCTTACTAACTCAGTATAGCGAATGATATTGACCATCCCTACCCTCCGAGAGATCGTGCCATGCTATCCAAACTAACATATTCATCGTGAGGAAAGTGTCGCGCGGTTGTAGAGAATTCGTGAAGACCGCCCCTCGAGAGTAACTTGACACCCATTTCTTTTAAGATAACGCCCCCCCGAGAATGGTATTAGAGCTATACCAGAACCCTCTGTAGCCATGAGCTGATATCGGCCATCTCATCCGCACAGACAGAGTGTGCCATCGGATAATCGTGCCACTCAACTGCATAACCCGATTCAAGCAACATCTTCCTCGATGCAGTCGCTAACGACATCGGGACAACTGAATCGAGGTTGCCGTGCGCCATAAAGATCGCCGTACTAAAGTTGGCACAATGAGATTCTGTTGCGAGGGACTGTCGCATTGGGAGGTAGCACGACAGAGCCATAATGCCAGCAAGCTTTTCTGGGTAGCGCAAACCCGTTTGCAAGGCCATGGCACCCCCTTGGGAAAAGCCCGCCAGAACGATCCGTCCCGGCATGACCCCACGCCGCCTCTCCCGCTCAAGCAAGAACTCAATTGCTCGCTGAGAATCGCGTAAGCCTTCCTCATCCTCAGCTCGGTTAAAGCTCAGTTCGAGCACGTCATACCATGCCCTCATCACAAAACCTTTATTGATGGTGACCGCCCGCATAGGCGCATGGGGAAACACAAAGCGCACACTGATATCTGACGGGAGGGCAAGCTCGTCTATGATCGGCACAAAGTCATTCCCATCCGCACCGAGTCCATGCATCCATAGAATGGTGTGGGTCGGGTTGCTCCCCCTTTCAATCTCGATAGTGGGCAGCGGAGTGTTCTGAGTAGCGGTCATAGATAATCGTGAATTTTGATTTGGTTAGGGTCTATCACGACCCAGTTCACTCAGCCGTAGAGTCGACCTTGTTAGGAGTCTCCGGAATAATCACCTGCAACTCCTGAAATATCGCGCGAAAGCTTTTGGGGGGCTTGTTAGCGAGCTTCTCTTTGTGGGCGTTGCGCACGAGTGTTCGCAGGCGCTGCAGATCAGACTCAGGATAATCCTCTCCAAGCTCGGTAAGTGCCTGCTCACTCGCCATCAGACGGTCACGCCATCGCTCCATCAGATGAAACCATGCCGTATGTTGCAAGCTTACGCTACTCCATGCGGCAAACTTTTCCTGAATTGGGGCCGAGTCTACTTCTCTCATCAACCTACCAATAAATTGCATCTGCCGCCGCCGGGCCTCATGCTTGTGCAGTCTCTTAGCTTCGGTGACGGCATCCATCAGTGACTCTGGCAAATTAAGCTCGGCCAATCGCTTAGAATTGAGTTCTACCAGTTTCTCGCCGATATCCTGCAGAGCATGCATCTCCTGCTTACGCCGAGTCTTGCTGGGCAAGGCATCTTGATCGGGGTTGTCTTTCAAGTCATTTTGCACGGAGGCCTGTTTAATGCAGTGTTAAGAAGCTGCTATCATAGCGCCATTTCACTCATAACCCCATTGAGAACTGGTTAACCTTCCTCTCCCGTTCGTTTCAGAGACTCGGGAGATGAGGTCAATAGTTTTTTGGTATGACGCAATTTCTGTAAGGCCTAACCCATGAATGATATCGCCACATCATCCGTACGATTCTCCTATCCCTACTCAACACTCCAGCAAATCGCACGAGATATTCTAAATTACGCCAAAGAGGGCGGTGCAACCGCCTGCGAGTCCGAGGTGTCGGACGGTTTTGGTCAAAATGTCACGGTACGGCGGGGCGAAGTCGAGACGATTGAGTACAACCGAGACAAGGGATTGGCGGTGACCGTTTATATCGGCCAGAAACGCGGCAATGCCAGCACCTCAGACTTCTCCCCTCAGGCGGTACGGGATACCGTGTCGGCGGCACTCTCCATCGCCAGATACACTGCCGCAGATGACTGCGCGGGCTTGGCCGATGCGAGTCTGCTCGCAAATAAATTCCCCGATTTGGAATTGTACTTCCCATGGGACTTACCGGTGGAGCACGCGATACAGCTCGCACAGGCCTGTGAGTCGGCCGCATTTGCAGTCGATAAGCGTATCACCAACTCTGAAGGGGGCAGCGTCTCTCTGAGTGAGTCGCAGTTTGTTTACGCCAACAGCCTTGGATTCATGGGCGGTTATCCGACCTCCCGTCATAGCATCAGCTGTGCTGTCATCGCGGGTCGCGACGACAGCATGCAGCGGGATTACTGGTACAGCGTAGCCCGTAACGCAAATGATTTGGATCCGGCAGAGAGTGTGGGCAAGAAGGCCGGATCACGGAGCGTCGCTCGGCTGGGCGCAAAAAAAATCGCCACCTGCGAAGTCCCGGTTCTGTTTGAAGCGCCCATCGCCTCCAGCCTAATAGGACACTTTGTCGGGGCCATCAGTGGGGGGAGCCTCTACCGGAAATCGTCATTCCTTCTGGACAGTGTCGGTAAGCAGGTATTTTCACCAGATATCCAGATCCAAGAGAAGCCCCATCTCAAAAAAGGCCTTGCCAGCAGCGCATTCGACGATGAGGGCGTTACCACGGTCGATCGGAAGGTGGTCGAGAATGGCGTAGTTCAGGGTTACTTCCTCGGCAGTTACTCTGCCCGTAAGCTCGGGCTGCGTACCACTGGAAATGCAGGCGGCAGCCATAATCTGATCTTCGATAACGGGGCTCCGGTTCCCTTCTCAGAACTCCTCAAGAGGATGGGTAAGGGGCTGCTGGTGACTGAACTGCTCGGGCAGGGGGTGAACTCTGTCACAGGAGATTATTCTAGGGGTGCTGCGGGCTACTGGGTTGAGGGCGGAGAGATCCAACATCCGGTCGAGGAGATTACCATTGCAGGCAACCTGAAGGATATGCTGCCCGGCATCTGTGCGCTGGGTAACGATACCTTGGTACAAGGATCCAAGCAGTGTGGGTCCCTATTGATAGACCGGATGACCGTTGCCGGCGGCTAAGAGGTCAACTCAATCAGCCCCGTACGATCTCTGACAGGCCTTCAGGGTGCGAAGTCCTACCCATCCCCGATTGATCATCATCACCCGTCTGACACCCCCTCTTAGATGAGTCTCCTGCGTAAATTTGAACACGGCATCAACCGACTGTCCGGCCTATCCGGATGGCTGTCCGGTTGGTTATGTGTGGCCATGATCCTCGTGGTATTCATAGATGTTGTTGCACGGTACGCCTTTGCGTCTGGCTCCATCGCCATGCAGGAGATGGAGTGGCATCTCTTTGCTGCGATGTTTCTACTAGGGGCGTCCTACACCATGCGTGAGGATGCCAATGTACGTGTGGATGTACTTTATGGCCGTATGAGCCCCCGCACAAAAGCGGTGGTGGACATCCTCGGCACAATCCTATTTGTCATCCCCATGTGCAGCCTGATCCTCTACAGTTCTTACGATTTTGTGAGTTACTCCTATCAGATCCAGGAGGTGTCGGTTGATCCGGGGGGGCTACCCTATCGATTCGCCTTCAAGGCGCTACTACCGATCGGATACTCGCTGGTTCTGCTACAGTCCTTCTCAGTAATCTCACGCAATGCGCGGCTACTGTGCGGGAACGAACCTGAAAATAACACCAGGCAAGAAGGATCATGATCGGACTGGCCATGTTCCTCTCTTGCCTGGTGCTGCTGTCACTAGGGTTTCCAGTGGCATTTACCTTCGGAGGTGTGGCCCTCATTTTCGGACTCTATTCAGAGGGACTACAACTCTTTCAGCTCGTTGCTGAGCGTATGCACTCGATCATGACTAATGTCACTCTGATGGCAGTCCCCTTATTTATTTTTATGGGACTGATACTCGAGAGATCAGGGATCGCTGAAAAAATGCTGGAATCCATGGGCTCGCTATTCGGCCGTGTGCGAGGCGGCCTGGCTGCCTCGACCGTGCTGGTCGGGATGGTACTGGCAGCCTCCACCGGTGTAGTTGGCGCATCGGTCGTGACGATGGGCCTGATCGCCCTGCCGGTCATGCTGAAATACAATTACGACAAGAGACTCGCCAGCGGCGTAATCTGCGCATCCGGTACGCTCGGTCAGATCATCCCTCCATCCATCATCCTCATCATCCTGGGGGATGTTCTACAACAACCAGTAGGAGATCTGTACCGGGCAGCACTCATCCCCGGGCTATTACTGGTCGCGTTCTATATTATCTACGTGTTGGTACTCGCATCCATAAAGAAGGATGTCGCACCGGCCATGCCCAGTAATGATGCCCCACTCTCAGTCCAGTACTGGAGCGCATTCAAGGCAATCGTTCCCGCGCTCACGCTGGTATTAATTGTGCTGGGGACGGTATTCGCAGGCATTGCAACACCGACCGAGTCAGCTGCAATGGGGGCGGTGGGGGCGGTGTTCCTGGCGTTGGCCGGCGGAAATTTTAGATTTCGCATGCTTCACCAAGTTGCGATGGAGACGACCAAGATCAGTGCCATGGTATTCACCATCCTTGCGGGGGCCACTTTCTTCTCGATGGTATTTACTTATACAGGAGGGGATGCGGCGGTGGAGCAGTTGATGCAACATCTCCCCGGGGGAAAGTGGGGGTTCATTGTGCTGTCTATGCTGGCGATATTCCTGCTGGGGTTCTTTATCGACTTTGTCGAGATCGCTTATATCTTTGTCCCCATGATCGCGCCGATACTGGTCACGCTCGGTATCGACCCATTATGGTTTGGGATCCTGATCGCGATTAACTTACAGACTTCTTTTCTCACGCCACCATTCGGCTTTGCGCTATTCTATCTACGTGGGGTCGCACCCGCCGAGGTCAAGACTGCAGATATTTATCGGGGAGTGATCCCATTTATCTTTCTACAGCTACTGGTGCTGACCCTGTTAGCCGCCTTTCCCGGCATGATTTCACCCTTTGGATGAATACCTGACTGCAGTGGATCGGGCTAGTTCCAAGGCAAAACCGAACTCACGGAGAATTCAATGAAACTTTTACCCGGCTTAATCGCTGCCATCGTCCTCGCTTTACCGATGGCACCACAAGATGCCTCTGCGCAGACCCCCTATAAATGGAGGCTCGCGATGTCATGGCCCGAGGGCACGCCGATGCTACACAATGCAGCACAGCGGTTTGCCGATAATGTCGGGAAGATGTCGGCCGGTCGAATGACCATCTCTATCGATGCACCCGGAAAGCATAAAGCGCCTCTCGGTATTTTTGACATGGTACGGACTGGCTCTTATGAGATGGGTCATACCTCCTCCTATTATTACAAGGGGAAAGACCCGGCAGCCACTTTCTTTACTGCCACCCCATTCGGAATGACCCCGACCGAGATGAATGCCTGGTACTACTACGGCGGCGGACTGGAGATGCTGAACAAGATCTACGCTAAGCACAACATTGTCGCTTTCCCCGGTGGGAACACCCACATCCAGATGGGGGGATGGTTCAGGAAGGAGATCAACTCTCTGAAGGATCTGAATGGACTGAAGATGCGTATCCCCGGTCATGCCGGGGAGGTGGTTGAGAAGGTCGGAATGAAGCCCACCAGCATTCCTCCCGGTGAGCTCTACACCGCTCTAGAACGCGGCACAATCGATGCAGTGGAATGGATCGGCCCGGCCAATGACGAGAAGATGGGATTCCACCAGATCGCACCTTACTACTACACCGGCTGGCATGAGCCCGGGGCAGAGCTTCATGTCTTCATCAACAAGAAAAAATTTGATGCGCTCCCGGATGACCTTAAGACCATCATCGCGGTCGCGGCCAAAGAGACCTCTTTCGATATGCTGTCAGAATCCTTTTACCGGAATACCCTTGCCTGGGAGAAGATGCAAAAAGAGGGCAAGGTCAAGGTCCGCACCTTCCCAAAGGATGTGCTGGATGCTTTCAGAAAGGCCAATGATGAGCTACTCACCGAGTTTTCTGCCAAGTCACCCGAAGCAAGAGAAGTGATCGAAAGCCAGAAGGCGTTCCTCGCCAAGGCTCGGGTATGGACCAAGATCACTGATGAGGATTATTTAAAACTGCGCTAACCTGAATACCGCAGGGGGAAACTAGGCCTGTTTCAGTAATTGACTTGAAACACCTCTGCAGTAACCATTCTCTTCAAACCAGGATACTGCGTCCATCAGCGCCTCCGCTGCCGGCCGGTACTGGTAGCCCAATTCTCGCTTAGCTTTTTCACTGGAGAAGAACATCATCTTCTTCGCCATCCGTACACTATCGACCGTCGCACGCGGCTCATTACCCGCAAAGGTTGCCGCCTTCTCCATCACCCAGGCCATGGGCAAGACAAGATTTGCCGGAAGGTTCAGCCTTTTTACCTGAACCCCGCGGATCTCATCGATAACCCGCAGTATTTGCAGAAGGGTCATATTCTCACCACCCAAGATATACCGCTCTCCCGCCTTGCCAAGGGTATATGCAGAGAGATGTCCCTGTGCAATATCATCAACATGAGCAACATTCAGACCGGTATTCATATAGGCAGGCATCCTCCCACACAAGGTATCCAGGACCATGCGTCCGGTCGGGGTGGGCTTGATATCACGCGGCCCGATAGGAGTGCTGGGGTTAACAATCACCAGCGGCAATTTAAGCTCATCGGTCAACTGTTGAACGGATTCTTCTGCTAGATACTTGGACCGCTTATAGTGTCCGGTCATGTTGGCAAGGCTGGAGGGAGTTTCTTCATCGGAAGGCGTTCCATCCGCATTGAGTCCGAGTGTTGCAACACTGCTGGTGTATACCATCCTATTGATGCCGGCCTCTGCAGCAGCCAGTATCAAGGCCCGAGTTCCCCTGACATTGATGTCATACATGGTCTCTGGATCTGGTATCCAAAAACGATAATCTGCTGCGGCATGAAATAAACTGTCACAACCTGCAACCGCACGACGCAAGGATGCGGTATCACGCAAATCACCCTCGGAAAATTCAATCTCGAGATTATCAAGATTAAGTCGGTTGCTCCCCGGCCTGACCAGGCAACGTACCTCATGGCCGGCCGCCAGCAAGCACCGCGTGACCGCCGACCCAAGAAAACCATTTGCCCCTGTGACCAGCGCTTTCAAAGTGATTGAACCCTCAGTATCACTGAGGCTCCTGTAAGCCCATAAAGTTCCCCCTCAATACTCTTTAGGGAGACAAAACATTGCGGATGTTACCACTGGTAGCAGATTAGATGCAGCCCTCAACCTCAATCCGAGAGATGATCGGTCGTGAGCTGTTACATGGACGGGAGATTACTGCCTGTCTTGGGTCGGAACAGGGGGGTCAGACACTCGATTAAAGCTTAAACCAACTCCTCATCACGGAATCGTTGCTGAATCTCCTGAACCTTATCGATATTCTTCAGCATGGCATCAACACAATCACGGTCCAACTTGGTATCGGCCAGACGGCGAAGCATATCGAATGCCTCGTCATTACTCCATGCCACTTTGTAAGTGCGTCTCGAGGTCAGTGCGTCGAATATGTCTGCAACAGCGCTGATACGTGCCTCAATCGGGATCTCGTCCCCCTTTAAACCTTTTGGATAACCACTTCCATCGATTGCCTCATGATGATACTCGGCGATATTACGCATGATAGCGACATGGCCGAATGTCCCTAGACTAAACCCTTCAAGGATGGAATCAATGATCTCTCGTCCCTTTTGAGGGTGAGTCTTCATCACCTTGAACTCTTCCTCATCAAGCCTCCCCGGCTTTCGAAGAACACTGTCTGGAATACCGATCTTGCCGATGTCGTGAAGTGGTGAGAATAAGAAGATATGCTCGATCTGTTCGTCATTGAGGTGATAACTTGGGGCCAGTTCACGAGCGATGAGGCGGGCATAGTAAGCGGTCCGGTCGATATGTGATCCGGTCTCTATATCACGGTAGTGGGTCATGCTGCGTGCCGCCTGAACAGCAGCCAAGAGGGTACGGATCGCAGTCAATTCATTAATGACCACCAGAGCGATGAGATGCCCGAAGATATCAATCTGGCGCAATGATTCTGGTAGAAAGGCATTCTGTTTAAAGGAGTTGAAGAAGAGGAACCCGATAAAGGTATCGCTCTGGTAGAGGGGCATCGTATAGCTGGCCTGATACCCTGTATCTGACACACGCTTGGTATGTTCTTGAAGACCCTGCGCGAAGATGGACAGATCCTGCACCACGCGTGGCCGGCGGCGGCGCATGATCTCTCTCAGTGATGAGGCATCTCCGAGTGGCACCTCGTACGCGGCAAGTGGGCTAGCACCCTCGGTGCTGTGGGTGTAAGTCTTGAGCATGCTGGTCTTTTCATCAAATAGAGCGATCGACAAACGATCGATAAAGGGGAAATCCTCGCGGATGATCTGATGCAAGAACCGCAGCTTATCCGACAGAGGCAGACTCTCGTGTAGCTTCGCCAATATATCTTGATGCGGAAACAGATCCTCTTGTGGCGACATGATGAACTCCTTTGGGCGGGCACTCCATTAACCATAGAACTAATTATCACTAATGCATAACAAACCCATACCGGGCAGCGTATCTAAATCCCGTAACGGTATTAAATTTGAAAGATCCAGACCTATCAGAATGCAGGAAAGACCTTGTATATCAGGGTGAATTTGGATAGTCTACGGGCCATCAACAGGTGGGGCAAGGGTCTAGATCACCCCCTCAATCTGGAAAACATATTATTCGTGCCGACTCTGATTATCCTGTGAATAATCCACCCCACAACGCCCTGTTCACCGTACACAACGGACTCTTCATGAGACGAATCATTGCACTCACTGGCATTGTCTTACTGGCCGGTTGCATCACCATCACCCCGGGACGGTACTCGACCCTGGTTGACAATCAACAGGCCCTAAAAAAATATGCCGGAAGCCAGGCCCGTGTCACGGCCATGCTAACACCCGTTCACTACAGCGGAAGCTGTCGGTTAGTCACCGGGAAGATCCTAGGGCCCGATGGGATGAGCATCGCTCAGTATGTCCAAAAGGCATTCAATGACGAGCTAAAAACCGCCAATATCTACTCAGATAGCGGGGTGTCTTTTGTAGGAAGCCTGACAGAGATTAACTTCTCATCTGGACATGGTGGACTACTTGCGAATGGGTGGTGGGACCTCTCTTTATCGCTTAACTCCGGCAATGGAAAGTCCATAAAGGTCGCGAACAGGTACGAGTTTGAGAGCAGCCTCGACCGCCATGTCGCCTGCGACCGTACCGCCCGCGCACTGACCCCCGCCGTTCAAGACCTGATCAAGAAGGTTGTGACCGACCCACAGTTTGGAACCCTTCTGAGATAGCCGAGGTCGAACTAAGTCATCTCGATCACGATCACCATCTGACCAGAGGAGACATACTCATTCTCGCGGCACCGTATCTGGCTCACTTTCCCGCTGACCGGCGCATCCAACGTAATCTCCATCTTCATGGATTCGATGATCATGAGAGGCGCCCCTCTCGTGACATCCTGACCCTCCTTAACCAATACCTTCCAGACCGTGCCTGTCACGTGCGCACTGATGGCATAGCCCCCTCTTGGCAAATCTAGCTCACTCCCCGCGTCCGCAGCATCAATTATCTCCTCACTCAGGTATTCCGATTGGCCATCAGACCCCCACCGATCGCGCTCCTCCTCGAAGGCGGCCTGCTGGCGACCCTTGAAGGCGCTGATTGAGTCTGCATTCTGTCGTAAAAAACCGTTGTACTGATTGAGGCTGAAGGTGGCCTCTTCCACCTTCAACTTAAACCGTCCTGTGATGAAATCTTTGCGTAACTCAGTCAACTCTCTCTCACTCACTGGATAGAAACGGATCTGGTCAAAGAACCGCAGTAACCAGGGGTTACCCTCTTTAAAGTCTGCCGTCTGTCGGTATCGGTTCCACATCTGCACCGTACGACCCACGAACTGATACCCACCAGGGCCCTCCATCCCGTACACACATAAATAGGCCCCACCAATCCCGACCGCATTCTCTGGAGTCCAGGTTCGTGCCGGGTTGTACTTGGTCGTGACCAGACGGTGGCGTGGATCTAGGGGGGTGGCGACTGGCGCGCCGAGATACACATCACCCAACCCCATCACGAGATAACTCGCCTCGAACAAGATTCTCCTGACATCATCGATACTTTCCAGTCCATTGATGCGGCGTATAAACTCGATATTGCTCGGGCACCAGGGAGCATCCTTACGTACCGACTGAGTGTACTTATCGATCGCGATCCGAGTCGATGCATCGTCCCACGATAACGGCAAGTGCACGACACGACTCCTCACCTCGACCTCTTCCGACTTGGGAAGATCTTCTTCCGCCGCCACAAGAAGAGACATCAATCGATCTCTCGACAGAACACGAGAATCAAAATGAACTTGCAAAGATCGGATCCCCGGGGTCAGGTCCAAGACCCCTGTGAGGCGCCCTGCATCGATGGCCCGCTGCAACCATTCCATCAGAGCGTGGACTCGAAATCGTAGATTTAAATCAAGCACTGGGGGCCCGTACTCGATCAGCAGATTTTTATCCCCCGATTGTCGATACAGAACCTGAAACTGATGCGGGCTCTCTGGAATGGAGTGCAGTATCGGGCTCCCCAGTCCCGCCTCATTGGGCTGTTCTGGAACAATGCTGGGGAGTCGAAGATGATGGATGGTCATATCTTGCAACTGTTCCAAGGACAGCGCCTGATCCGCTGTCATCGGATGGAATCTCACACTATCCCCCGGCTTAAGTTGACCGATCTTCCACAGCTCTGCAGCAGAGACACTGACCGGACAAACAAACCCACCCAGGCTCGGCCCGTCTGGACCCAGTATCACCGGCATATCGCCGGTGAAATCGACCGCACCGATGGAGTAGGCATTATCGTGAATGTTAGATGGATGAAGACCGGCCTCACCCCCATCGGTCCGAGCCCAGTCCGGCCTTGGACCCAATAGCCGGACCCCGGTACGGCTAGAGTTGTGGTGAACCTTCCAGGTTGCTTCAAAAAAATTCTGAATATCCGATTCAGTAAAAAAATCGGGCGCGCCATGAGGGCCATACAGAACCCCGATCACCCAGCTCGTGGTATAGACCGGGATCAGTGGCTTCGGGAGAATGGTCCGGGTGTGGTTGTGAGACTCCGTGATATGCAGCACATCCCCGGCCATTAATGCCCGTCCGGCATGCCCTCCAAACTGGCCGAGCGTAAAGGTGGACTTACTGCC
>JBAWVG010000037.1:0-14404 GCA_037147395.1 Nitrosomonadaceae bacterium | reverse complement strand
CCCCTTACAGATAAAACCAGCAAAATAGAATTTTTTCTGCACTACACATTTTCAAACATGTTGCTAGATAGACTGGTCGGCCCGTTATTCCTCAGCATCGTTAACCACTTCGTCGGAACATTTACCAAGCGTGCAAAAAAAGTTTATGGAGATTGACCTCGCCTCTATCAGCAACTAGAGATAACAAGTCAACACCATAAAATATATGAGGAATCTCTGTAACTGACTTCTTGCTTGAGTTTCTGAGAAACCAGGAAGTAGCGATAGGGCTATCAAACAGAAGTTTTTAATAGACAGTTTTTTGCGTAGAGTTTCAGAATCTATATGAAGCTGATCTGGCTCACAATCGGGCCAGAAATGAATGCAGCTAGGATTCTAAGTGCAGGCGTCGATGCTCATCGCTACAGAAGAATTTCCCTTCAGAGCTGACACTCTCACTTTTAGGCAGATGTGTACTGCAATGGAGGCAGCAGACCATATCTTCCTCTCCCTCGGATGACTCTTCATCACGCTTCTTCACACCACGCAGGTGACGTCTTATTCCCCAGAAGATCAACACGCCAATGAGGACGAAGAATATTAGTCTACCCAATGAATTGGCTCCATTAATGCAATAAGTGATCGGGGTGAGAGGAATCGATCCCCATCAACAAAATTTAGCAACCCCACAGAATCTAGATAAACGTTACTAAGATACCACTGCTCTGTAGTAGGCTTAGAGATCTCTTTTTTTGGCTTTGCCGAGTACCAGGCTGAGCTAAACTCCGAAAAAGATAACTGATGCTACAGTGAACCAGAGGTTACTGATTTTGCAAATTGCCTGCTCTCGCTCAAGCTGACTCGGATTTAAAATACTCTCAAATGTTTTGGGTCGGTCTAATAATTTCGTGTGACCGCGAAAACAGCTAATTGTAACAAACACTCTTTGTATTCGGAATTTGGAAGAGACGCAATTGTCGCCGATGCAATATCGGACTCATCTTGTGCCCTCTTCCTTGCGTAATCTAGCGCACCGGTCTGTTGAATGACCTCTAGCACTGGCTGAAAACCGCCCTCTCCACCCTTCTCAATGGCTCTTCGGATGATTGCTGCCTGCTCACTTGATCCTGTCTTTATCGCATAAATTAATGGCAACGTGGGCTTACCTTCGGCTAAATCATCTCCTAGATTCTTGCCGGTATCTTGATAATCACCAGAATAATCCAATATATCATCTGTCAATTGAAAGGCCGTACCCAGATGCATCCCATATGCAGCCATCGCCTCTTCCTCTGCTGGAGAAGCGCCACCTAGAATTGCTCCCAAGCGGGTAGCAGCCTCAAACAGCTTGGCGGTTTTATAACGAATCACACGTAGATAGTTTTCCTCATCAACATCAGGGTCCCGGCAATTGAGCAACTGCAGAACTTCACCCTCGGCTATCGTGTTGGTTGCGTCAGCAAGCACCTGCATAACCCGCATATTATCGACCTCAACCATCATCTGAAATGCACGTGAGTAAAGAAAGTCGCCCACCAGCACGCTGGCCGCATTCCCGAATAGGGCATTAGCAGTTGCCTTACTCCTCCTCAATTCAGATGCATCAACCACATCATCATGCAACAGGGTCGCAGTGTGAATAAATTCAACAACCGCCGCGAGATCGTGGTGACGCCTACCAGAGTAGTCAAAAGTGCCTGCAGACAGAATCACCAATGAAGGGCGTAGCCGTTTTCCGCCGCTATTGATGATGTATTCGCTTACTTGACGAATGAGTGCTACATGCGAATGGAGCTTTTCGCGAATCACTTCATCCACAGCGCCCATGTCTTGGGCGATTAGACTTCTGATATTTTCAATCGACACGGAGATACCTGTGGAAAAACCCCCATGTTAGGAACGTCCTCACCGGCGTGTCAAGCGCCGCAGCACAGCCAAATCGATATATTCCGCATAAACTCCATTCGCAACAAGCCTTTGACCTGATGAGTCTGGCTATGTATAATCCGCGCTTCAGTAAAAGTAACATATGGAGTCAGACATGTATGCGGTCATAAAAACCGGCGGAAAACAATACCGCGTTGAGGCCGGGGAAAAGCTTAAAATAGAACAGATTCTGGTTGATATCGGCAGCGAGCTGGTGATTGATCAGGTCTTGATGGTCGCTGACGGTGAGAAAGTCTCAATGGGCAAGCCCCTTGTACTCGGCGCCACAGTCCAGGCGACTGTACTCTCACAGGGTCGCCACGACAAGATACGGATTTTCAAAATGCGTCGTCGTAAACACTACCAGAAGCATCAGGGACATCGGCAGAATTACACTGAGATCCAGATCACTGGCATCTCGGCATAAGGAGCGCTCACCATGGCACATAAAAAAGCAGGCGGAAGCTCCAGAAATGGTCGTGATTCACACTCTAAACGACTGGGTGTTAAAAGTTACGGTGGTGAATTGATCCCTGCAGGTAGCATCATTATCCGTCAACGGGGCACTCAGATTCACCCAGGCGACAATGTAGGTATGGGCAAAGATCACACCCTCTTTGCCAAGATCACCGGCAAAGTAAATTTCTATGTGAAAGGCCCAGCACAGCGCAAAACGGTCAGTATTGTACCGGCCTAGCATTAATCGGCCCACCACGAAAAGCCCTGTCCAGCGCGATGGGGCTTTTTTGTTTGTGGCGTCTGAATTTAAAGAAGTCCTCTCATGAAATTCATAGACGAAGCAGTAATCCAAGTACTTGCTGGTAAAGGTGGCGATGGCTCAGCCAGTTTCCGTCGGGAGAAATTCATCCCGAGGGGCGGTCCAGATGGTGGCGATGGTGGACATGGTGGCAGCATTCTTGCCGTTGCCGACCGCAATATCAATACCTTAGTGGATTACCGCTTTGCACGGATGCATCGCGCTAAAAAAGGTGAGAACGGTCACGGTTCAGATCGGTATGGCAAGGGTGCTGATGACATTCTTTTGCGCATGCCTGTCGGTACTGTCATCACTAACATTGCGACTGGCGAGGTCATCGCCGATCTCAATCATCATCAACAGAAAACCATGCTTGCCAAGGGCGGTGCTGGTGGAATCGGGAATTTACACTTTAAATCTAGTACCAACCGCGCACCACGTCAGTTCACCTTTGGTGAACCTGGGCAGGAGTTCGACCTCAAACTGGAACTCAAGGTGCTGGCGGATGTGGGGCTCCTAGGACTGCCAAATGCCGGCAAGTCCACACTGATCCGTGCCGTCTCAGCCGCCCGTCCAAAAGTCGCAGATTACCCCTTCACTACACTGCACCCCAATCTGGGGATGGTACGGGTAGATCAGAATCGCAGCTTTGTTATGGCAGACATTCCCGGCCTGATAGAAGGTGCTGCGGAGGGGGCGGGACTCGGACACCGTTTCCTCAAGCACCTTGCCCGCACACGATTATTGCTGCATTTAGTGGATATTGCACCAGTCGATGAGAGCATTAACCCCGTACGGGATGCAAAGGCCATCGTAAAAGAGCTCATGAAATACGATGAATCTCTCTACCAGAAGCCGCGCTGGCTTGTACTCAACAAGACCGACATGCTGCCCGAGGGTGATCGTGAAAAAATTTGCAAAAAATTCATCCGGAGCTTGGGCTGGAAGGGGAAAACATTTTTCATTTCAGCCCTTACCAACGAGGGCTGTAAAGAGTTAACCTACGCCATCATGGAGAGCCTAGAGCAGGAATTCCAGAAGTCTGAAGAGTCTGATGGAGCAATATCAAGCGATTGATTCTTAACTCTTTCAGAGTACGAGTAGTCAACTGGATTAATTTAAAAATTGCCATGCAGTCAGTTTTAAAACATTCCCGCCGAATTGTTATTAAAGTCGGCAGCAGCCTCGTCACAAATCAGGGACAAGGACTAGACCATGCTGCTCTGTCACTCTGGGCTGCACAGATTGCTCGACTTAAACAGATGGGCAAGGAGGTTGTGCTGGTCTCATCAGGTGCCATCGCCGAAGGCATGCAACGCCTAAACTGGAAAAAACGCCCTCACGCACTGCACGAGTTACAGGCTGCTGCCGCTGTCGGGCAGATGGGATTAGTACAGGCCTATGAATCCTGCTTCCGCGAACATGATCTACAAGCTGCACAGGTACTCCTCACTCACGAGGACCTCTCTGACCGCAAACGCTATCTCAACGCACGTTCAACCCTGACAACGCTACTCAGCCTAAAAGTCATTCCCGTCATCAATGAGAATGATACTGTGGCGACTGATGAGATCCGTTTTGGGGATAATGACACGCTGGCTGCCCTGGTAACCAATCTGATCGAGGCCGATACGCTGGTGATACTCACCGACCAGCCCGGGTTATTCACAGCCGATCCCCGCAAGGATCCCAAAGCCACACTAATCGACGAGGCTAAGGCTGGTGACCTCACTCTAGAAACAATGGCCGGTGGAGTTGGCAGTGATATCGGACGCGGCGGCATGCTGACCAAGGTCATCGCTGCAAAACGCGCTGCACGTAGCGGTGCGCATACGATCATCGCATCAGGTCACGAGACTGATGTACTCATCCGTCTTGCTCAGGGAGAAGTGATCGGCACCCAACTACTGGCAGAGACTATGCCGCTGGCAGCACGCAAGCAGTGGCTCGCGGATCATCTACAAGTGCGTGGCAAGGTCATCCTGGATGCGGGCGCGGTAGAAGCGCTCGCAGCCGGTGGCAAGAGCCTGCTACCGATTGGCGTAACCAAGGTCAGTGGTGATTTCGAGCGTGGCGAGGTAGTGATCTGCCTTGATCCAGCGGGCAATGAAATTGCTCGTGGGCTGATTAACTATAGTGCCGCGGAAACTCGAAGAATTCAGCAGCGGGCAAGCCATGAAATTGAAGGTGTCTTGGGTTACGTAGATGAACCGGAATTGATCCATCGAGATAATCTCGTTCTGCTCTGAGAAAGAAAGGCTTAGCGAGAGTATCGGATTCTGAGGGGGGCGCCCATCTAGATATATTGGAACCTGACACTGAATCCCTACCTCTTCCCATCGCGCCATGATTAGCAGACCTCGTTGCCAGGTCCCTGTCATAACCCCATGAAACTATTTTTGTATCTGCTCTAGAGAGATATTAGATTTGGTATGATAAAGCCCGAGCCTGCTATGATTACTGAATCACACGCGGATGACTGCCCCTCTTCAAGGCTTGGATGGCCTCTTCTTCATTCTTTACAATGATATTAGTCGGGCAGAAGAAATATCTAGCAAGCGCTCGTTGGGCATAGTGCTGGGGTATATTTTCAAGCTCCTCCCATTTCGATACCCGTGCCCGTACCCAAGTCTTATCATCACGGCCTAGGGCGTAGAGCCTTCTTTCGGTATTGTGAAATTTAAATATCAATATCTCACCCTTCGCCTCCTGGCTTGCACACCTCATGCCCTCATAGCTTATATTCATCGCTCCTCCAGGTGACTTGATGACCAGACTGTAGAGCACTACGCCGTCCTCCTCGACCTTGATGGAGGGAGCGTCAATATAATGAAGGTTCTTACTGGCAGGCCCTGCATCAAACGACAACAGGCTCTCTTGCTTGGGAAAGGCTGGCAATTGTGACAGCAGTTCAGTCCATGTTTTTTCGCTATCAAATTCCTTATCGAATCCCGTCTTCTCCTGTTGCTCAGCGAAGACTGCAATCGGCAGTAAGCAGAGGAACAGAAGAATCTTTCTCATGACACTGGTGCTAAGTCGCCGACTAATGATTTGCGAACCGCTACGTCTACCGACTCAATCACCGCTTGATAAGCGGGATGATCAATCCCCATGCTCAGGGCAGCACCCTGATGCAGTGCCCGGATCGCATCCTGAGCAAGTTCAAAACGGAGGAAATGTACCGAAGAGGTCTTCTCCTCATTCTCCCGCTCCAAGTCTTCATCCGCGATAGCATAGACGGAATCATGGCCTTGCACCCTCACCCATACCTTATCCTCTATACCAATCAACTGCGCCAATCTGATAGCACGCTCGTCAGGGTCAGCGTATTCGATCATCATGGTCGCCTTCCAGTTGTTGCCATCAGGAACCAAAACACCATACGTATGCAACTCGTCGAGTATGCCCCCTTCTTCAAATATCTTCTCAACCCTCAGCATTTCCTGAATTTGATAGCGGATGGTTAACTCATCTTCAAAAATGAGGGTGATATTTTTACCCAACGGGACTCTTCGATTTTTCTTGTGAGACATCACACGAGCGCGAAACTCTTGTCGCTCCTTCGAATAAGTCTCAAGGGTCATCAGACTATCACGGCTAATTTGGGGCATGAATCTTCCTTGGTAACAAGGGCTAGGCATAACGCCCCTGGGTATTCTGTTTTAGCGCTCAGTCAATTCCGTAGGCAATTCGGATCAACGTCAGTGGATGTTGTTTCTGGGCCCTGCTCTCGTTCATACCTTGCTGGATATGTCGCCCGGCAATGGCACAGTCTGAGCTAATGTAATCAGGATCCGGCGCTGCCATCTGCTTGAATACTGGTTTCCCAATCTTCATTGAATCAAAAAAATGTTCACTCTTAATGCCCCAGGTACCATCATGACCAGAGCAGCGCTCAACCACGGTGACCTGAGTTCCAGGAACCAGCTTCAGCAAGTCTTTGGTCTTCTGTCCAATATTTTGAACGCGTAAATGACACGGGACATGGTATGACACATTGCCGAGCGGCCGCTTAAAATCAGTCTTGAGTAGTCCATCACGGTTGCGTAGCATCAAATACTCAAAGGGGTCAGATATTGCTGCTGAAACCGCCCTCACCCCCTCATCCTCTGGGAACATTAATGGTAGCTCTTGTTTGTACATGAGCGTACAGGAGGGGGTCGGCGTGAGGATCGTATAACCCTCTTTGACCAGCTTTAGCAGGTATGGGATATTTATATTTTTAAGCTGCTCTACCGCATCCAGATCACCCAGTTCCATTTTGGGCATCCCACAACAAGCCTCTTTCTCAACCAGACACACCGGAATTTCATTGTGTTCGAGTATTTTTAATAAATCATGCCCAATCCCGGGCTCGTTATAGTTCACATAACAGGTAGAATAAATTGCGATCTTGCCTTTCGTCTTGACCCCATCCTTCACTACGAAGGACTCGTTGGGCCTCGCATGTTCACGAAACCTATGACTGTCATACTCGGGAAGATCTCGTTCAGCATGAATTCCCAGCATCCCATCCATCAGCTTACGGGCATAAGGGGCCTTATTCATGGCATTTACTGCCTGCACCACCACCGGAATAGTTGCGAGTTTTCCCACCAGATCGGTGCTAGATAGCATCTTATCGCGGAAGTTAGTAGCACCTTTTTTGTACTTGATGGCCTTAGCACGTAGCATCAAATGTGGAAAATCCACATTCCAGGGGTGTGGCGGCACGTAGGGACACTTGGTCATGAAACACATATCGCAGAGATAGCACCGATCAACCACCTCCCAATACTTCTGTTTTTCGACTCCATCCAGCTCGCCGGTACCGCCCTCATCAATCAGATCAAACAGCCTTGGAAATGCCGTACACAGGCTGACACAACGGCGACATCCATGACAGACGTCAAACACTCGCTGCGCCTCATCGAGCAGCTTTGTTTCATCATAAAAATCTAAGTTTTTCCAGTCGATCGGATGGCGCTTGGGCGCCTCCAGACTGCCTTCACGGGTGGTCATGAGAGTAGGAAGTGGAAGCTCGGCGGGGGTCTGCAGGGTCATTACGGATCAACTGAATCAGGGCTGAGCGCTCCTGTCCGGTCGACCCGCCTTTTAACAACCCTTTACTAGTCAGCGAAGTTATCCAAAGCCTTCTGGAAACGGTTTGCATGGGAACGCTCTGCCTTGGCCAATGTTTCAAACCAATCAGCAATCTCATCGAAACCTTCATCGCGTGCGGACTTAGCCATACCGGGATACATGTCCGTATACTCGTGAGTCTCACCCGCGATGGCGGTCTTTAGATTGTCACGTGAAGCGCCGAATGGCAGACCAGTAGCTGGGTCACCACAGCTCTCTAGGTACTCCAGATGACCGTGTGCATGACCGGTCTCACCTTCTGCAGTAGAACGGAACACCGCTGCCACATCATTCTGACCTTCCACATCCGCCTTAGCAGCGAAATACAGATAGCGACGATTGGCTTGTGACTCGCCTGCAAAGGCCGCCTTCAGATTAGATTCAGTCTTCGATCCTTTTAATTGCATCATTTTCTCCTATTGATATAACAAGTTGGTGAGTAAAGACTATACAGGGCAACAGAATATCTAGAATGAGATCGCGGACTCAAAATCCCTGCATTCCAAGTAACCAGGAACCGAACGGGAAGACTAGCGGAGGGCCTCTGGCTTGTCAACTAACGAGATACTCGCGAATGACTCATGCCCATCAACATCCTCAGCATAATTGAGATCCATCACTACTGATTCATTCTTGCAGAAAACAGACTCGCTGATACGATCATTGCACCCCCCATCCACTCCTTCAAAGACATGGTTTCGTTTGCCAAAAAATATGCGGCAATGGCTGCAACTACCAGTTCAAACAGCATGATCACGCTGGCTCGGTTCGCCGCAATATGAGTCAACCCGTATTGCATGGTCAGGCTCAAAGCGAATACCACCACCCCGATCGACAGCATGAGTAGCCACGATCCTATAGAAATTTCAGTCAGCGCAAATGGAGAAGGAAGAAACAGGCTGTGACCCAGTCCCACCAGCATCACTCCTAGCCATAGTGCGAGCGACTTCACCTGGATGCTGTGATGCTGATCTTTGCGGATCATTACATTCATCATCGCGAACATAACGCCACCCGTTAGCCCCATCCAGTCACCGTGGGATGAAGGTAGTGGAAATCCACTCCCTGGCTGCCACAGCATGGAAACTGCGCCAGCTAACGATAGAACGATGACGAGGTATCCATGCAGACTCAACTTCTCGTTCAGTAACAGACGTGCAAACAGGATGGTCCACAACGGAGCCAGGTAAAAGAGCAGCAATACTCGCATCACCTCGCCGTGAATGACGCCAAGAATATAAGCCATATTGGTCCAGCCCGCGAACAGGGCGATCCAAAACAGTAGCTGTGGGTTCCCGGAAAATATCTGCGATCTCCTGATGCTTTTTCTAAAGAGCACCAAGCCCATCACCAGAGCGATGGCATAAGTAATCACGGTTGAGATTTGCCCGCTTATTCCATCCTGCGTCAGCAGTCGGTAGGGATACCACAGAAGGCCCCAGATAGCAGCTCCAGCCAGCAATGCTATGACCGGAAGAACATTTTGCTGACTTGGTGTGGTTATCAACCCGTCCGACCTTTATAATTCGACTTTACTGAAGCGGTGCCGCATCGAAAAACGAGCATGACCTACCTAACTCGATCACAGTGAACCCCAATCTCATCCATTTACAGCCCTACCCCTTCCAAAAGCTCAAACAGCTCTTCGAGGGAATTACGCCCAACCCATCCCTTAAACCCATTAATCTGCACATAGGAGAACCCCGTCACGCAACACCCGACTTTATTCTGGAGTCGGTGACACGCAACCTTGCTGGACTGGCTCATTATCCCACAACGATTGGAATCCGATCACTGCGAGAGAGCATTGCCGCTTGGCTCATTCGCCGTTATAACCTCCCCACTATCGATCCCGACACCGAGATTATCCCTGTCAATGGCAGCCGAGAGGCGCTATTCTCATTCGCCCAGACGGTGATAGACCCATCCTCGCTACGTCCAGCGGTGGTCTGCCCAAATCCATTTTATCAAATCTATGAAGGTGCAGCCCTGCTAGCCGGAGCGACACCCTATTTTCTGAATACCCTGCCAGAAAATGATTTTGCGCTCGACTATGCACAGCTCCCTGATGATGTCTGGACGCGCACACAGTTGTTCTATGTCTGCTCGCCTGGCAACCCCACCGGCAGAGTAATGTCGTTAGACGAGTGGCGTGAACTATTCGCACTCTCCGATCGATACGGATTCATCATCGCAGCCGATGAATGCTATTCCGAAATCTATTTTGATGAAATGCGACCCCCGCTCGGTGCACTAGAGGCCGCAAATCGTCTAGGCCGTCGTGGGTTTCCCAGACTCGTAGTGTTTAGCAGTCTGTCTAAACGCTCTAACGTACCCGGCATGCGTTCCGGTTTCGTTGCTGGGGATGCCGCGATCCTGGAAAAATTCCTGCTCTATCGTACATATCATGGCAGCGCAATGAGCCCAACTGTACAAGCTGCGAGTGAGGCCGCGTGGAATGACGAGTCTCATGTCCTGGAGAATCGCCGCCTATACCAGCAGAAATTCGCCGAAGCAGCAGCAATGATGCCGATATCCATGCCGGCACCCATCCCGGAAGCGGCTTTTTATTTATGGGCAAGAACTCCCATAAACGATGTCGAGTTCGCCCAACGGCTTTATCGCGATTATAATGTCACCGTCTTACCAGGAAGTTATCTGGCGCGGCATGCGCATGGCATCAATCCCGGTGAAAATTTTGTGCGTATCGCACTCGTCCCACCACTGGCGGAATGTATCGATGCGATCGACCGCATGAACAGTCTAGTAGACTGCTGAATGAACCCTCCATGAGACTCTTTTCCGATACGCTAGAAGAGTCGAATCGATAGCACCATCTTTTAAGGAAAATCATGAATCAACTGCAAAGTACTATTGAAGAGGCATTCGAGCGTCGTGCCGACATCACTCCACATAACGTTGAGGCCAAGCTCAAAGAATCTGTAACCCAGGTGCTGGATATGCTGGACAACGGCAAGCTACGGGTCGCGGAGAAGATCGATGGTGAGTGGCATACCCACCAATGGCTCAAAAAAGCAGTCCTTCTATCCTTTCGCATGGAAGACAATAGCTTCATCAAGGGAGGTTTTTCCAACTACTTTGATAAAGTGCCTTCCAAATTTGCCGATTACAGCTCCAGGGATTTTCGTGATGGTGGTTTCCGAGTGGTGCCGCCAGCAGCCGTACGCAAGGGCTCATTCATCGCTAGTAATGTGGTACTGATGCCATCCTATGTAAATATCGGTGCTTATGTGGGTGAAAATACCATGGTCGATACCTGGGCCACGGTCGGGTCTTGTGCCCAGATCGGGAAGAATGTTCACTTGTCCGGTGGGGTGGGTATCGGCGGGGTGCTAGAGCCCGTTCAGGCCAACCCAACCATCATTGAGGATAACTGCTTTATCGGTGCACGTTCAGAGGTGGTCGAGGGCGTGATTGTGGGCGAGAACTCAGTCATCTCAATGGGCGTCTACATTGGCCAGAGTACAAAGATTTATAACCGTGAGACCGGTGAAGTAAGCTACGGTCGCATCCCGCCGGGGTCCGTGGTCGTGTCCGGCAATCTGCCTTCTTCCGATGGCAAGTACAGCCTCTACTGTGCGGTCATCGTCAAGCAGGTGGATGCCAAGACCCGAGCTAAGACCGGAATCAACGAGTTGTTGCGTGGGATCTAAAGAGCCCACCACCTACTCAATCCCGCTTAACTGAGTCAGACGCCATGTCAAACGATACACTCACCCTTGCACAGACTCTGATCGCCTGCCGTTCATCCACTCCGGACGATGGGGGCTGCCAAGAGATTCTGGTCGATCGGCTACTAAAACTCGGATTCCAGATTGAAAGAATGCAACACGGTGCGGTCGACAATCTGTGGGCAAGACGCGGAACCGCTACCCCGCTTTTGTGCTTTGCAGGGCATACTGATGTGGTCCCAACCGGACCGTTAGAGAAATGGGATAGCGACCCATTTACCCCGGTCATTCGAGATGGCAAGCTCTATGGCCGCGGTGCGGCTGATATGAAGGCATCATTAGCCGCATTTATCACCGCGATTGAAGCTTTTGTTGCCGCTCATCCTGATCATCATGGATCAATTGCACTCCTGATCACGTCCGATGAGGAAGGCATTGCGGTGGATGGCACCGTCAGGGTGGTGAAGACCCTTGAACTGCGTAATGAATTAATTGATTATTGCATTGTCGGAGAACCCACCTGCGTAGATCAACTGGGTGATACCGTCAAGAATGGCCGGCGCGGGTCATTATCTGGAACACTCATCGTGAAGGGTATTCAGGGGCATATTGCCTACCCCCATCTAGGGAAGAATCCAATCCATTTGGCAGCACCTGCCATTGCCGAACTGGCAAGGACCGAGTGGGATCATGGAAATGAGTACTTCCCACCGACCACCTGGCAGATTTCAAATATCAATGGCGGAACAGGGGCCACCAATGTGATCCCCGGTGAGGTCAAGATGCTATTTAATTTCCGATTCTCCACCGCAAGCTCAGTCCAATCACTGCGTGATCGTGTGCATGCTATTCTCGATCAGCATGGACTGGATTACGATTTAAAATGGGAACTCTCTGGTAAGCCGTATCTCACCCCCAAAGGCATTCTGGTTGAAGCAATCGCTCTTGCGATCAAGACCGTGACCGGAACTGAGCCACAGCTCTCCACCTCTGGCGGTACTTCTGATGGACGGTTCATCGCAGATATCTGTTCACAGGTGGTTGAATTCGGCCCTCGCAATGCCACCATTCACCAGATCAACGAGTGCGTGGAGGTGGATGATGTGGACCGGTTATCGCATATCTACCGACTGACGCTCGAGAACTTGCTGCTAAAGTAATCAAGCATCTCTCTCTTTAAGATATTCATGTTCACTCAAGCGGAATCCCAACTTCACACCCTCCGCGATCTATTGCGTTTTTCGGTGAGTCGTTTCAATGAATCCGACCTTTTCTTTGGCCATGGATCAAGTAATGCTTACGATGAGGCTGCCTATCTCATCCTGCATACCTTACACCTGCCACCCGATCAGATGGAGTCCTTTCTGGATGCACGTCTTACCAATATTGAAATCTCACAAGTATTGAGCATGATTAAGCGCCGCTCCCTAGAAAAGATTCCGGCGGCCTATCTCACACAAGAGGCTTGGCTGGGAGACTTTAGTTTCTATGTAGATAAACGAGTGTTGATACCACGATCATTCATTGCTGAATTACTTCGTGAGCAACTCTCTCCTTGGGTGACCGACCCCTCATCTGTCCATTCCGTGCTGGATCTGTGTACCGGATCAGGATGCCTTGCGATACTTCTTGCACATGCTTTTGAAAATGCCACGGTCGATGCAACGGATATCTCAGATGAGGCTCTGGAGGTCGCGAATAAGAATGTGGGTGATTATGATCTGAACCGACGAATCCATCTGTTGCAATCAGATTTATTTGGCGCATTAGAGGGGCGTCGCTATGACCTGATCATCAGCAATCCGCCTTATGTGAATGCTGAATCGATGGCCTCACTGCCCAAGGAGTACCAGTATGAGCCTCGCCATGGGCTCGCCAGCGGCCATGATGGACTTGAAGCAACGAAGGAAATTCTAAAGAGCGCTGCCAATTACTTGAACGACAAGGGGATCTTGATTGTCGAAATCGGTCACAACCGAACCGCATTGGAAGAGGCCTTCCCACAGACCCCATTCACCTGGCTTGAGACCAGTGCAGGGGATGGGTTTGTATTCATGTTAACGCGCGATCATCTACCCAGCAAATAGGACCGCACAGACCGACATGACTGGCTCCGAGCAAATAATATTGATCATCATGGCCTATATTTCAACGGGTATCGGGTTGATTGGCTATGACTTTGCCACCCCCTTGTCCGAGAGAAAGGCTTATATTCGGGAAGGAAATCTAAAGGCCGGTCTATCCATTCTATTCTTTTGGCCGGCAACAATTATGTTTGATGTATTTGGAATTGGTGGCGCCTGCCGACAATCTCCACGCTTTCTTCTGAGCGCTTTCATGCTTGTTGTCACCATGTACTTCTGTGCAATGGTCATTTTCTTACTGTCTCGATGGCTTGTCGGTACCAACTGGATAGCATTCATCGCGACCGCGATTGTTCTTTTCATCGTCAATCCGATGATCACAGCACTTACATTGCCGCACCATGCAGCACCCGACTCGAAGTGATTCCCCTGCCACCTATTAATTTTATTTCAATCCACCTTAGAGGGCTACGATGAAGAGAATACTCAAACCACTACTGCTTCTGTCCTCGCTATTACTCATGACACCGCAAGTTTCCATGGCCGAGAGCTACCGTATTGATGCAGGTGAGAAATTTTTGAGCGGTATTGCCAATGTGGCCACGGGTGTCGTAGAGATCCCTAAAACCATCCTCTTAACGAGCCAGCGTGAAAATGTACTTTACGGGGTGACCATCGGAATGGTTAAGGGGGTCATGCATATGGCAGGCCGCACCCTCATCGGAGCACTGAATGTGGCAACATGTCTGCTACCAACCGATCCATGGGTCGACCCGCAGTATGTCTGGGAAGACTTTGAAACAGAAACCTCCTACCGATACCGTCAGACGCGCTGAATCGATCCT
>JBAWVG010000036.1:0-15755 GCA_037147395.1 Nitrosomonadaceae bacterium | reverse complement strand
TTTTTCGTCTTCCAAGAGGTGGGGTTCATGCTACCAGTTTCTCTTTCTGTTGAGTCTCCCTCAACGCAACGTCTTGCTTTACATCATTCCTCTTCGCCTACCAATTCTCCAATCAAACCGCGTTGATAAGTCCGCATGTAATCTATTGAATTAACGAGGAATAAAAATTCGAAGATGCGGACTTCATCCAATGTAGAGGTTGGGGCACCAGAGAATAATGGCGAGGAGAGAGAGAATTGTGACCAAAACGTGACGGAATGCAGAAAATGGAAGTCCGAAAGAATCCTCACGAACCCGCGCAGGTACGCGGGAGTAGGTAAAAAAAGACCAACCGGATAAGTGGTTGGTCTTTTCTCATTGGTGGAGGCGGCGGGAATCGAACCCGCGTCCGCAAGTCCTCTACAGTCAGTTCTACATACTTAGCCATGTTATTTAGTTTGACCCGGCATCCGCCAACCGGCGGGCTGATGACAGGCGAGCCACCTATTTTTTAACGCTCTGTAAAGCGACCCTACTGAGCGCGATCCTCGTTAATGGCTCTGCTGTCTGTTGCCAGACCCGGCGTTGAGGCCCACCGGTGCAGAGTCCAGCCGGATTTAAGCGGCTAGAGCGTAACGTTCGTCGTTTGCGACTATTGCTTTTCCAGATGTATTTACGAGGTGACTGGTCCTCGGTATGCCCTGCGCTGCTTTGCAACCCACGTCGAAGCCAAGTCGCCCCCGGCATTCTCTGTATTAACTATAAGATGGTGATTAAACCGTAAAGTTCAACCACCACTGACCAGATTCTAACAGAATCAAGGATCTGCCGACTTAAAGATAAGCAAGTAGCTCATGAGGATGGTCAATCAGGTATCTGGCTCCCCAAGACTCGGGCGGATGACCATTTCCCAGGTATCCGTATCTAGCGATGACGGGCTCCATTCCCGCAGCCAGACTGGCCTCCACATCCCTCATGTCGTCTCCCAGATAGATGCAAGTATTAGGTGCAATGGCCAACGCGTGGCTTGCTGCTAGAAGGGGTTCTGGATGAGGCTTAGAGTGGGTGGTGTCGCCCCCGCTAATGAGGCACGAAGCCCGCTTGCTCAGTCCTAGCAGATGAATCAGGGGCTTGGAAAATCGAGAGGGTTTGTTGGTGACGATGCCCCAGGGCAGTTTGAGAGCATCAATCTGATCGAGTAGTTCAGATACTCCTGGAAATAATTGGGTATCGTGGCATAGTCGGGCCGCGTAAAGGTCTAGAAACTCCTCACGCATATCGGGATAATCTGAGTCGCCTGGGCCGATATTAAATCCCAGTCTCAATAGACCCCGTGCACCGGCCGATGCTTCGGTCCGGATCAATTCAAGAGGAAGGGGCGATAGTCCGCGAGCGATACGTTGCAGGTTGAGTGCATGACCCAGATCGGGCGCGGTATCGGCAAGGGTGCCGTCGAGGTCAAAGAGGACTGCATTGATCATCGGCAGATGCGTCACATCGGAACTACGCTCGGCATACCATGATGTAGTTCACACTCGAATCTGGGGAGAGTGAGTAGACTTGGGACATCGGGTTATAAGTCATACCGGTAATCTCCAGGGTATCAAGTCGAGCATTGCGTGCCATGCGTGCGAGTTCTGACGGCTTGATAAATTTGGCGTAATCGTGTGTGCCGCGAGGAAGTAGATTTAACAGATACTCAGCGCCGACTACGGCGTATAGGTAAGACTTTGGATTGCGGTTGAGGGTAGAGAAGAAGACCCAGCCACCGGGTTTTGCCAGTTTGGCGCAAGAGCGCACGATACTGGCTGGGTCCGGCACGTGTTCTAGCATTTCCATGCAGGTGACAACATCATAATGATGAGGACATTCTTCGGCCAGCTCTTCAACCGCAACATTCCGGTACTCTACCCGGTTGCCGGTCTCAAGAAGATGGAGCTTCGCGACCTTGAGGGATTTCTCGCCAAGGTCGATCCCCGTCACTTTCGCGCCACGGACGGACATACTCTCGGACAGAATCCCCCCCCCGCAGCCAACGTCAAGAACGACCTTATCTTTTAAGTTAGAGAACCGGTCAATATAATCTAACCGCAGCGGATTGATCTCATGAAGCGGCTTGAATTCACTGTTGGGATCCCACCAGAGGTGTGCCAACTGGCTGAATTTTTCCAGCTCTAGCGGATCAACATTTATACTGTCGTTTGACATACCTTTAACCTTCATTCATCGACCCAATCTGCTCTCTCCAGTAAGCCGTCCTGCGTACTAGATCCGGCTCATCCAGAGTGGTGAGTCTGCCCTCATCGAGAAGTATTTTACCATTTACCCAAACATGACTCACATGGTTACGTCCGGCAGCATAAACGAGGTGAGAGACAGGGTCATAGCAGGGTGAAAGTTCAATGCTTGAAAAGTCCACCGCAGTGATGTCAGCAGCCTTACCCGGGACTAGGGATCCGGTAATGTCACCCAGTCCCAAGGCCCTGGCACCATTGATGGTCGCCATTTGCAGTGATTGATGAGCCGGCAGCATCCCCGCATTGCCACTCTGCCCCTTGGCAAGCAGTGAAGCCAGTCGCATCTCCTCGAATAGATCTAGTCGGTTATTGCTGGCAGCGCTATCGGAACCGAGCCCGGTATTGATCTGATGACTCCATAACGTGGCAATCGGGGCAAACCCACTGGCGAGCTTCAGGTTGGAAGAGGGGCAATGGGCTACGCTACAGCCTTGTTTTCCTATTAATTCGATTTCATCGTTGGTGAGATGCACCATATGAACCGCGATCAAGTTGGGACCAATCAGGCCCAGTCTGCGCAGCCGTTCGATCGGGCGCAATCCAGTTGTTTCTAGTCCGTGTCTGATCTCATCATCAGTCTCATGAAGATGGATATGGATGGGCAGATCGAGCTGCTCGGAATAGGTCAGTATGCTGGTCAATGCCTTGTCATTTACGCTGTAAGGGGCGTGAGGGGCAAGGCAGAAGGATAAAAGGGGGTGACTCTGGTACCGGTCACGTAGCGACAATCCCTTTGCCAGATAATCATCGGCATCACTTGCATAAGCGGTTGGGGTGTTGATCACCATCATCCCGATAGAGGCACGCATTCCAGCATCTAAGGCTGCTTGGGCAGATGCTTCTGGAAAAAAATACATATCGTTGAAACAGGTAATTCCGCCCCTAATCATCTCTGCACAGGCTAACCGGGTTCCATCCAGAACAAAGTCTGATGTCACATGCCGAGCTTCGATTGGCCAGATGCGCTGGTTTAGCCAATCCATCAAGGGTAAGTCATCTGCCAGTCCACGCATCAGAGACATAGCTGCGTGAGTATGTAAATTGATGAGTCCGGGGATTAATGCGTGATGACTGAGGGTGATATGTTCAGATGGAGCGAAACGTGATTGCGCCTCAGCGTTAGGCAGAATCGCTAGGATCGTACCTCGGTCAATTGCAATGGAATGATCATTCAGTAGCGTTCCCGCGGGCTCTACCGGGACGACCCAACGGGCCTCCAACAAGGTATCAATTTTTATGGGGTGGGTCATTTGCTTGTTAGCTTATCAAAAAAAACCCTGCTCGGAGGCAGGGCCCAGTACATTTTAATTTGAATGGATCTGATTTATCTCGATTCTCTTGTCCCGACCACTTCAATCTCGACCCGACGGTCTGGTTGAAGACAGCTAATCAATCCCTCTGTCCTTCTGTTGCCTTTGCAGGTATTCCCGGTCACTAGAGTCGAGGTCCCTTTGCCTTCTGAGAACACGGTACGGGGGTCCATTCCTTTATTTTTTACCAGGTAACTCTTGACTGCTTCGGCGCGGCGTGACGAGAGTGATTTGTTGTATTCCCTGGAGCCAAGACGGTCTGTGTAACCGATCGCAATGATCAAATCGAACTTGACGCCGTGGAGTCTATTAAAGAAATTATCCAGTGCTTGTATCCCCTCAGGTTTCAGTACAGACCGGTCAAAGTCGAATAATGTATCAGCTGAGAGGATCACCTTTTCTAGTACGTTCTTGGCAGCTAAAGAGGGCGCAGCAGGGGCTACCGAGGCTACTGACTTGGCCGCTTTCTCAGGCCTTAGAACTAGGTCTGGTTCGCATTCGTAAATTGCCTGGGCGGGTGTCCAGGAGCTGGTATGCCAGCACAGGTTAGTGGTATTTCTAGCCGGCATCGAACGGCCATCAAGCAAATAGGATTCTATTTTTTTTACTTGGGCAGTAGCCGTCCCAGACAAGAGTATTGGCAGGATAGCGGCCGCGCACAAGAGGCTCTTAGTCAGTCTAATTCTCATGGTTAATAATTCCACTCAAAAAACTTTGATTAAAATCCGAGTTAATTATTGTTTGGGTAAGTATGAGCGAGCGTCTCAGGAGGGCATTTTATTGATTCAACCCGCGGCCGCATCATATTTGAAGGCCTCACACGGCAGAGACTATCACGACGGTGGTTAAAGTGTGGGATTGAGTTTTACTCTAATTCAGAAGGAATATGGCGAGGAATGGTCTGTGGATGGGTTGTAACCTATTCTCGTCATGGGTCATAGATAACTCATGTCGACATACCCCGACGCGACAGAGATGTCTTTCAGGGGCTATATCGTGCACGTGTTATAAAAAGGCCCCGCACAGTGGCGGGGCCTTCAGAGTGAGACTCGTTAGAATGGGGCTTATTTTGTGTCTCGTGTCCCGTCCACTTCAACTAGCACTCGACGATCGGGTTGGAGGCATGAGATTAAAGCCTTGCCTGCCTTGTTACCCTTGCATCTGTCTCCGGTGATTGAATCGGATTCGCCCCTACCTTCGACCTTGATTTTGCTGGCATCAACACCGTGGGATACCAGATGGTTCTTGACTGCATTGGCGCGTCTCAGGGAGAGACGCTTGTTATATTCTGCCGAACCAATCCGATCGGTATAGCCTATGACACTGATCGAGTTAAAGTTGAGTATTTTTACCCGGGCAGCAAACTCTTCCAACTGATCCCGTGATGGACTGTGTTTAATAACAGCCTTGTCGAAATCGAACAGCTCATCTGCGGAGAAATGCATTTTTGAAGGGACTGATACCGGTGCAGGGGCAGGTGCTGATACGGGTGCTGGGGGTGGAGTTGTTGCTGCCATTTTTTTAGGCACCAGATCGGGTTCGCACTCGTAAATCGCCTTGGCGGGTGTCCAGTCGGTGGTGTGCCAGCACAAATTAGTTGAATTCCTAGCGGGTACGGCTCGGTCGTCGACTAAATAGGCATCTGATTTCTTTGCTTGTGCCATGACCGCCCCGGAAAAACACAATGGCAGAACAATCGCGCTAATCAGGAGTTTCTTGGTTGATACATTCTTCATTCTAATACTCCTTCTTGGAAAAATTTAAGTCTAAGGTCAAGTAACCATTTACCTTCCTAGCCATGGACAAGTCCATGCTATCGTTCTTTGTATAGCACATTATCTCGAAAATACTTCATTCAAACCCCCGGCATTCGTGCTGGGCATAGTCTGGGAGCTGCGTTGTGGGCATTAGAATGCACGGAGTAACGGGTGACTACAGTAGGGGTAGCGTGATAGAATCAGGGGCTTTATTTCTTGTCGTCTACAGCAGAATTTCTGCCATAACTTACTGTCTCTGATAGAGAAATATCCTAATGGATCAATTCGCAAAAGAAACCCTTCCGATCAGCCTTGAGGAGGAGATGCGTCGCTCCTATCTCGACTACGCGATGAGCGTAATCGTAGGGAGAGCGTTACCGGATGTGCGTGATGGCCTTAAACCGGTACACAGGCGGGCGCTGTTCGCCATGCACGAGCTTTCCAATGACTGGAACCGTCCTTACAAGAAGTCTGCTCGTATCGTCGGTGATGTGATCGGTAAGTATCATCCCCATGGTGATACCGCGGTATATGACACCATTGTCCGTATGGCGCAGGACTTTTCGTTGCGTTATATGTTGGTTGATGGTCAAGGTAACTTCGGTTCGGTCGATGGCGATAATGCGGCTGCAATGCGGTATACCGAAATCCGTATGTCGCGTATTGCCCATGAACTGCTGGCCGATCTCGACAAGGAGACGGTGGACTTTGGTCCGAATTATGACGGGTCAGAGAGGGAGCCACTCATTTTTCCGGCAAAGATCCCCAACCTGCTGATCAATGGCTCATCCGGCATCGCAGTCGGTATGGCGACGAATATCCCGCCACACAACCTGAACGAAGTTATTGAAGCATGCCTGGTCCTGCTTAAGAATCCAGAAACCAGCATTGACGAACTGATCGAGATCATTCCCGCACCCGATTTCCCGACGGCCGGCATCATCTATGGAATTGCTGGGGTACGAGAGGGATACCATACCGGACGTGGGCGAGTGGTGATGCGTGCCCGTACCCATTTCGAGGATATGGAGAAGGGTAGCCGCCAGAGCATCATTATTGACGAGTTACCGTACCAGGTAAACAAATCTAACTTACTGATTCGTATTGGAGAGCTGGTACGGGACAAGAAGATAGAGGGTATCTCTGATCTGCGCGATGAGTCGGATAAATCCGGCATGAGAGTGGTGATTGAGCTGAAGCGCGGAGAAGTCGCGGAAGTGGTCCTGAACAATCTGTATAAAGAGACGCAGATGCAGGACACCTTCGGCATGAATATGGTCGCGCTGTTGGATGGGCAGCCCCGTCTGCTGAACCTGAAGCAGATGCTGAGTGCATTCCTGAGACACCGACGAGAAGTGGTCACGAGGCGTACGGTATTCGAGTTAAAGAAGGCGCGTGAAAGAGGGCACCTTTTAGAAGGTCTGGCGGTGGCATTGTCCAACGTGGATGATGTGATCGCGCTGATCAAGGCGGCACCGACCCCTGCTGTGGCTAAGGATGCTCTGATGGCGAAGGTATGGCGCTCCAAGCTTGTGGAGGAGATGCTCGCTCGAACCACAATCGATGCCAAGTCATTCCGACCGGATGGATTGGCGCCGGAATTCGGCCTTTCGAAAAAGGGTTACCGGTTGTCTGATGCTCAGGTGCAAGCGATTCTAGAGTTGCGCCTGCAGCGCCTGACCGGACTGGAACAAGACAAGATCGTCAGTGAGTACAAGGAAGTGATGGATAGGATCGCCAACTTTGTTGATATCTTAGCCAAGCATGAGCGCATCACAGAGATTCTTACAGAAGAACTGGCCGCCATCAAGCAGCAGTTCGGAGACAAGCGCCGAAGTGAGATTGTGATCAGTACTCAGGACCTGAGTATGGAGGACCTGATCGCGCCAGCGGATATGGTGGTGACACTGTCTCACAGCGGTTATATCAAGTCTCAACCGCTGGATGACTATCACGCACAGAAACGTGGTGGTCGCGGTAAGCAGGCGACAGGGACCAAAGAAGATGACTTTATCGATAACCTGTTCATTGCCAATACACATGATTACATTCTGTGCTTCTCCAGCCGTGGGAGGGTTTACTGGATCAAGGTCTACTCAGTGCCGCAAGGTGGGCGATCGGCCCGTGGTAAACCGATTGTGAATCTGGTGCAACTGGAGCAGGGTGAGAAGATCAATGCCATCCTTCCGGTCAAAGCATTCGATGAGAACCGCTATATATTCATGGCAACCTCCTTTGGTACGGTAAAAAAGACACCCCTCTCTGAGTTTTCTAGGCCTCGTTCGAGCGGGATCATCGCAGTCGGTCTGGATGACAGTGATTATCTGATTGGTGTTGCTCTAACCGAAGGCAAGAGCGACGTGATGCTATTTTCCGATGCCGGCAAGGCGGTACGGTTTGATGAGGATGATGTGCGGCCGATGGGTCGGGGTGCTCGCGGGGTCCGTGGAATGAAGCTCGGAAAGGGTCAGAAGGTCATTTCCTTGCTAGTGGCGGAGAGTGAGGAGCTGGCAGTGTTGACCGCGACCGAAAACGGTTACGGTAAGCGTACTCCGATCAGCGAATATACTCGCCATGGACGCGGTACCCAGGGAATGATTGCGATCAAGACCAGTGAGCGCAACGGCAAGGTGGTGGCTGCGAGACTGGTCAGACAGGATGATGAGATCATGCTGATTACGACGGGTGGTGTCTTGATTCGCACCCGCGTTAAGGAAGTTCGCGAAATGAGCCGTTCCACCCAGGGGGTCACTCTGATCAATCTCGATAAAGGTGAGAAGCTCGCCGGGTTAGAGAGAGTGGTCGAGACCGATGGAGAGTAGCAAGAGATTGCAGGGATAGTGAATGGACCGAATATTTAATTTCAGCGCAGGCCCTGCGATACTCCCTGAGGAGGTATTGCAACAGGCTCGCGAAGAGATGCTCGATTGGCATGGAAGTAGTATGTCTGTGATGGAGATGAGTCATCGCGGGATAGAGTTCATGTCCATTGCAGCGAAGGTCGAATCTGATTTACGCGAACTGGCGAGTATTCCCGCTAATTATAAGATTCTGTTCCTCTCTGGGGGTGCTTCCAGTCAGTTTGCAATGGTTCCGATGAATCTGTTGCGCGGCAAAAAAAGCGCCGACTATATCAATACCGGAGAGTGGTCTCAGAAGGCTATCAAGGAAGCGAAAAAATATTGCACGGTCAATATTGCCGCTTCATCTGAGGCTGAAAATTTCAGTTGCGCCCCGACACAGGACAGATGGACGCTCGACCCGGCTGCTGCATATGTTCATTACACGCCGAACGAGACCATCGGTGGCGTTGAATTCAACTGGGTACCCAACGTAGATGCCAAGGTGCCGCTGGTGTCGGATATGTCTTCTAGCATCTTGTCGCGCCCTCTGGAGGTAACCCGTTTCGGACTGATCTATGCAGGGGCGCAGAAGAATATGGGTCCAGCAGGGTTAACCATCGTGATCGTACGAGAGGACCTGCTGGGAGTGACTCTGCCAGGGACCCCGACCATGTTCGACTACAAAGTCCACGCTGATAATGATTCTATGTATAACACCCCTCCCACCTATTCAATGTATATCATGGGGTTGGTATTGGAGTGGTTAAAAAGGAATGGCGGATTGGTTGCAATGGAAAAGGTCAATATCGCCAAGTCCAAACTACTTTACGACTTACTCGATACCAGCGATTTTTATCATTGCCCGGTAGCCAAATCCGACCGTTCTCGGATGAATGTTCCTTTCACATTGAAAGACGCTGCGCTAGATAAAGCATTCCTACAACAGTCTCAGGAACGGGGTCTGATACAACTCAAAGGCCACCGCTCAGTGGGCGGTATGAGGGCTTCAATTTACAATGCCATGCCAATCGAGGGAGTGGTTGCGCTAGTCGAATTCATGCGAGAGTTCGAGATTAATCATGCCTGAGCGCGCACAAAAGGTCTTCCAGATACTTACGCTCAATGCGATTTCGTCGCATGGGCTAAAGCATTTTCCGGCCAGCCATTACGTGGTAGGGAATGAAGTTTCCCAACCCGATGCGATCCTGCTGCGCTCTCATAACATGTTAAAGATGGATATTCCTGCCAGCGTCAAGGCGATAGGTCGGGCAGGAGCGGGTACTAATAATGTCCCGGTTAAGGACATGAATTTAAGAGGTGTAGCGGTTTTCAATGCCCCAGGTGCCAATGCCAATGCGGTGAAGGAGTTGGTGCTGGCGGGAATGCTTTTAGCGTCTCGCAATCTGGTTCCGGCAATTCGTTTTACGGAAGGGTTGAAGGGCGATGATGCGGCTCTGCATAAACTGGCAGAGGAAGGTAAGAAGCATTTTGCAGGGATAGAGCTACCGGGACGCACGCTGGGTATCATTGGTCTGGGTGCAATTGGTCGGTTGGTGGCAGATGCGGCGATCCGGTTGGGCATGAGAGTGATGGGATACGATCCGGAGATCACCGTGGATGCGGCATGGCATCTTTCAGCAGAGGTGAAGAAAGCTCAGAGCATCGATGAGTTACTGCACAACAGTGACTTCGTCACACTGCACGTTCCATTATTGGAATCGACTCGACACCTCATTAATCAGCAGCAAGTGCAGAACATGAAGAAGGGTTCGATCCTACTCAACTTCTCGAGAGAGGGAATTGTCGATGAGGACGCTGTCCTGAAGGGGATTGAGTCTGGCAGAATCAAAAATTATGTATGCGATTTCCCCAGTCAGAAATTTCAGAATAATGAGTCGGTCATTATGCTGCCACATTTGGGGGCATCCACCCATGAGGCAGAGGAGAATTGCGCAATAATGGTGGTTAGCCAGATAATGGATTATCTGGAGAACGGAAACATCACCAATACTGTTAATTTCCCGAACGTGACCATGGGACGTGAATCACCCTACCGGATTGCGGTTGCTAATTCTAACGTTCCTAATCTCCTGGGGCAGATCTCTACCACCATGGCAAGTGCCGGTCTTAATATTCATAATATGATGAATAAATCGCGTGGAGAGATGGCCTACACTTTAGTCGATGTGGATAGCCCCGTTCCGCAGCAAACAATTGACGAGATTGCAGCGATTCCGGGAGTATTGATGGTCCGCTACTTGCCGGTACTGGCCGGGTAATTGTCACCAAGATGAGTTCAAATCAAATGACCAATCAACTCAGTAAATTGCGTGATCAAATAGATTCAATCGACAGCGAACTGCTTAAATTAATAAGCACACGTGCTGACCTTGCGCGACAGATTGGGCAACTGAAGAGTGGTGTCGTGTACCGACCTGAACGCGAGGCACAGGTTCTTGCACGGTTAAAAAAGTTGAATTCAGGCCCTCTTTCGGATGAGCAAGTCACGCAATTATTTACTGAGATCATGTCGGTATGTCGCTCCCTAGAAGAACCCCTGACCGTGGCATATCTTGGCCCCTGTGGGACTTTCTCTGAAGAGGCAACACTGAAACGCTTTGGCAGTATGGTAACGACCTCAGCGTGTGGTTCTATAGACGAGGTATTCCGTAAAGTCGAATCGGGTGAGGCGGGATATGGTGTTGTCCCGGTAGAGAACTCTACCGAGGGTGGAGTCGGCCGAACGCTCGACCTGTTGATGCAGACTCCACTAAAGGTCTGCGGAGAAGTTCAGTTGCCGGTTCATCAGTTTCTATTAGCGAAACATAACGATCTTACGCGAATCAAAAAGATTTACTCACACCCTCAGTCTTTTGCACAGTGTCACGAATGGTTAAACGCTAATCTTCCCCAGGTATCTGGACCGGCGCGTATCCACTCAGCGAGTAATGCAGATGCCGCCAGGTTAGCCTCAGAAGATGAGCATTCTGCAGCCATAGCAGGGAGAAAGGCGGCAGAGGTGTTTGGTCTTGCCATCTGTAGTGAGAATATTGAGGATGATCCCAAAAATACAACGCGCTTTTTGGTGATTGGTGCGCAAGATATTGCCGTATCGGGTAAGGATAGGACCTCTCTAGTGATGTCTGTCAAGAATCGTCCTGGAGCGATCCACGAGCTCCTAGAGCCGCTGGCACGCTATGGCGTTAGCATGAGCCGTCTTGAATCTCGCCCCTCCCGTACAGGGGGTCTATGGGAGTATGTATTCTTTGTTGATATAGAGGGCCACCAGCAGGATGAGAAGGTTGCGTTGGCACTCACAGGGTTACGCGAGCAGGCCGCATTCTTGAAGGTGCTTGGTTCTTATCCCATGGCATGATCGCATTCAGATCGAATGACCTTACGATTCCAAGATACAAAAATTATGAATATTTGTGACCTCGCGCCAGAATATATCCGAGCCATTCAGCCTTACCAGCCGGGTAAGCCTATATCTGAGTTGGCACGTGAGATGGGTCTGGATGAGCGTTCAATCATCAAGCTTGCATCCAATGAGAACCCATTGGGGCCGAGTCCGCTCGCGCTGGAAGCGATGTCCGAAGCGCTTGAGGGAGTGTCATTGTATCCAGATGGAAGCGGTTTCGAGTTGAAGGCGGCCTTATCGAAACGGTATGGAATTAACAGTGATCAGATTGTCTTGGGTAACGGATCCAATGATGTGTTGGAACTTGCTGCTAGGGTATTCTTGAAGCCAGGTGCATCGGCGGTTTATTCGCAACATGCATTTGCAGTGTATCCGCTAGTGACACAGGCAGTCGGTGCAAGTGGTATCAAGGTTCCTGCGATGAATTATGGTCATGACCTTGATGCAATGCTGGATGCAATTACACCTGAGACTCGCGTAGTATTTATCGCCAATCCAAATAACCCTACTGGAACATTGTTGACGGCAGCTGATTTGTTGCGGTTTCTACATCGGGTATCTCAGGATGTGCTGGTGGTGCTGGATGAGGCTTACAATGAATACTTGCCAGATACAGCCAAGGCCGACAGTATCACTTGGTTGACTCGGTTTCCTAACTTGCTCATCACACGTACCTTCTCTAAAGCCTACGGACTGGCAGGGATACGGGTTGGATTTGGTCTGGTAAATGAAGAAGTGGCTGGATTGATGAACCGAGTACGGCAGCCGTTCAATGTGAATAGCATCGCTCTGGTCGCTGCAGTCGCTGCGTTGGGAGATGTGGAATTTGTGAAGCGTTCTTATGCCCTCAACTGGGCGGGGATGATGCAGGTTACAACAGGTCTTCGTCGTCTGGGCATCGAATACATCCCGTCTTATGGGAACTTCATCAGCTTCCGCGTAAAAAAAGGAAATGTGGATTCGATCTATCAGAGCCTATTAAGACAGGGTGTGATTATCCGCCCGATTGGGATCTATGAAATGCCAGAACACTTGAGAGTTACAATTGGTCTTGAGTCGCAGAATCAGAAATTTCTACAATCACTTGAGGTTGCACTAGGAGAATCAGATTGATCATCATCATGGATAGTGGCGTCACTGACGAACAGGTAGACGTAGTAGTAAATAAAATAAAGAGCTTTGGTCTGGATGCCAATATTTCACGTGGTACCGAGAGAACGGTGATCGGTGCGATCGGTGATGAGCGTAAGCTTGAGCCGGAAATGTTTAATAACTTGCCTGGGGTTGAGTACTCCATGCACATCGTCAAACAATACAAGATTGTGTCCCGTGAATCACATAAAAATGACTCAGTGATCAATATTGGTGGTACCCGTGGAACTCATTCAGTTGCATTGGGAGGCAACCGGATTGAAGTGATCGGAGGGCCGTGTTCGGTGGAGACTCAGCAGCAGATGGACTTGGCTGCTCAGCAGGTGGCCGATGCCGGTTGTAGATTGATGCGTGGTGGTGCCTTTAAACCACGTACCAGTCCTTACACCTTCCAAGGAAAGGGGGAGGAGGGTCTGGGAATATTTCGTAGAGCCGCAGATAAATATAACTTACCCATCGTTACTGAACTGATGGATGCACGGATGCTTGATACCTTTCTAGAAAATGATGTGGACGTGATCCAGATCGGCACACGCAGCATGCAAAACTTCGAACTATTGAAAGAGGTAGGCCGAACCAATAAGCCGATCATACTTAAGAGAGGGATGTCTGCCACGATTTCAGAGTGGTTGATGGCTGCTGAGTACATTGCCGCAGGCGGTAATCACAACATCATTTTCTGTGAACGAGGTATTCGTAGCTTTGAGACTGCATACCGCAATGTTATGGATGTGACTTGCATTCCGGTCCTGAAAAAAGAGACGCACCTACCTGTGATCGTCGATCCTTCACATGCCGGTGGCAAGGCATGGATGGTTCCGGCGCTTGCGCGTGCGGCGATTGCTGCTGGTGCCGATGGTCTTCTGGTGGAGATGCACCCCAATCCTTGTGAAGCTTGGTGTGACGCTGATCAGGCTTTGAACCCACAGGAGTTTAAAGATCTGATGGGGTCCCTCAGGGGAATTGCGCAAGTCATTGGGCGTAGCATGTAGTGAATAACCTGTCGCTAGTAAAATAGAACCTATTTGAGATGGCAAGCGCTGTGATCAATAAACTGGTGATTATCGGCGTCGGCCTGATTGGTGGCTCTTTCGCGTTGGCGCTGAGAAAAGCAGGACTCGTCAATCACATCATTGGTATTGGCCGCAGTCGTGAGAATCTGTGTCGAGCATGTGAGATGGGGGTGATAGATGAGATCACCGATGATCTAGCGTTGGCATTGAAGGGTGCTGACTTGGTATTTCTTGCTATGCCGGTGGGGCAGACTGGTAAAGTCATGGCACGGATTGCACCTCACCTTGAGGGTAGAACGATCGTCACAGATGCTGGCAGCACCAAGCAGGATGTGATCTTGGCGGCACGCTCCTTTATGCCTGGAATGCTCAAGAACTTTGTTCCCGGTCATCCCATCGCAGGTGCTGAACTGAGCGGAGTAGCTGCAGCCAGCGTCGATTTATTTTGTAATAAGAATCTGGTGCTGACACCGATGGATGAGAGCAGTGCCGATGCGGTCACCCGAGTGACCGAGTTGTGGAAGGGTTGTGGTGCACATGTCTCACTGATGAAAGCCGAGCAGCATGATACTGTCCTCGCTGCAATGAGCCACCTGCCACATGTGCTGGCATTCACACTGATGAATTATATCTGCGCCAGTGCCGGCGACAAGCCGGAAGAGTTGTTACGTTTCGCAGGAAGTGGTTTTCGGGATTTCACCCGTATCGCCGGCAGTTCTCCAGAGATGTGGAGAGACATCTGCCTCGCTAACCGTGAAGCACTTCTCAATCACATCGACGGATACCAGAATGAGTTGACTGAACTTCGCGAGATGTTGGCTCAGAACGACAGTCAGGGATTGGAAAGTATTTTTACCGATGCTCGTGATGCGCGGAAGCAGTGGTTGCAAGATAAGTCTTGATTTGTAGAATATGGCGGGCATGGAAGTGCATGCCTGATGATCCGTGAAATCAATCACCTCTAGTGAGAATCCTCTCTTTAAGCAGCTCATCAAGCTGTCGGAGTCTGCCGTACAACGCAGAGAAAGCGGATTAACGTTGTTAGATGGAATGCATCTAATTACAGCGTATCGCGCATCACTAGGATCCCCTCAAAGAGTGATCATTGGTGAGTCTGCACTTCAGAATGAAGAGATAAAGGACTTGTTGGCGCAACTGGAGAAAGAGCAGTCAGTGCCGGTAGTGGTAATGAGTGATTCCTTGTTTCGTGCAATCTCCCCAGTCAAGACCCCCATCGGTATCATCGCTTTAATTTCCATCCCGTTGATGGATGCCATTCCCGTATACCAGGGAGAGAGTTTTAGCGTGCTGCTAGAGACGATACAAGACCCTGGTAATCTGGGTTCGATCCTACGTTCTGCCGCTGCTGCCGGTGCAGTCGATATCTACCTATCCACGGGCTGCGCAGATGCGTGGTCCCCTAAGACATTGCGCGCATCGATGGGAGCGCATTTCCAGCTGCGGATTCATGAGCAATCGGATCTGATAAAGGTAGTGCGAGAATTCAGCGGTAAGGTGATTGCAACGACGCTTCATGCAAAGACTCATCTTTACCAGGCCCAGTTGACTGGACCGGTAGCATTCCTATTCGGCAATGAGGGGACCGGTCTATCGAAGGAAGTGCTTCAATCATCCAGCGATCAGATGAGTATTCACATGCCAGGTGGGACAGAGTCCTTGAATGTTGCAGCAGCTGCCGCAGTGTGTTTTTTTGAGCGGGTGCGACAGAGCGCAGACATCATAAAATAAACAAAGATACTGCATAAATCATCTGGTCGCATTTCTTGCGGCCTGTCACAGTGCATCATCACAAAGATCTTCTGGATTAACTCAATTTCGTCACAAACATCGCGGGTCGAATAGCTCTATGGTGGAGGGGACGGTGATTCGCGCATATTCAGATAAGGCAAAAGACTGCTATTGAAATCTTGAGGGCCATCACCATATTAATCCTGTCGGCGGGTTAGTCCGCTTAATATAAAT
>JBAWVG010000035.1:0-15839 GCA_037147395.1 Nitrosomonadaceae bacterium | reverse complement strand
TCATCTGGAAGAGGCATTGTCACTTTCCGTCCATTCTGCAGTAAATTGACAGTGAATTCTAGGGTCCCCTGAAAATCTTTGTTACGCTGTTTTCCCTGAACTAGCAAAAGACTGTACCGGAATTCCCCAGGAGATTGCCCCCTGGCCAGTTTAAAGTGATATACGGAGACACCGCTGCCAGCCATTTCGTTACCTGACATAAAGGTCTGCAAAAATGCCAGGTCTTCTTTCAATCGGATGCTTTCATCTCCAAGAGTCTTAACCTGTTTGACAAGGTCATCGCGTGCTGCAACCTCCATCTGCGCGCGGCGTTCCAAACCAATAGCTTCTATGCGAAGGGCTTCATTATCCTGCTGTAATTGCATATTTAATTTAGATAGCCGGTCCAGCTCATTTGAAGCGCCTTGCATGTCAAAATTTGCAAACTTACGGCCGGTATCATATACACCTAGATATAGCCCGAGACCCAGCGCCAATCCGATCACTCCGATAATTGCTAGCCAACGCAGATACCATGGAAAGTGTGGTCGCACCGCTACTCGCGGGGCAGATATGCCAAATTTTTTCTTTAGAGATTTTACTATTGGCATCAGGGGTTATAGCAAGCTGATCTCAGCGTATTTAAGGTAACAGCGCAACATGATTGATCGCAAGGGTTTCCGGTAGGCCAAACATGAGATTCATATTCTGTACGGCTTGGCCTGCAGCACCCTTGATCAGATTATCTGTCACTGATAGTACCACTACCGTATCGCTTCCTTGTGGACGATGTACAGCAATGCGACAGAGATTGGATCCTCTGACTGAGCGGGTTTCAGGATGGCTACCCGGGGGAAGTACGTCAACGAACGGCTCGTTAGCATAACGTTCTTCAAACAGAGCTTGTAAATCAGCATCTGTGGTGAGTCTTGCATAGAGTGTGGCGTGTATGCCGCGAATCATAGGGGTGAGGTGCGGCACAAACGTAAGCCCAACTGACTTTGCGGCCATATTAGAAAGTCCTTGCCTGATTTCTGGTAGATGGCGGTGGCCCGGCACTCCATACGCCTTAAAATTGTCAGAAGCTTCAGCAAATAGTGTGTGTACCTCTGCCTTGCGTCCTGCACCAGAGACACCGGACTTTGCGTCCGCGATAAGATGGTCCATATCCACGATGCCGGACTCTATCAAGGGAAGAAAGCCCAGTTGTACCGCTGTTGGATAGCAGCCCGGATTGGCTACTAATCGAGCTTCCTTGATTCGATCGCGATTGACTTCTGGCAGTCCGTAGACCGCCTCTGCCACCAGTTCTGGACAGGAGTGGGTCATTCCATACCACTTTTCCCATTCCGCCACATCCTTGATACGAAAATCAGCAGCCAGGTCTATCACCCGTACACCTGCATCGAGCAGCAACCTGGCCTGCTGCATAGCAATACCATTGGGTGTGGCAAAGAACACCACCGAACACTCCTCCAGCGAGGCTTCGGTAGGGTCGCAAAATTTGAGAGACACCCGGCCACGAAGACTGGGGAATAGATCTGATACAGGCATGCCCGCTTCTTGGCGAGAGGTGATAGCCTTTATTTGTACTTCAGGGTGCTGAGATAGAATGCGTAACAACTCGACACCGGTATATCCGGTTCCACCAACGATGCCAACTTTGATCATAGAGTCCCCATGGTTCTGTGGAGCGAGCGGTATTTATTTCACAATCTGTCGGTCTTTCTGTCTTTTTAGGAAAACGGAAAGAATCGTACTCATAAAAAGAAGCAAGTAAGAAAGCTGATTATAAGCACCAAACAAAAAAGCCGCCAGAAGTTGGCGGCTTTTCCGGTATACATGAAGGGTTTAACGTTTTGAAAATTGTTTGCGTCGACGGGCCTTGCGCAGACCAACTTTCTTCCGTTCAACCTCACGCGCGTCACGTGTAACCAGACCAGCCTTACTCAATATGGGCTTGAGTGTTGAATCAAAATCAATCAGTGCACGGGTAATGCCGTGGCGTACCGCCCCAGCTTGCCCCGATTCTCCTCCGCCATGGATATTGATCATGATGTCGAAAGTCGTAAGGTTACCGGTTAATTCTAGTGGTTGACGGACCACCATACGGCCAGTTTCACGTGAAAAATATTCATCCACCGGTTTGTCGTTGACCGTTATTGCACCTCTACCAGGCTTGAGGAATACACGCGCTACGGCGCTTTTTCGCCGACCGGTGCCATAGTTATAATTTGCGCTCATATGTTAAGTTCTGACCTCGAGTTGTCGCGGTTGTTGTGCCGCGTGGGGATGGGTAGCGCCAGCATAAACCTTCAATTTTTTCAGCATGGCATAACCCAGTGGGCCTTTAGGTAGCATCCCCTTAACGGCTTTTTCCAAGGGTCGTCCAGGAAAACGTGCATGCATCTTGGTAAAGTTGGTCTGGTAAATGCCGCCTGGGTAGCCGCTGTGCCGGTAGTAAATCTTGTCTTCTGCCTTATTGCCGGTTACTCGCAGTTTGTCGACATTGACCACCACGATAAAATCACCGGTATCCACATGTGGGGTGAATATGGGCTTATGTTTGCCGCGTAAACGGTGTGCGATATCGGCTGCGAGCCGACCCAAAACCTTGTCGGTTGCGTCTATTACGAACCAATCGTGTATTACTTCGTGCGGTTTAGCTGAAAAGGTTTTCACAAAGCCTGCCTTGCATGTTCAAAGAAAGCCGCAAATTCTATGTCAGACGAGGATGAATGTCAACCACTACACCCCCCGTCTTATTTAGCTTGTGTGCTCAGAGCTACGATTATGGCTAATGATGGGGCTCATCAATAAATTACCCTGACATTTTCTGTCTGGAAATGCGCTGACAGCGATTGTAGCAGGCCATCTTGTAGATTTACTCGCCACGCGTCGCCCAGTTCAAGCTCGCATACTGCACCTTGGTTACGGTAAGTGACTGATACTGGGCAATAGCTACGGTTGTCGTTAATATTCTTATCAGTACTTCCTAGGCTGCTATTCATACGGTAAGGAGCGAGCAGTTCCTTAAGTTTTCCGGTGTTTGATAGGCCGCTGCAATTGAGCTTCATACTCTTAGCGTGGCGTGAGCGAGCGTCAGCTAAATCATACAATTTATCGGCGATAATGCGAAGGTTGCCCCCACTCTCTTCGTCGCCCCCTTTAGTAAACACCTTGGCCTCTACTAGCAGCAATTGGTCTTCCTTGAGTGAACTTCTGAGAGTGTCAAAGAGCTCACTATATACGACCATCTCGACCCGTGCATGGCCATCATCCAGTACGATTACTCCCATCTTTCCTCGCCGGGTCATCTGTGTGCGGATGCCGTAAATAATACCCGCTAGAAGCTGAGGTTCCCGCTGGGGATTTAACTGGTCGAGCCGGGTGTGAACGAAATTTTTTAGTTCACCACTATAGGCGTGAAACGGATGACCACTTAAATAGAATCCCAATGCCAGTTTTTCGTTTTGCAGCATCTCCTTCTCTGGCCATTGTGGTACATCAATCAATTGGGGTTGTTCTGTTGCTCCGTCACCCTCACCAAATAGACTTACTTGGGTGGCGGCTCGGCTGATCTGTTCAGCAGACTCGAGTGCGATGCCAACTGATGCCAGTAAACTTGCGCGATGGGTGCTGATGGAATCAAATGCCCCTGCACGAATGAGCGATTCCAATACGCGGCGGTTAACGATCCGTTTGTCTACTCGTCGGCAGAAATCGAATAGGCTGGTGTAGGAGCCATCCCGGTCCCGCGCCCCGGTGATGGATATTATTGCTGATTCGCCGGTTCCTTTTATTGCACCTAAACCATAGCGGATAGTTTTATTATTTATAGGTACGAACCGATAACCGGACAAGTTAATGTCAGGCGGCAGAATCGTGAGGCCATTACTAATGCTGTCCTCAAAGAATGAGTGTGCTTTGTCGGTGTCATCCATGTCAGCCGACAGGGTGGCGGCCATGAATTCCGCCGGATGATGTGACTTAAGGTAAGCAGTTTGAAATGCAATTAGAGCATAAGCCGCTGCATGTGATTTATTAAAACCGTAGCCAGCAAACTTTTCCATTAAACCAAATAATTCTGCTGCTTTTCGATCAGACAGGCCGTTGTTGATTGCGCCAGCAACAAAGATATCCCGTTGCTGAGCCATCTCTTCGACTTTTTTCTTACCCATTGCACGTCTCAGCAGGTCTGCGCTCCCCAGGCTATAGCCGCCAATCACTTGTGCAATTTGCATTACTTGTTCTTGGTAGATCATCACACCATAAGTGGGACCAAGTATGGGTTGCAAACGCGGATCAAGATACTCCACTCGTTTGCCTTGCTTGCGCTCTGTAAATTCAGGGATCAAGTCCATTGGCCCCGGGCGATATAGGGCAACTAAGGCGATGATATCTTCGAAGCAGTCTGGCTTGGTCTTTTGCAGTAGATCTTTCATGCCACGTGATTCAAACTGGAACACCCCCACGGCATTGCCCTGTCGTAACAGAGCATAAGTGGCAGGATCGTCCAGAGGGAGTTTCTCCAAGTGGAAGATTCCAGAATCTTTAGTCTTGGTCTGAGCCGCGTCCTGATCAACAATCGTATTAGAGGGGGCAGTCTTCTGATTCCTTACCTCCGTGTCCAGTTGTCTGATGTACCTGACAGTCCAGTCCAGTATGGTCAGAGTTCTCAACCCAAGAAAGTCAAACTTTACTAATCCAATCCTTTCTACGTCATCCTTGTCCAACTGACTTACTGCTGAATTCCCTGATTCCGCACAGTAGATCGGACAGAAATCAGTGATTTTTCCCGACGCGATCAGAACTCCACCGGCGTGGGTCCCGACATTGCGGGCAATTCCTTCCAGCCGTTGAGCCAGTTCTAGCAGGTCACGCACACCCTCCTCCTGCTGAGCGCGCTGATTCAATTGGGGCTCTATGTCACGCGCTTTTTTCAGGGTCATGCCGATTTCAAATGGAATTAGTTTCGCTAATTGATCTACAAAGTTATAAGGCAGGTCTAGCACCCGTCCAACATCACGCACGACAGCTTTTGCCGCCATAGTGCCGAAAGTAACGATCTGTGAAACACTCTCAGATCCATACTTCTGCTTCACATACTCGATCACATGTTCACGTCCATCTTGGCAGAAGTCGATATCAAAGTCTGGCATGGATACCCGCTCAGGATTGAGAAAACGCTCAAATAGCAAGTCATAACGGAGTGGGTCAAGATCAGTAATGCCGAGAGAGTATGCGACCAGAGAGCCTGCGCCGGAGCCTCGCCCCGGGCCTACTGGGATTCCGTTGTGCTTGGCCCAGTTGATGAAATCGGCGACTATCAAGAAGTATCCGGCGAATCCCATCTGGATGATGGTGGACACCTCGAAATCTAGCCGTGTACGGTACTTTGGTACCTGCGCATTACACATATCAGTATCAGGAAAGAGGGTACGCATACGCTCTTCCAAGCCAGTCAGTGCCTGATCGTGTAGATACTGTTCTAGGCTTTCATTATGGGGGGTGGGGAATAGCGGCAGATGGTTGATGCCCAGTTCCAATATTAAGTTACAGCGCTTGGCGATCTCTACACTGTTGGCTAGCGCCGCCGGAATGTCAGCGAATAACTCTGACATTTCTGTCTGGGTCTTACAGTATTGTTGATCAGTGAAATTCTTTGGTCGACGGCGGTCACCCAGGACATAACCTTCTGCAATACATACTCGAGCTTCGTGTGCTTTGTAATCATCCGGACTTATAAATTGTACCGGTTGTGTTGCCACCACCGGGAGGTGCAAACTTGACGCAAGCACTAGTGACCGCTGTACAAGGGCCTCTTCATTAGCGGAACCTATTCGCTGCACTTCAATATAAAAACGTTCAGGGAATAGTTCTGCCCAGTCACGTGCCAGTAACTCAGCCTGGGTTGGGTTATTCTGAAGTAAGGCTAGGCCAATGTCGCCAGTATGAGCACCGGATAGTGCGATTAACTCATCTGATCCACTTTCGGTTTTATTAAGCCAGGATTTACGAATCTCAGGACGTCCGCGGTGCTGATTCTCACGATAAGCGCGCGATAGGAGTCGACACAACAACAGATATCCAATGTGGGATTGGCATAACAGCAGCAGTCGTGAGGGTTTATCTCGATCTGCCTCGTTAGTGACCCAGACATCGCATCCGATAATCGGTTTTATTCCATGATCACGCGCTGCCTGATAAAATTTCACCATTCCGAATAGGTTGGAAAGGTCGGTCAGTGCCAGTGCAGGCATGCCATCAGATACCGCTTGTGCCACTACATCGTCGATACGAACGATACCATCGACGATGGAGTATTCACTATGCAGACGAAGGTGGATGAAGTTAGGGGCAACGGACATGGTGTTACAATTCAGCCCAGAGTGTCTTGTATTTGATTGCGGTTAATTTCGATTTTTTGACTAATTTAAAACGAAACATAAATGTTGAAATTTATTATTAATTCTACACCATGTTGAAAGCCCCTGAACTTTTGCTCCCTGCTGGTTCTCTCGATAAAATGCGGGCCGCTTATGCCTTTGGTGCAGATGCGGTTTATGCGGGTCAGCCGCGGTATTCGATGCGCGCTCGTAACAATGAATTTGGTTTGGAGCAGATACGTACGGGGATCGCCGAAGCGCATTCTATAGGTAAGAAGTTTCTCGTTGCCAGCAATATCATTCCGCACAATGCAAAAGTAAAGACTTACCTGGCTGATATGGAGCCTGTGATTGCTATGAAACCGGATGCACTGATCATGGCCGATCCTGGGCTCATTATGTTGGTCCGGGAGAAATGGCCGGAAGTGCCGATACACCTCTCCGTTCAAGCTAATACGGTTAATTATGCTGGGGTAAAGTTTTGGCAAAAAATGGGATTGACGCGGGTAATCCTGTCGCGCGAGTTGTCACTCGATGAGATTGAAGAAATTCGCCAGTTGTGTCCTGATATGGAATTGGAGGTTTTTGTTCACGGTGCATTATGTATCGCTTATTCAGGGCGTTGTCTGTTGTCAGGATATTTTAATCATCGCGATCCTAATCAGGGTACTTGTACCAACTCCTGTCGGTGGGATTACAAGGTTAAGTCAGCTGAAGAAGATGCCAGCGGCGATATACGGGATGTGCAAAAAATTGATTTTGATTTTAATCAGGCTCTCATGCAATCAAATGGGGGAGATAACTTCGCCAGCAGTGGAGGTGGAGATGGCGCAATTAAACGTCATCCTGCCGCTGACCAGGTTTATCTGATCGAGGAGAAAGAGCGCCCTGGCCAGTTGATGCCTATCCTGGAAGATGAGCATGGTACCTACATAATGAATTCCAAAGATCTCCGGGCCGTAGAGCACGTCGAGCGTCTAGTTAGAATCGGCGTGGATTCACTGAAAATTGAAGGACGCACCAAGTCAGTGTATTACGTTGCCCGTACTGCGCAGGTCTATCGCAAGGCAATAGACGACGCGGTATCAGGAAATCCTTTGGACCCCACTCTGCTAGGTGAGTTGGAGGGACTGGCTAATCGTGGGTATACGGATGGTTTTTATCAGCGTCATCATGCCAGCGACACGCAGAATTATCTACGAGGCCATTCGGAATCGAATCGGAGCCAATATGTGGGTGATATTACCAGTTTCGACGTAGTCAGCGGCATGGCCGAAGTGCTGGTGAAGAACCGCTTTCAGGTTGGTGACCGACTGGAAATCATTCACCCCTCTGGCAATAGAGTAATCGAACTTGCAAATATGCAAAGTCCAAATGGTGAGTCGGTTCAGGTTGCACCGGGTAGTGGATACCGGGTCAAGATCCCTTTGACAGGAAATGTTGAAAAAGCTTTCGTAGCCAGACTGCTGTAATCGCTAGCCACGAGTATGCTTCACACTCGGAATAAGTGTTGTCAGAATTCAGTCGCGAGTACTTTGACCGACTTGATTTTGGAAGAAATTAATTATTCTTTTCGGTAACCAGGTCAGTCTGCCAGGAAACGGGGGGCTCAGGAATCCCGCGTGCCCCCCTTGTTCTGGGAACTCTAGCGTGACTGCAGATGAAACATCCGTTTTTGTCGGCAATACGGAGGAGGGCATGAAGGGGTCATTGAGGGCGTTAATAACCAACGTGGGCACCTGAACATGCTTGAGCCAGGGTTTGCTACTGGACTGTCTCCAGTATTCATCAGTGTTGCGGAACCCGTGCAGAGGTGCGGTCACGGCATTATCGAATTGATATATTGTAGTGCATGCAACTACCGCATCAGCGTCAAGCGTACCTGGAAATCGGGCGATTTTCCCCAATGCCTTGAACTTTAGGGTGCCAAGGAAGTGTCGAGTGTAGACTCTGTTGAAGCCTGAATCGAGTGCCTCTCCGGCAGCGGCCAAGTCGAGCGGAACGGAAACTGCTGCCGCGCCAGCGACTATTCGGTAAGCTTGTTCGCCTTGCTCGCCTAGCCATTTTAGCAGGGCATTGCCACCCAGAGATACGCCGACCGTATAAATCGGCGCGGAAGAGACCCCTCCATTTTGACTGCTAATCCTCCGTAATATCCAATCAATCTCATCCGAATCGCCCGCATGATAAGCTCGTGGTAATCGATTGGGTGAGCCTGAGCAGCCACGAAAATGTACGACCGCCCCCCGCCAACCTAAATCCTGTAGCGCCCCCATGATGCTCAATACATAATGGCTGCAGGAATCACCCTCCAGTCCATGGAAAAGAACCACCAGTGGGGCATCAATGATGCTATCTAACCAATCAATGTCAATAAAGTCTCCGTCATCCAGTTCCCAGCGTTCGCGTCGGTAAGCGATCGGAGACATAGGTAACAGGTAGGGGTAGATAGTTTGCGCATTCCCCCCCAAGAGCCAAGTTGGAGCAGTGTAAGGCTGGGGGAGGGGCAATCTTTTCAAGATTGGATATGTGAGATAAAGCAAAACGACTGAGGGCGGGATAATTTATCCCGTGCCCGAGCATATTTGGTAGGCCGTGCGAGATTTGAACTCGCGACCAACGGATTAAAAGTCCGCTGCTCTACCGACTGAGCTAACGACCCGGAGGTTGAGCATTATACCGATTCACACTCCGATACAAAAGTTCTCTTTGGGCGAAGTTTCTTAAAATTGTTAAAAACTTGGTTTAAGCTACTTTGTGACCGTTGCCTCTACTGAAATTTTTGATGGCCGTGACGTCGGTGACGTCGGCACTATAATTGGTCAGTGTCTAAATAAAGCTTTCCAGTGCAGTTATAGTGGCTCTTTAACCTCATCCCTGCAATTTTAAGAGGTTTCATTTTTAAAAATGCGAGCAGAAACCCTGACCGGATGGGGGTGGTAATTTAGTTCTGGTATCATCCATTCATGAATGATTTGGAGTCAAGGTTAGGACAATCGTTCGGTGTTGCCAGTATCCGTGAATCACGGTGGGCAAGCGCGCTCGGCCCCGACTACGCTCTATATGATGCGTAAGTGACTAGAGGTATTGTGATTGGATGAGTATTATTCTGGAATATCAATGCAATCTGTACTAGAAAAATCACAAAGAATTCGGATGGCTATTTTCGATGTGGATGGAGTGCTGACAGATGGCAGTCTTCATATCGGGACAAACGGAGAGGAGGCGAAGACGTTCAATAGCCGTGATGGTCACGGTATGAAAATGCTTAAGGCAAGCGGAGTTGAGTTGGCGATCATCACCAGCAGAGAGTCGCGTTGTGTTGACTTGCGTGCGCAGGATCTGGGTGTCACTTTCGTCTTTCAGGGAGTGGAAAACAAGCTGCAGATATTTGAGGAGTTGTTGCTGAGAGTGGGGCTGGAGGCTTCCGACTGCGCGTATGTCGGAGATGATCTGGTGGACCTGCCGGTGATGATGCGATGCGGTCTGTCAGTCAGCGTCCCCGCCGCCCCTGCGGTGGTGAAAAAACATGCAGACTATGTCACTCATCTTGAAGGTGGGCACGGTGCCGTTCGTGAGATCTGCGAAATAATAATGTCGGCTCAAGATACCTTGTGCGCTCAGCAGGCGGAATACCTTAAATGATTAACCAGGTCCTGACCAAACTCACCAATCTGCCCAGGCTGCCACTGGCCGTACTGATTTTATTGGTGGCGGCAACATTCTGGTTAGATAAGGCAGTGCAGCCCTCAGTCACGGTGGAGGATGGTACTGTTCGCCGTGACCCAGACTATATGCTTGAGGGTCTCTCAGTTATTCGGACGGACCAGGAAGGTGTTGCGCGCTATAAACTTTTTGCAAAAAAAATGTTGCACTATTCGGACGACGATAGCACTCATTTGGAACGCCCCCGTCTTGTCAATGCTGCCCCCGGTAAATCTGAGGTGCAGATAAGCGCAGACCGAGGAGAGATATCAGGTGGCAATGATGATGTTAATCTCAGCGGAAATGTGATCTTATCGCGTAATGTGGGTACCAGTCCGAATAGGGCAACCCTGATCACCAGTTCCTTACTCATCAATCCAGATGGAGATATCGCCAGAACTGATAAAGCTGTGACCATCAAAGAAGGGGGCACCACCATTAATGCCGTTGGAATGGAATTAGACAGCGGCACTAACGTCACTCGATTGATGTCACAGGTCAGAGTTGTTCATGATAAGAAACGGTAGTCTGATGGCTGCATCCGGGCCTATTTATAAGGTACGCATGAAATTACTCTCCATTATATTGTTGTTAGCGTTGTTGCCTTCTGGACATGCTCTGGCCGAGCGTGCTGATCGTGATAAGCCGGTTAATTTAGAGGCTGACCGGGCCACTGTGGAGAGTGCCACTCGCACCAGTGTATTCACCGGCAATGTAGTTCTCACCCAAGGAACTCTGATCATGCGTGCGGATAAGATGCTAGTTAAGGAAGACTCTGGCGGCTTCCGGCATGCAACAGCTTTCGGCAATCCCGTCAGTTTTCGGCAGAAACGTGATGGTAAGGATGAGTATATCGAAGGCTGGAGTGAGCGGATGGAATATGATGGCAAGGCTGACAAGGTGCAGCTCTTTAAGAAAGCGAGACTGAAGCGTGGGCAGGACGAGGTTGAGGGTGACTATATATCTTACGATGCGGTCAGCGAATTCTTTCAGGTAACGGGTAACAATGAAAAAACAGATACTCAAGCGAACCCTACCGGTAGGGTGCGGATCGTGATCCAACCGAAGAATAAACAGGAGGGGTCGGCGACCGAGAAGCCGTAGGAGAGTAACCCTATCCGGAGCCCGAGTTTTAAAGAGATGAGTGAATTTAAGGTTTGTAACCTAAAGAAACAGTATAAGTCCCGTACTGTGGTGCAAGATGTGTCGCTTGCCGTTAACAGCGGAGAAGTGGTGGGTTTGCTCGGCCCAAACGGTGCAGGTAAGACTACCTGTTTCTACATGATGGTGGGGTTGGTGTCGCTGGATGGCGGTAGCATATATTTGGATGGAAACGATGTGAGTCAGATGCCGGTCCATCACCGTGCTCGGCTAGGATTGAGTTATTTGCCGCAGGACGCGTCAATTTTTAGACGGTTGTCTGTGGCGGAAAACATTTCTGCGGTATTGGAGCTGCAGGATTACGATACATATGAGATCCAGCAGCATCTGGATGACTTGTTACATGACTTACATATTAGTCATTTGCGCGACAACTCTGCCATTAGTCTATCTGGGGGCGAACGTCGGCGCGTAGAGATTGCTAGAGCACTGGCAACGCAGCCACGCTTTATTCTATTGGACGAGCCATTTGCAGGGGTTGATCCGATTGCTGTATTGGATATCCAGAAGATCATAAATTTCCTCAAGGAACGTGATATCGGTGTGATCATTAGTGATCATAATGTCAGAGAAACGTTAGGAATTTGCGATCATGCCTACATTATCAATCAGGGGGTTGTGCTGGCCGGGGGCAAGCCCGATGAAATCATTTACAATGAAGATGTAAGGAAGGTGTACTTGGGAGAGAATTTCCAGTTGTGAGATTAAAGACTCGATTTATCCGGGTCTGTGGTTGTCTGTTGTTTCTCCAAAATTATGAGACCTACCTTACAGCTTAAGCTGTCGCAACACCTGACCCTGACCCCGCAGTTACAGCAATCAATACGACTGCTGCAGCTCTCGACCCTGGAGATGAATCAGGAGATAGAGCGCATGGTTCAGGAAAACCCCCTGCTGGAGCTTGATGATAATCTTGAGCAGCAGGGTTTCCAGGCAGGTGACTCGTCTCCGCTACCCCAAGGTGAAGATATATCGGAGTCGCAGAGTGAGCCCTCGGGTGATACGATTGTTACCGAGTATGATACTGACACGAAAACCAGTCCAACCGACGAGTCAGACTGGTTTGAGGGTGAAGGCGGCTCTCGTGGTGCGAATGATGACGATGGTGATCATGAGTTCCCGCAGCAAGCAGCAGATTCTCCCAGTCTACGCGATCATCTCAATTTGCAAATTAACCTCAGCCAGATCACCGAGCGCGATAGAGGGATTGTAGGTCTACTCATAGATAGCCTAGATGATGATGGTTATCTCACTCAGGATCTGGAGGAACTTGTTAGCTTGCTGCCCTCAGAGTTTGAGATAGATCTCGGCGACTTACACATTGCTTTAGAGTGCTTGCAGCATCTGGATCCGCCCGGCATTGGGGCCCGTAACTTAGCGGAGTGCCTTGCCCTGCAGCTACATGCTCTGCCAGATGACACCCCCTACCTCGACAAGGCTCTACTGTTGGTGACTAGTCATCTGGAGAGCCTAGCAGCTAGGGACTTCCGTCTGATCAAGAAATCATTGCACTGTGATGATGACTGCCTGCGATCGATACAATATCTTATTACACACTTAAACCCCAAGCCTGGTTCAGATTTTAGCACTACAGTAGCACGCTACATCGTGGCGGATGTGATTGTGACTAAGGCTGGTAATACTTGGGTGGCTCGCCTCAATCCAGAAGCGATGCCGCGCCTAAGGATAAATCAGTACTATGCTTCTATCTTGAAGCAGAATAATGATGACTCTGCGCAACGATTGGTCGGTCAATTAAACGAAGCCAAGTGGCTCATCAAGAATGTAAGGCAGCGCTTTGACACAATCCTGAGAGTGTCTTGTGCGATAGTTGAGCGTCAGCGACAATTTTTTGAGCACGGTACAGTCGCCATGCGTCCACTAGTGCTGCGTGAAATAGCGGACGTGCTTGAGTTGCATGAGTCCACTGTCTCACGTGTGACTACCCAGAAATTTATGCGGACACCGCGCGGAACATTTGAGCTGAAGTATTTTTTTGGCAGTCACGTTGCAACGAATACCGGTGGAGTCTGCTCCGCTACGGCAATTAGAGCCTTGATCAAGCAATTTATAGGCGGTGAGAATATCAAGAAACCACTAAGTGATAGCCAAATCTCAGAGATTTTAGGGCAGCAAGGCATTGTGGTTGCTCGACGTACGGTTGCGAAGTACCGTGAGTCCATGCAGATTCCACCAGTTAGTCTTCGTAAGTCGTTTTAATCTAAGCCAAGGAGGCATGATGAATCTCAATCTTACCGGTCACCATGTGGAAATCACCGTAGCGATGCGCGATTACGTTACTTCTAAGATGGGTAAAATAAAGCGTCATTTTGACCATGTTATTGATGTTAGCGTGATTCTATCGGTGGAGAAGCTTAAGCAGAAGGCTGAGGCCAATGTACATGTTCGTGGTAAAGATATTTTTGTCGAAACGGATAGCCCCGACATGTATGCTTCCATCGACAGTCTGGTGGACAAGCTCGACCGGCAGATACTCAAGCATAAGGAGAAGAGCGCGGACCGGCGTAGCGATGTTGTGCCGGTTAACAACGAAGAATCATAGTAGCCGGAATGATTAGCTTGGCTGGACAAAGTCAGTCCAGTGCCGTTACATCACCGGATTTAAGCAAATTAATTTAAATATAAATTATTCTTTATGAACCTTATTGCCCAGCTATTAACTCCATCTCAAGTCATTGTAGAGCTAGATGCCGCCAGCAAGAAGCGCGTATTTGAGCAGGTCGGAGTATTGTTCGAGAACACATTGCACATTACACATAATCAGGTCTTCGATAGCCTGTTCGCCCGCGAAAAACTGGGATCCACCGGACTTGGTCAAGGTGTCGCGATTCCGCATGGTAGGATTAAAGGGCTACGTGATGCTGCTGCCGCATTTATTCGTATGAAAGAACCGATTCCATTTGACGCGCCGGATGAAAAGCCGGTCAGTTTGATTTGCGTCCTACTGGTTCCGGAGAAGGCGACTGACCTGCACTTGCAAATCTTAAGCGAATTGGCACAAATGTTCAGTGACAAGAGTCTTCGCGAAGGTCTGCTAACGGGTAAGGATGCAATGGAAGTCTATCAAATTATCTCTAACTGGACGCCAAATGCCCCAGATTAGTATTGAGCAGTTATTCGAGGACAAAAAGGAGAAGCTCACTCTGAGTTGGGAAGCGGGCAGGGATGGGAGTGATAGACAGCTCGACGATAAAATGATCGATCAGTCTGCCCAGGGTGTGGTTGGTCATCTCAATTTTATTCACCCTAATTGGGTGCAGGTATTGAGTGAAACTGAGACAGATTATCTCAACCGGCTTGATCCAATAGCCTTGCAACAGAATATAAATCAACTGGCCCAAAGCAGCATAGCTTGTATCATTGTGACGGATGGTGCCTCCGTACCCACTGCGCTGCGCGCATTAGCCGAATCCTCTCGTATCCCCTTGCTACGGTCCCCATATTCCAGTCTGGAGGTGATCTGGTTATTGAGGACCTACCTTAGACGTGTTCTGGCTCCACCCTTTACTCTGCATGGAGTGCTTCTAGATGTGCTGGGAATGGGGGTAATGATTACCGGTGAGAGTGGCGTTGGTAAGAGTGAGTTGGCCCTAGAGCTGGTGAGTCGTGGCCACGGCTTGGTCGCGGATGATGTGGTGGAACTCCGCCGCATTGCACCAGAGACGCTGGAGGGGCGTTGCCCACCAATGCTGCGTGATTTTCTTGAGGTGCGGGGTTTGGGGGTATTGAACATCCGGACTATTTTCGGTGAGACTGCGGTACGGCGGCGGAAAAGTATGAAGCTGATTGTGCACCTGTTAAAGCCAGGCGGTGCAGATCTTAACTCGGTGGAACGGTTGCCAATTAATGATGTTAACGAGACTGTTATGGGTGTTAATATTCGCAAGGTCATCATTCCGGTTGTTGCGGGACGCAACCTGGCGGTATTGGTAGAGGCGGCTGTGCGCAATTATGTTTTACAGCTACGGGGTATCGACAGCACAAAAGAATTTCTCGCGCGACATGAGCAAGAAATGGGAAAGGAGTGTGATTAGATGAAGTTGTGTAAATAAAATGTGATTTGCATAGACCGAGGAATTGAATATGCTTTTGTTATTATCCTCGATCAAAAAAAGTATTTCTATAATAGAAACCCCTCAAAAATACTTTTACAATTGCTTGACCAGGCCAAAATGGCTTGATATAAAAGCGGCTGCGGGACCTTCTTGTAACTTTCTTACTAATAATGAAAGGGGAATTACGTGAATAAATCTGAACTTATCGATGCCATCGCAAAATCTGCCGATATCTCAAAGGCGTCAGCAGGGAATGCCTTGGACGGGACGTTATCTGCAATCAAGGCTACCCTTAAAAAAGGGCAGAGTGTCACTTTAGTTGGATTTGGAACTTTCAAGGTGGGTAAGCGCGCAGCCCGTACCGGCCGCAACCCTCGGACTGGTGCAGCAATCAAAATCAAAGCGGCCAAGGTTCCGAAATTCAGTCCTGGCAAGGCGCTGAAGGATGCAGTAAACTAGCGCGTCTTCCAATGTGGGGTGCTTAGCTCAGTTGGTAGAGCGTCGCCCTTACAAGGCGAATGTCGGCGGT
>JBAWVG010000034.1:0-16638 GCA_037147395.1 Nitrosomonadaceae bacterium | reverse complement strand
CATCACGATTTCGTAGCCTTACTTTCCGAATCACCACGTCCGACACGAATTCTCTCCCTACACTCAATCTGCACGACTTTTCTATCGTGGATCACCACTTCGACCGAACCATATTCGATGCCTACAACGGCATTCAAAATTCTTTGCTTGATATCTGCTGGTAACCGTCTCGCAGTTGCCTCTGGTGCAACATGCTCTGTTCCCGAGGTAGTAAGTATGCTCATTTACATCACCTGACAAAGTATTGATGATCGATGGCCGAGAGAATAACAAAGGATCTATATAATATTAAATACTATCAATCTATTTACTTATATCAAAAGGGAATATACAAGCAGGTTTCTTGCCGTGCGGATATTTTATGTCAGCGACTCGCTGAGCACTCGTCTGAAGACCCACACTGTGCAAGCTGCTTGCAATCTGGGAAAATGCCAATAAATTTCTACCCTGAACTCATTCAAATTTGAAATGGAAGCTGTATCCAGAAAGAAGCAGTACAACACCAACAAACTACACAAGCGTTTGAGGAGATTGGTTGGTTCGGCGATAGCTGACTTCAACATGATCGAAGCCGGCGACCGGGTGATGGTCTGCCTGTCCGGTGGAAAGGATAGCTACGCCCTACTTGATATCCTGCGAAATCTACAAGCGCATGCGCCACTACAATTCGAATTAATTGCAGTAAATCTAGACCAGAAACAACCCGGCTTCCCTGAACATGTGCTGCCGGAATATCTTACCGATATCGGCATACCATTTCATATCGTTGAACAGGATACCTACAGCGTCGTGAAGCGTGTTATTGCGGCGGGCAAGACCACTTGCAGCCTCTGCTCTCGGCTGCGCCGGGGGGTCCTATACCGCATCGCGAGCGAGCTTGGCGCTACCAAGATCGCACTAGGACACCATCGCGACGATATACTTGAGACTTTATTTCTCAACCTATTTTATGGTGGCAAGCTTAAAACAATGCCACCAAAGTTGGTGAGTGATGATGGCCGACACATCGTGATTCGCCCACTTGCATACTGCAAAGAAAGTGACCTCGCCACCTACGCCGAGTCAGAGGGCTTCCCCATCATCCCCTGCAACCTGTGCGGTTCGCAGAAAAATTTGCAACGCCAGGCGGTGAAGGAAATGCTGCAACAATGGGAACGAAAATTTCCCGGCAGACTGGAAACCATGTTTACCGCACTACAAAATGTACAACCCTCACATCTGGCAGATGCCTCGCTTTATGATTTTCGTGGGCTCAGGGCAGAAGGAAAACCGATGGCTGATGGTGACATGGCCTTCGACCAAGAAACATTCTCATCCGAAACAGCTGAGATAGTGAACATACGCAACAGCTTGAATCTTTAGTCCATGCGCGGTCACTTACGTGGCAACTTTCGCCCGACCATCGTCATCCATTGAAACAGCGCAGCACCTACAGTCTATCCAGTTGCACTGCCCGACTATTCGAGCCTGTTGAGAAACGTTCATCGCGGGGGCACCCATCGCAAAGTAACAACAACTAACAATGCAAATAGCACGTAGGCTATCGTCAATACCCCTTCCGGGAAGTCATAGAACAGAATGAAGTGCAGTCCTCGCTGAATGAAGCTTCCCCGCCCCTCAGACTGACGCAACTCATCCTCCCAAGCGGTCAGCGGACAAACAAACCCGAACAATGATTCACCGGCTACAAACAGAATAGAGCCCAGGTGAATAAGCCGAAAATGACGATTACGGACGTAGTTCAACCCACACGCCGAACCGACCCAGATGAGCGGTAGGCTGCCGATCACAAACAGCACGAACAAAAAATGAACCACCAGGATGATGTCGGCAAGAGCCATGATCATCCGCCAGCGATGTTACTCAGGGGTATCTAGCATTCAGTAATGCTTACCGCCAATCCACCCAGAGAAGTTTCCTTGAACTTTACTGACATCTCTAAGCCAGTTTGCTTCATCGCGGCAATACACCCATCCAACGGCATGAAGTGTATTCCACTTCCGCGCTTCGCCAACGAAGCTGCAGTGACCGCCTTGATGGCGCCGAATCCATTACGCTCAATGCAAGGAACCTGCACCAATCCGCCGACCGGATCACAGGTCATACCCAGGTGATGTTCAAGTGCGATTTCCGCAGCATTCTCGATCTGTTGAGGACTTCCACCACGTACCGCGCATAAACCAGCAGCCGCCATGGCAGCAGCAGAACCAACTTCACCCTGACAGCCGACTTCCGCGCCCGAGATCGAGCTTCGATGCTTGATGATGCCACCCACCGCAGCAGCTGTGAGAAGAAACTCCCGCACCTGCTCCAGGGTTCCACCTTCATGGTGGACAAGGTAGTACAGAACAGCTGGGATCACTCCCGCAGCACCATTAGTCGGCGCAGTCACTACCATATGACCCGCAGCATTCTCCTCATTTACCGCCATAGCATAGGCGCATAACCAGTCATTCAGATTGGCCTCTGAAGGGGCGTCTTGCAACTGCTTGAATAAAGCTTTTGCTCGCCGAGGCAGCTTAAGGCTCCCAGGCAGAATACCTTCTACCGCCAACCCCTTCTCAAGGCATACCTGCATCGCACGCCACAAAGCATCTAGCCCTTGATTCAGCGCTGTATCGGTCATCTTAGTGTGTTCATTTAACCGTTTTAGCATCGCGATCGATAGACCGCTGTCGTCCGCCATCTTAACCATGGAATCAGCTGAATCAAATGGATAGGGACACGAACTAGCAGACTCCATTTTAAGTGGCGCATCCAGATTGCTAATTTCAGCCAGCGTATTAACGAAACCGCCACCTATCGAAAAATAAGTTTCTGACAGAATTGTTTTTCCACTACCGTCGAGCAACTCGAAGATCATTCCATTCGGATGCTGCGGTAGCGGCTGGCTACGATCAAAAACTACATCTATTGCCGCATTAAACTTGACCGATAGCGTCTCACTCAGCGTTATTAATCGACCATTCCACAACCGCTCCATCAGCTCATTCACCGACTGCTCGGCTAGACCCTCTGGCGAATAACCATGCAACCCCAATGTCACAGCACGATCAGCCGCGTGGCCCTTTCCAGTGAATGCCAGAGAGCCTTTCAGAATGCAGCGAACATGGAGATCCGGATCAACTATAGTAGTTGCGGCTAAGGTCTGAATGCGATTACGGAAATCGCTGGCCGCCACCATTGGCCCCATAGTATGAGAACTTGAGGGACCTATCCCGATTTTGAAAAGCTCAAGAACGCTGATGAACATTAGTCACTCCCATAGTGTGATGACCATATTAAAAGGGGATGGCAGGGCCGCAAACCGAAGAAAGTTCCAGGAGCGTGAAGAAAACACGAAGTGTAGCGGAATTGTCGAATCGTAGCACGTGAAGGGCGCATCTGATCAGAGAAGGACAGCTCTGTGTACAACCCACTCACCCTGTCCAATCAGCACATTTAGGTTAAAATGGGCCGTTGATCATTATGTGCCGGCCTCTGTTATGAAAAAAACCCGCGCCCCTCACCGCAGCAAATCCCCACGCGCCGTTCAGGAGCTCTCGCGTCTAGCAGCGGGGCTTGCTGCTTCTGGGAGCCGGATTGAAGATGCTTTCTGGGAGAATCTGCTGGCAGCGAAGATCCACGGTCAGTTGCGCACGAGTGATGATCAAAATCTAGAAACCGCACTGGACCAGCTTTACGAAACGGATCCAGCTGGTTACGGAGAGTTCATTCATGCCATTGAAGCAGCGATCGAATGCAGCGTCTTGACCCATGAAGACCGCAACTATGATGTGCTAATGTTCGCAGCACCGGTACTGACCTGGTCACGCTTTTCGATCCCCTCTGGCCCCATTCCAGAACCAATGCTCGCCAGCCTACGATTGCATCTGCAAGCACAAGTGCTGGCAGCGGATATTCAGTTTTCCCTAGCGGATTACCTATTCAGTCCAGACCAACTGCCGCGCGGCTATCACCTCACTCACGAACTGGCTAACAAGCTTTGGGTAGCAGCAGCTGAGAATCGTGATTTACACATGAACCCGCGCCAGTTGGCTGAGACAGGGCGATTTCTATCAGACACCCGATACATCCTCGGCGCCATTGCCGTGCCTCGGGGGAAACCCATGTTCCAGTGGCAGGAGTCTATCGGGACTAGCCAAGTCGGGAAGGTACCCGAAACTAAAACTCAAAAACAAGCGATCTTACTTGCCTGGCAGGCACCTGGCAGCGAGGTGCTCCGCCCGCTATTTCAAGGTTGCGCACTGGAGCTGCTACTGCCGGATGGTTTCTTTTCTGCCTGGCGCATGGCAGACCGCCTCGCTCGACCCTATTCCATGCACGCCACTATCGATTTTCTACAGTCCACCCTGAATATTCCCGCAAGTGGCTTACGTGCCGTGATTGCACCGTTTTTTGATCAATGGCTAGAAGAATATCGCATCAGCTTCACCTTCAAGGATCGCGACGATGTGCTCTACGGCATTGTTTGGGCACTGGTCGGCGAGGAAGACGAAACTAATGATACCGTGGCGCAGATCGAAACGACACTACGTGAATGTGGCGTAACCCATGTTACGCTACTAGATAATCGCTTCCCTCTTGAATACTGCGAGGAGTGTGGCGCACCCCTGTTCCCAAATCCGGAAGGTGAGGTAGTACATGCCGAATTCCCCGAAGAGGGAAAAACAACGCCAATGCATTTACACTGACCTATACTTTGTCTAACTCAAAAATCAGGAAGTTTTCCCTGGTTTTGATCGGCGCAACCATGTTTCTTTACTAACCACACACCTAACATCCGGTATTTATGAAGTTTTTATTCGACCTTTTCCCGGTCATCTTGTTCTTCATCGCATTCAAGATCTATGGCATCTATACCGCCACTGCTGTGGCCATTGCTGCCACTTTTCTACAGATTGGCTGGGTTTGGTTCCGTCACCGCAAGGTCGAAACGATGCTATGGGTGAGCCTGGTTATTATCGGCGTATTTGGCGGCGCCACACTCATACTGCAGGATGAAACCTTCATCAAATGGAAGCCCTCCGTGCTCTACTGGTTATTCGCCTGCGCATTGTTGGTGGCCCACAGCTTCTTCAATAAGAACTTGATTCGCGTGATGATGAAAGAACAAATCAATCTGCCTGAAATAATATGGGGGCGACTCAATACCAGCTGGGCAGGTTTTTTTGCGTCGATGGGTGCGATCAATCTCTACGTGGCCTTTAATTACTCCACTGAGGCTTGGGTTAATTTCAAGCTATTCGGTTTCATGGGCCTGATGCTGACTTTTGTCCTGTTACAAGCACTGATGCTGGCAAAGTATGTAGAAGACAAGGAGGACAAAGAAAAATGATGCTCTACGTGATAAATGCTGAGGATGCCCCCAATAGCCTAGAAAACCGTCTGGTAGCCCGTTCCGCCCATCTGGAACGACTCAATACCTTACAGAACGACGGACGCCTCATCCTGGCGGGCCCCTGCCCGTCAGTCGACAGCCCCGACCCAGGTCCATCAGGGTTCTCTGGCAGCCTGATCGTGGCTGAATTTGAGTCCCTACCAGCCGCTCGCGCTTGGGCAGAAGCTGACCCCTACGTTGCCGCAGGAGTCTACGTAAAAGTTACAGTTAAACCATTCAAGAAAGTCTTTCCGGCTTAATTAACGGTCATACATACAGTTGAAAACCATCGAACTAATCAAGCAGAAACTTGCCGCACTCAATCCTGAGAGCATTGAACTTTCTGACGAGAGCGCACGGCATGCGGGGCACGAAGGTGCCAAGAGTGGTGGTGGACACTACCTTCTCACTATTGTCTCTCCAGAGTTCTATGGAAAGTCGGCCATGTCTAGACATCGTCTAGTTTATGCCGCATTAGGCGAGATGATGAGCAAGGATATTCACGCAATTAGTGTAAAGGCGTATACTCCAGACGAGTTTAAATCTGATTCAGTCCACTGACCTGGGAGCTAAGAGAACTATATGAAACCAATGAAATTTTCGAAATTACTGGTGATTGGGATTTCTGGCCTGATCGCCGTAACCACCGCCCAAGCCCAGCCTGCAGTGCCTATGGCCAAGGTGAATGGGGTCGCAATCCCGCAATCACGACTCGATTTTATTATGAAAGCGCGCATTTCGCAGGGCCAGCCGGATAGCCCTGAAGTCAGAAAGGCCTTGCGGGATGACCTAATCGCCGAGGAAGTGATCGCTCAGGAAGCATTAAGAAAGGGCTTAGATCGAGATCCTGAGATCATCGCTCAGCTGGAAATTGCCCGTCAGACAGCGCTGGTTCGTGCGTATCAGATCGACTATATTAAAACCCATCCAGTCAGTGACGAAGTAATGCGTAAAGAGTATGAAACACTAAAAACTCAGATGGGCGACAAAGAGTACAAGGCACGCCACGTTTTGGTGACAACAGAGGCCGAGGCGAAGGATATTATTGCCCGAGTCAAGAAAGGTGCAAAGCTTGGCGAGATTGCCAAGGAGAAATCTACGGATGCTGGCAGCAAGGGGAAGGGGGGAGAACTCGAATGGAGTCCCGCTGGGAATTATGTAGCGCCCTTTGCTGAGGCCCTAACCAAGCTGAGCAAAGGCCAGCTCACCGATCAACCTGTGCAGACACCTTTCGGCTGGCACGTGATCCGATTGGAGGATGTGCGTCCACTCAAGATTCCACCGTTTGAAGAAATCAAGAATAATCTGACACAGCGTGTCTTGCAGCGGCAATTTGAAGGCGCTGTCGGCGAGCTACGCGCCAGAGCCAAGGTCGAGTAGCCGTAACACAGTTGCTTGATTAAAGGGGCAGCCTTAATGGTCGCCCCTTTGCATTTAGGCGACTACATGCATACGCGGTGCCAAAGCGCACAATAGCTCATAGCTGATGGTGCTCGCTGACTGCGCCACTTCATCCACTGGCATCCCCTCTCCCCAAAGTATTACAGGACTTCCCACACCTGCACCCTCGATCCCACTCAGATCCACATGTAGCATATCCATCGATACGCGCCCGAGAATACGACTACGGCGGCCGTTCACCAGTAGCGGTGTGCCGGTAGGCGCATGACGCGGATAGCCATCGGCATAACCGCCCGCGACGATTCCAACCTGCATTGCCCGATCGGCGCGAAAAGCGTGGCCATACCCAACCACATCCCCCACCTTGATATTCTGCACGGCAATAACTTTACTGGATACTGTCATTACAGGACGAAGACCCAGATCAGCGGCGGTCTTATCTGAAAATGGCGAAGCACCATAGAGCATAATGCCGGGACGCACCCAGTCGGCGTGGGTTTCAGGGTAGCGTAAAATCGCCGCTGAATTAGCTAATGAACATGGTAAATTCCGCCCTGCAGAGACTGTATTAAAAAGCTGAAATTGAGAACTGACACTTTCCTTGCCAGCGTGATCATCGGCTCGGGCGAAATGAGTCATCAATGTAATCTGGCCAATAGCAGGATTACCCTTCAGGAGTTCCAGCGCAGCAGAAAACTCTTCGGGCATAAATCCCAAGCGGTTCATGCCGGTATTAAGCTTTAGAAATACATCCAGACCCCCTCGCCGCTTGAGCGCAGGCAACATGGATAACTGCTCGCTATGATGAATCACGGCGCTTAACTGATACTCCTCGATCAGTGCCAACTCCTCGACAGAAAAAAAACCTTCAACTAGCAGTATGGGTTGACGGTAGCCCGCATCTCGCAAACGTATTGCTGCATCTAACTCTAGTAGCGCAAATCCATCTGCGCTCTTGAGTGCGCTGGCAGCACGCAACAGACCGTGACCGTAGGCATCCGCCTTGATCACTGCCATTACACGTGCTCGCGGCGCGTGGCGACGAACCATAGACAGATTATGTTCGAGTGCAGAGAGATCGATTAGGGCTTGAATGGGGCGTGTCATCTATCTTATGTTAAGTGAGGTGCATACGGAATCGCTACACCACAGACTGATGCAAGACTTTAGTAGAGTGCTTAACGAAGCATTCAATCACAAATTCTGTCATTCGGATAGTATCTGACAGAGGCATTATCATCGGGAATCAGATCAGGCTGTTACGTTAGCCGATGTAGCAGTTTCATGGTATAAAGCCGGCTGTCCAAGAGCAAGTCTAGGTCTCCATTGTACAATCTAGCATCTGATAACGAAAAATTTTCGGGGTGACATCTTGAAACGCGGGTTCTATACCATCATGGCGGCGCAATTCTTCTCGTCGCTAGCGGACAATGCATTACTGGTGATCGCGATCGCCTTGTTGATCGATCTGCATGCTCCCGCCTATCTCACTCCCATGCTTAAGTTTGTATTTGTACTTTTCTATGTCGCTCTCGCCCCTTTTGTTGGTGCTTTCGCTGACTCCATGCCGAAGTGGAGGGTAATGTTCATCAGCAATACCATCAAGATTGTAGGCTGTAGCTTGCTCTTTCTCGCAGCGCATCAATACTCCGCTCTCGCTGCCTATGCGGTCGTAGGTCTGGGTGCTGCCGCTTACTCTCCGGCTAAATACGGCATACTGACTGAGTTGCTACCACCGGACAAGCTGGTCATTGCCAACGGCTGGATCGAGGGATTGACCGTGGCCTCCATCGTTCTTGGTACAGTTTTGGGCGGGATATTGATCACACCTGCCGTTTCTTCTGTATTCCTAGCATTCGACTTTCCCTTCATCAATACCGGCGTGGATACCGTAACGGAAGCAGGTATTTTACTTATCGCTACCTTTTACTGCATCGGAGCTACTTTTAATTTGTACATTCCCGACACTGGGGTTGATCACCGCATACTCAGGAAGAATCCAGTTTTCCTGATACACGAGTTCAGCCACTGCCTGAAGTTGTTATGGACCGACAAGCTTGGCCAGATCTCTCTCGCTGTCACAACACTATTCTGGGGGGCGGGCGCAACTTTGCAATTTATTGTACTGAAATGGGCCGAAACAGCACTTGATTTTCCACTCAGCAAGGCTGCTCAGCTGCAAGGGGTAGTTGCTCTAGGCATTGCAGTGGGCGCAGTCATGGCTGCTCGCTTAGTTTCACTACGAAAATCGGTCAATGTGATCCCACTCGGGATCGCTATGGGTATTGTAGTGATGACCATGGTCGTGGTGCGCGACCTGTGGGTTGCGATCGGGTTACTTATGCTGATCGGTGGACTGGCCGGGTTTTTCGTGGTGCCGATGAATGCTCTTCTGCAGCATCGCGGCCATATACTAATGGGCGCAGGTCATTCTATTGCGGTACAAAATTTTAATGAGAACTTGAGCATACTTACCATGCTGGCCCTCTATGCTCTACTGGTGAGTCTCGATGTGCACGTTTACACCGTCATCATTCTGTTCGGATCGTTTGTAGCGGTGATCATGACGCTAATCCGCAAATGGCACTTGATCAACCAAAGCAAAGAAGACTCGTTACATCTAATCGGGGAACACAAGGGGCATTAAACAGTCTCACTATAAAACTACTGGCTCATTATCAAGCTCATTCTCTCCACCCTTCCCCTCTGTTGGAAAGTGCTCTTCCAGGTGCCTGCTGATGGCACCGATGCCAGCAATGACCCCCGCCTCGAACTGTCCCTTCCGGAAAGCAATTTTCATCTCATGGCAGATTCTCTCCCACTCTTCAGCGCCAACTTTGGTATGAATTCCACGGTCTGCGACAATCTCTACATTGCGGTCAGCAAGCAACAAATAAACCAATACCCCGTTGTTACATTCGGTATCCCATATTCGTAAATGCGAAAAAACTTCAATTGCCTGGTAATGCGCTGACTGCCCCCTAAATAACGGCACTAAATGTAACGCCGCCTCCACCGCAAAGCGGATTTCACCATCGTGACGTGTTTCGGATTGTTTAATAGCATCTTCTATCGCCCGCATGGAATCGGTAGAGAAAGTCCTCCGCAACGTCACTCGACTAGTATAAAGGTGCCGTAGTAAGCGCCTAAAGTTCACTTACCATCTCCCCGATGCGCCACCACCACCAAAACCACCACCACCCCCTCCGAAACCACCGCCCCCACCAAAACTACCACCAGACCAGTCGCCACGCCCACCTCGGTATATTCCACCACCTGCGTTACTGAATAAACTCAAAAAGAAGATGAGAAGCGAGATAAAGAGAGCTACGATTAGCGATGAAAAAAACAACCAACCGATGAGTCCCGCCAATGTACTCATTACTGTGGCGCCGATGAGGCGTCCGAACATGGACTGCAATACCTTACCGAATACGATGAGACCAATGAGTATAGGAACAATATTCTCTAGGACAGCATCCACTCCTCTGACAGAGTTACCGCCAGGCTTGAACTGAGGGTGTGGCAGAGACTCTCCATCGATCACGTTTAGAATACTCTCAACGCCCGCAACAATACCGCCAGAAAAGTTTCCCTGCCGAAATTTGGGGGCAATTATTTCCTCAATAATCCGCTTTGTCGTGGCATCCGGCAGCGCACCCTCAAGACCATAACCTACCTCTATCCGTAGTGTCCTATCATTCTTTGCAACAAGCAGCAATGCGCCGTCATCCACTCCCTTGCGTCCCAGCTTCCATGATTCAGCGACGCGAATAGAGTACTGCTCGATGGTCTCGGGCCGAGTCGTGGGGACAATCAGAACCACCAACTGGCTACCTTTTTTTGCTTCGAATGAGGCCAACCCCCGTTCCAATTCTGCCGTTACTTCAGCGGGAAGCGTCCCCGTTAGATCGATGACACGTGACTTGAGCGGGGGAACTGCTACATCCGCCCCCGCTAATGGGGCAGAAAGTAGTAGCGTGGCAATCATCAGGGTTTTTACCCAGACTTGCACCTGCTGAGTAGAAGTCATACAGCCGGGGCTTTAGAAGTAACCGACCATAGTACCTGAAAGAACACTCTTACTTTCCCGCCGCTGGTGCACTGAAATCAATCTTCGGTGCAGTGGAGATCTCTTTCTCATTCTCCACGGCGAGGCTAGGCTTTACCTGAAAACTAAAGACCATTGCAGTAAGGTTGCTCGGGAAGGAGCGTACCACCACGTTGTATTCCTGCACCGCCTTGATGTAGCGGTTGCGGGCTACGGTGATACGATTCTCAGTCCCTTCCAACTGCGCCTGCAGTTCACGAAAGTTGGCATCCGACTTGATTTGTGGGTAATTCTCTGCAACAACCAGCAGTCGTGACAAAGCGCCCGATAGTTCGCCTTGAGCATTCTGAAATTTAGAAAACGCTACCGGATCGTTGATCAACTCAGGCGTAGCCTGAATGCCACCCACTCTGGAGCGAGCGTTGGTCACTCCTAGCAACACATCTTTCTCCTGTGCCGCAAAACCTTTGACCACATTCACCAAGTTGGGGACTAGGTCGGCGCGACGCTGGTATTGATTTAGAACTTCTGCCCAGCTTGCCTTGATCTGCTCATCAGTAGACTGAAGGGTATTGTAACCACACCCGCTTAAGGCAAGAGTAAGCAGCAACGTGATGGACAATAATAGACTGCGCATGGATCCTCCTAAAAAAATCTAATATTCGATACATGGGGACTAACTTGCTGATTACAACAGCGCCTGCATTGTCGCCCTTGCAAAACACAAATCCTCCCAGGCCTTAGCCTTGTCCAGCTGTGTCCGAAGCAGATAGGCCGGATGATAAGTGACGATCAATGGGATACCTGAGAATTGGTGTAATCTTCCACGCAGACTAGCGACCGTAGCATCGGTATTAAGGAGGCTCTGCGAGGCAACTTTTCCGAGCGCAATGATGAGTCTTGGCCGGATTAGTTCAATCTGCCGCGCCAGGTAAGGATGACACTGCTTCGCCTCAGCAGGCTCAGGATCGCGGTTGCTAGGCGGATGGCACTTAACGATATTAGTGATATAGACATTTCTGGCTCTCTTCAGAGTGATTGCCGCCAGCATATTATCCAGCAGCTTGCCAGTCTGACCAACGAAGGGCTCACCATTAGCATCTTCCTCATCGCCCGGGCTCTCTCCCACCCATAGCCAGTCAGCATTCTCATCGCCAGTGCCAAACACCGAACGGGTACGGGTCTGATGCAACGGGCAGGCAACACAGTCCGCTACACTGACCTTGAGCTGAATCCAGTCCATCCGCATAACCTGCGCATGCCTATTGTCAGTGGCAGCAACCTGACGACCAGGTTCCATTGTGCTATCTGTGGCATGCTGGAGAGTCCGCCGGTGCCAGAGCGGTGTCAGACCTAACTCCTCAAGTATCTCCTCCCGCCTGGCACTCATATCAAGTTCACGGCAGATTTCATAACATCAGCTCCATAATCAGCGAGTCCTCTCGTCCACCCATCGCGGGATAGTAATCTTTTCGTTTTGCGATATTCTCGAATCCAATTCGTTCATACAACCTGGCAGCAGCTCGATTGGATTCTCGCACATCCAGAAACATCGATTTCGCATGGCGCTCTCTGGCAATGCAAATAAACTGTTGCAGTAATTTCTCACCCCAGCCCTGTCGCTGCCATCCGGCTGCAATGCTAAGGGTGAGCAAGTGAGCTTCGTCTGCTCCGATGGTCATCACGCCGTAACCAAAAATATGACCAGACTGTTCCAACACCCAGCAATGGTAGCCGGCGTTAAGTGAGTCACTGAAATTACCACGCGTCCAGGGAAAGAGAAAAACTTCGTGTTCAACGGCCACTACCCCGTCTAGGTCTGCCGGGAGCATGCACCTGATTTGCGGGATTTCTTTCCATTGGGCACTCACCGCTCCGACTCCTTCAGGGCCACCTTGTTTCGAATATAAAGTGGCGCAGCATCAGCTGGATCTAACGCTAATCCACCTAAAAATCTGGGGACTGCCAATTGCACCATCTCTCGCGCACGCGGAATAAGCTCGCCAGCAATACGTCCGATAGACCCCTGATAACGGCTGCGTAAGGTCTCATCATACTTAGCAAATCCGCTGCCGCAAGCAGTCCAATTGCTCCCAGACACCATTGGCGCCTGCTGGGGCAGGCAGAGAGAGGGCTCACTCACCACCTGCCAGTCATCCACCGATTTTGTGTAGGCAGCATGATAAATCTCGCCCATGCGGGCATCGATCGCTACAATTACATTAGTGTCCCCTGTCTGTTGTGCTAGCGCTTCCAGCGTACTTATACCTATGACAGGCAGATTCATGCCGAAAGCTAACCCTTGCGCTACTCCACAGGCAATACGCAGGCCGGTGAATGATCCCGGACCAGCACCAAAAGCAATGCCATCCATTTGCGCAAGCGTCAGACCAGTTTCTTCCAGTAACTCTTGCAGCAGTGGTAGGAGCAGTTCTGAATGCCTTTGCCCGGCAAGCACTTCCCGATTCAGTATCTCGCCGTCGAGCCAGAGCGCGAGGGAACAGTACTCAGTAGAGGTATCGAATGCGAGTATCTTCAAGATAACAGCTTCAACCCAGAGACCCCACTGAGCATCTTTCAGAGGTCCTACGATTGGTGGCAATCATTTCTTACCCACTTTTGCCGCTTACTTGTCATACCAAAGACCAACGACCTATGGGGGTATATCCCGATCCGCCGTTAGCCTGACCTGACTTTACCAAGACCCACTCACACGCCGACCAGAACACTGGTTGCACCCCACTAGGCAGGCCTATCCCGGGCTCACTCGAAGGAACGGGACACTTGGCCTTTCTTACCAACGTTATATGAGGCACATAAGATTGGCGATCGAATGAAAACCCTTCATCAGACAATATTCCCTGTAGCGTACTGACCAGATTCAGGAGCTCATGAGGGGGCTTGCTCAACCCCGCATAAGTAATATTGTTATGTTTCCAGTTGCGGACTTCATCAACAGCGAAATCAAAAGCCTTCACCCCCTCTCTCTGAACCTCACTCGCAATCTGACATAATGTATCCAGCCGGTTAACCTTTACATCCCCCAGAAATACCAACGTTAGATGAATATTTTCTGCTCTAACTTTTCGTCCACCACAGCTATTTTCGAGCTGCGTTGCAAGGCCATCTAACCGTTTTTGCACAGCAGTGTCAGGCCAGATCGCAAAAAAAACCCGCGCAGTTTCTTCCTTGATGGAGGTATTTGTATCAATCAGCTGCATCGTCTCTTGTGGCAATCAAGCACACCACCTCAGCCTCTATTCCCTCACCCCGACCCACCGGGCCAAGATGCTCAGCAGTCTTGGCCTTGACATTGACATCCAGAATTGACATCTGCAAATCCTGAGCGATATTAGCAATCATGGCGGGGATATATGGCGCCATTTTCGGCGATTGAGCTATGATGGACGCATCAATATTATTCACTTTATAGCCACGCTCCTCCAACAAACGATGAACCTCGCGCAGCAAAACGCGACTATCGATATTCTTATAGCGAGGATCAGTATCCGAGAAATGCCGGCCGATGTCCCCGAGCGCCGCGGCTCCAAGTAGCGCATCGCATACCGCATGCAATAAAACGTCCGCATCAGAGTGCCCCATTAGGCCTCTTTCATAGGGGATGATAACGCCGCCAATGATTAGCTCACGGCCTTCAATCAGTTGATGAACATCAAAACCTTGCCCGATTCTAATCTTGCTCACTGTGTTTTCCTCTCGCGTAAAATCAATTCTGCCAAAGCTAGGTCTTGAGGATACGTAACCTTTAGATTACGGGTATCACTCAGTACTAATTTAGGGTGTAGACCCAAGGCTTCGACTGCACCAGCATCGTCTGTCATGGCCGCACCACCAATCCTGCTCAAGGCCTCCAGCAGGAGCCTGTATCGAAACATCTGTGGTGTCTGTGCCTGCCATAGACCCTCCCTGGATTCGGTATGCTCAACCCGGCTGTCGGCATCGCTACGCTTTAAGGTATCAGCCACCGGAACCGCCAGCAATCCACCCACCTCATCATCAACAAGCTCATCGATCAATTTATTAAGCTGCACTACACTCAAACAAGGTCGCGCCGCATCGTGAACCAACACCCAATCGTCATCGCCAATGGGCGATGCTGCCGGAGCTGCTTTAAGGCCATTAAGTATGCTCTCAGCACGAGCCGCACCTCCGCAATTGAATACCACCAGCTTGCCGAAAAATTCAGACCAGTCATGCCGGGACCATTCGTTGTCCCCAGGCGAGAGCACAACAAACACACCGGCAATACGAGGAGAGTCACATAGCGTGCGCAAGGCATGATAGATCATCGGTCTCCCGGCTAGCGGCAAGTACTGCTTGGGCAACTCGTTGCCCATACGCGAACCGAATCCTGCTGCGGGTATTAATGCAAAGAATTTTGCCATGGTGTGATTGTAACGAAAAAAACACCCCTCCTGCCGATAAGACGCAGACATCAAGATATCCCCCTCTCTCCACCATCTCTGCGATGAGCTCATCCAAGCTTACTGTATAATTTTACTTTCTTGTATTTTCAGGCTAGACACCCATGGAAGCTGAACAAATCAACGCCATTGCTAACCAACTCAACTCTCTCGACAACCGAGCAATAGAGTTACGGAGGTATCTTTGACTTCGATTCCAAACAGACGCGCCTGAACGAACTCAATCGCCAGGCTGAAGATCCGACCATCTGGGGTGATAGCAAACGAACCCAAGAATTAGGGCGTGAAAAAAAATTGCTTGAGGGCGTTGTCAACACCTTAGAAACAGCAGGTCGGCAGCTTCACGATGCCCGCGATCTATTCATGATGGCCAAAGAAGAAAACGACGATGCCACTCTGGAGAGTGTCGGTGTCGATGTCTCGCAACTGGAGAAAACTGTCGCCGACATGGAGTTCCGCCGCATGTTCTCCAACCCGATGGATCCTAATAATTGCTTTGTCGACATTCAATCTGGCTCTGGCGGCACCGAAGCACAAGACTGGGCGGCCATGCTGGAACGCATGTACCTGCGCTATTGCGAACGCCGCGGCTACAAAGTGGAGGTACTGGAAGAGTCATCAGGGGAGGTCGCCGGCATTAAGAGCGCAAGCCTTAAGATCTCCGGTGATTATGCCTATGGCTATTTACGTACTGAAAGTGGCGTGCACCGATTAGTCAGAAAATCTCCATTCGACTCCGGCAACCGTCGCCATACCTCGTTTGCCAGTGTTTTTGTTTACCCCGAAGTCGATGAAACTATTGAAGTAGACATCAACCCTGCAGACTTGCGCATCGATACATTTCGCGCCTCCGGTGCAGGCGGGCAGCATATTAACAAAACTGATTCGGCGATCCGTATCACCCATAATCCCACCGGGATTGTAGTTCAATGCCAGAACGATCGATCGCAGCACCGTAACAGAGCAGAAGCCATGGCCATGCTAAAGTCGCGTCTATATGAAGCGGAATTACGCAAGCGTAACGACGAAAAACAAGCGATGGAAGATTCCAAGACTGATATTGGGTGGGGACACCAAATCCGCTCTTACGTGCTAGATCAGTCGCGCATCAAGGATCTGCGTACTGGAATCGAAATTGGTAATACTCAAGGCGTCCTCGACGGGGGGTTGGATGACTTTATCGAGGCAAGTCTGAAACAATGTGTTTAATAGTATGCTAAGGAGTTCAAATAAAAATGGATGAATCAAAACCCAACAAAAATTTGCACAACACTGATGCCAAGGCACCACCAGAGGCCAGCCTAACCGATGAGCGGCGCGCCAAACTGGCCGAGTTGCGCAAGGCGGGTAACGCCTTTCCC
>JBAWVG010000033.1:0-18220 GCA_037147395.1 Nitrosomonadaceae bacterium | reverse complement strand
CGCGACATGGGCCGAAGCTTAGTCCAGGCCGTCTCGGAGCGCAATGCAGTATAACCACCCTGACCGCCGATTCTAACTCGGCTGAAAGGGATTCAATTCGACTTTCTTCAATAATTTCAGGATGATGAGTAAAGCATTCGTAAAAGATAGCGATGATGCCGAGGACCCTGAAGAGGATACTGGGATTGATCTCCTGCCCATCACGGGTAAGAACTACATCACCCCCCTGGGTTACAAGAGGCTGATGGATGAATTTCTGTGGCTGATGAATCAGGAGCGTCCTCAAATGACTGCCACCGTGTCGTGGGCGGCAGGCAATGGCGATCGATCCGAGAATGGAGACTATATTTACGGCAAAAAGCGTCTTCGTGAGATCGATCGTCGGATCCGGTTCCTTACCAAGCGTCTGGACATGGCCGAGATCGTGGACCCCGCGAAACCACGGGATGATGAGACTCAAATCTTCTTTGGGGCCACGGTCACATATGCAAATCTGGCAGGGGAGGAGAAGACCATCTCCATCGTTGGGGTCGATGAGGTCAATACCTCACTGGGATATATCAGCTGGATCTCACCGATGGCACGTGCTCTGATCAAGGCTCGTCAGGATGATACCGTGACACTGCATACCCCGGGCGGGGTTGAGGAATTGGAAATTCTATCGGTCAAGTACCAGGCAATTCAGATGGATCCATTCATCTCAATCAATGCAGGCTAGGGCTACCTAATGGGACGCTAACGCTAACGCCAGCGCCTCAGCCACCTTAATACCATCCACCGCAGCTGAGAGTATTCCCCCCGCATAGCCTGCACCCTCACCTGCGGGGTAGAGTCCAATCGTATTCAAGCTCTGATAATGCTCATTGCGATTAATCCGGATCGGTGAGGAGGTCCGCGTCTCAACCCCCGTTAGTACCGCATCCTGCATTGCAAAGCCCTTGATCTTACGGTCAAAAATAGGCAAAGCCTCTCGTATTGCGGAGATGGCGTATTCCGGTAGTGAGCTACTCAGATCACACCAATTCACACCCGGTGTGTAGGATGGGACCACCTCACCCGGCTCGCTGGACTCTCTCCCCTCGAGGAAATCACCCACCCTCTGAGCAGGTGCCTGATAGTTACGGCCCCCCAATTCGAAGGCACGGGCCTCCCAACTCCTCTGAAAAGCAATCCCTGCCAAGGGGTGGCCCGGATAATCTTCAGGTGTTACCCCGACCACGATCCCGCTATTGGCATTGCGTTCGTTTCGTGAATACTGGCTCATTCCATTGGTGACAACGCTGCCCAACTCGGATGCAGCCGCGACCACAGTCCCACCGGGGCACATACAGAAGCTGTAAACCGATCGGCCATTACTGCAGTGATGAACCAGATTGTAGTCGGCCGCGCCGAGTAGTGGATTACCATTACTCTCTCCAAACCGACAAGAGTCTATCAATGACTGCGGGTGTTCGATCCGAAGTCCCACTGAAAAGGGCTTAGCCTCGAGGGTGACACCCCGCTCATGAAGCATCTGGAAGGTATCACGTGCACTATGTCCCACCGCCAGAATGACCTGATCGGTAGCGATATGCTCTCCCCCAGACAGGGTCACCCCTCTGACCCGACCATCATTGATCTCGATATCATCGACTCGACTCTGAAAACGAATCTCGCCCCCTAGAGAGAGGATCGTCGCACGCATTTTTTCCAACACCCCGACCAAACGGAATGTGCCGATATGGGGCTTACTCACGTAGAGAATCTCGGGCGGCGCTCCTGCCTTAACGAACTCCATCAATACCTTACGACCGTAATGCTTAGGATCCTTGATCTGGCTGTGAAGCTTTCCATCTGAGAAGGTACCTGCTCCCCCCTCTCCAAACTGGACATTCGATTCTGGATCGAGAACCCCCCCTCTCCATAGCCCAAAGGTATCTTTGGTCCGTTCTCGTACCGACTTGCCACGCTCCAGAATGATCGGTCTGAACCCCATCTGCGACAGAATCAGACCTGCAAAGAGGCCGCAGGGACCGGTACCGATCACGACCGGACGAGACTTCGCGATGACATTCTGATTTGCTTGGGCTACAAAGCGATACTCCGTATCGGGGGCGATCGAAACCCCTCCACCCCCTTGCAGGCGATGAAGGATCGAGATCTCATCCGATGGATTCTTTAATTCAATATCGAGGGTGTAGACAAAGAAGACCGACCCCCTTTTACGTGCGTCGTATCCACGCCTTGCGATCGAGAAACTCAACAGGTCACTTGCGGGGAGCACCAACCTTTGTAGGATCGCCTCCGAGAGTTCGCCCTGAGTGTGGTCGAGTGGGAGCTTAATTTCAGTGATTCGTAGCATCGTCTATTCGAAAGGGTTTATATCTCAGCTCATCATGAGGGGGAGGGATCTCAATCCTTCCCAATCAGTTAAGGGTTAGGGCTGTTAACGGGTGCGAGTATAAGTGTTAAACCCATTATTGGAGGAAGATTTTCCTGCCCATTCGGAGTCACTTCAATGAAGACAGGGCTATAAGTCGCCAATACCGTTTCTAAATGACTGGCAATATCGATAATTGGCTTATTGCTCAACAGAAAGAGAAACTGGTAGCATGAACCACCGCTTGGAAGACGAAAAATCGGGGGAACCTCAGAGAATGAGCGACCTTTTCCTCGCTCTTTAAGGGCGTGGACGCAGCTGATTGACTGCCCTTATTTCATAGTCGTTAATAAGCCTCTTGAAGTACTTAACTATCTCATCAATCTTCAGATGTAGATTGATGCCGGAAAAACCCTCATCATCTTTATCTAATGGAATCAAGCCAGTTACCACGCTCTTGAAGTGCTCGGGGTCTTTATTTCTTATGGGTTGGTAGGCATCAATTGCAGAAAAGATATCGTCAAGGGTATAGCCCTGATCTCTGGTGAGAGCCATCAAATCGTAAATGTCACGAGACTTCACACGGTCATAGACAACGATGCTTTTCATGACAAAAAGCCCATCTATACCCAGGACATTAAAACCCCCTTCGGAAACCACTATCTTTTGTGCTGACTTCAAGAAGTCAATTTGTTGTTTGGGTCTTTCATTCTCATTGCGCGAATGAAATGTGACTTTGGCCCCGTCAATCAAGTAGTCCTGAATATAGTGATCAAGGTCCTCTGATGTATTGATTTTGAATTTTGACTTTTGTTCAGATGTGATCATGCTTTCAATTGTTGCCCCGCCCGCAGCTAACTCATCCAAGATTCCGTCTATTGCTCTCATCGGCAACTTCTGACCAAAGATATTGAAATCCAGGTCTTCGCTGATCCGGTGCCCAATTTGTAATGCCAATGCTGTTCCTCCGACCAAGGTAAAGCTAGCCAATCTAGGATCATCTTTGAGGCGAGCAAAATTCTTTCGTGTCGCCTCCGGCATGAAGTCCATTTTGAGCTTATGCATATGAATGCCTCTGTGGTGAACGCAGACCTTTGCTGATGTTGGTCAGCATCCTGGTCACGCTGGCATTTGTGATTGACTCAAACTCACGCTGCTTGAACACTCTCTTGACCTTAGGTACGCCATAGTAAAAACACAGACGAACTACGTCCTCGAACTTATGCTTTTCAAGAACCTTTCCGATCAACACATCATCCTTGATGTGTGGGTTAGACCAGTCATAAGCACCGGACAAGCCAATCTTGACAGACTTCCTTGGAGCATTCGCTTGTCGAATGGCTGTGCGTAGCCAGGCAGGGATCATGGCTGCGTAGCTATCAATGTCCCTAACCAACCAATCACCGGTTACATCCTTGATCTCAATCGTGGTGAGGTTCTTCATGCCACGAGTCCAAAGCTCAAGCAACACTCTGCCCTTGAGGCTTGCGGCGAGTTGGACCTTTCTTTGACTCATGTGACAGAACTGCACTGTATGCCCCAGCGTCTTGACTGCGCGCGACAGACCTGATGTTGGTACCATGATCACATCACGTAGCCCATCGGATGGAACCAACCCAACTCTCTCACCTGTCTTGTGCGCAACTGCAGTAGCAACAGTTTGCGCTTGAACACTCTGACCTGCAGCAGCGTACAGCCCTCTTGCCACGCGTGCGATGACCCCACTCCTCATCATACGATAGAGAGCCTGGTCAACAGCAGCGCGAGTCCCCATCGACAAGAAGTTAACACTCGAGAACACTGCCCCTTGGGGCATGCCTGCTATTGCTTGTCTTATCGTTTGCGATGTATCCATGTCAGAAATTATGCGTGTTTTTTAAACTTTGTCAATAAATTAAGATATCCTCGGCAAAACTGGGGATTTATCTTGTTCTCCCAGCATGTCGATGCAACAAGCAAAGCGTTAGATGCCCGAGCAAGCAGGTAAAGGCCAACAAATGTGCAACCCTAGATATTGTCCAGACGGGCTGTTACCGGTTGTGAGGATAAATGTTAGACTCATTACCAGGATAGATTTTTCTGCCAATTCATAATCACTTCAATGAAGACAGGTAAGTTCATCACGTTTGAGGGTATCGACGGGGCCGGTAAGAGTACCCACCTCGCCTGGTTGGAGAGCTTTTTGCGTGGCAAAGGGATTGAGGTCGTCGTGACCCGTGAGCCGGGTGGCACCCCGCTCGGTGAGAAGATACGGGTATTGCTGCTGAATGGTCGTGAGTCAATGCATCCAGAGACTGAGGCGCTCCTGATGTTTGCATCACGTCGTGAGCATGTCGAGAGGGTCATCCTTCCGGCTCTCAAGAGGGGTCAGTGGGTCATCTCGGACCGGTTCACCGATGCGAGCTATGCCTACCAAGGGGGTGGACGTGGACTATCCACCAATCGTCTGGATGATCTGGAGAGATGGACCCTTCAAGACTTCCAGCCCGATCTCACGATCTACTTCGATGTCAGTGTCGAGATTGGGAGGCAGCGTGTTAACACCATTAAGACAGCAGACCGTTTTGAACGGGAGAAGGACGAATTCTTTAGTCGCGTTCGGTCTGCCTACCTGGATCGGGTTCGCCGTTTCCCCCAAAGAATACGACTGATTGACTCCAGTCAGCCCCTAGAAAAAGTTAAAGAGTCACTCCATGACATCATCTTAACCTTTTGTTAATGAGTAATATTTACTCTTGGCAGACTGACACATGGCGATCTCTGACACGGAGCGACTCTGCCCGTGGCCATGCCCTGCTCTTGAAGGGAGGAAGGGGCATCGGCAAGATTGCATTCGCCCGTAATCTCGCCAAGTCCTTGCTGTGTGAGAGGCCCAGTTCGGCTGCAGAACACTGTGGTACCTGCCCCAGCTGTGGATGGTTCGACCAAGGGGGGCACCCAGACTTTCGTCTGATTGAGCCAGAGTCACTTGCGACTCTGGCTGATGAATCTACTTCTGATCAGGGTGGAGATGGGCAGAATGCTCCCGAGAGCGCCCCCACCAGTACCAAAGCTAAGAAGAAGCCCAGTAAGCAGATCGGGGTCGATCAGATACGAGCCCTCGCTGATCTCGTGAATATGACCAGCCACCGTAATGGATACAAGATCATACTGATTCACCCCGCAGAGTCGATGAACCCCTCTGCGGCCAATGCCCTTCTAAAGAGTCTGGAAGAGCCTCCCCCTCAGACCCTCTTCATACTGGTGACGCACCGACCTCAAGACCTTCTTCCCACTCTGCGGAGCCGGTGCCGTCAGATCCCAATGCCAAGCCCCGATCGTGCCACCTCCATCGCATGGCTCAAGGGCCAGGGCATCAAGGATCCTGAGAATAGCCTTGCCGCGGCGGGGTACGCGCCATTATCTGCATTGGAGCAGAATGATGAAGATTATCTTCTTCAATATCAATCCTTTATCCGACAAGTCGGGACCCCGGGCGGCCTAAACCCCATCTCTCTGGCAGAGGAGATGCAACGTTCAGACCTCCCCACCGCGGTCGGTTGGATGCAGAGATGGTGCTACGACCTCATGAGCGTCCGAACCACTGGCAAGGTTCGCTATCATTTAAATATGCTCGAACCTATTAAGATTTTGGTCTCAGAGATCGATCCGCACAGAATCGCCAAGTACTCGCGAGGACTGATCTCAACCCAGCGGTTATCAAATCACCCACTGAATCCACGACTCTTCCTGGAAGAGATGCTGATCTCCTACGCGATGATGGTCTCACCATCTCGTAATAAGCGATCAGGGTGATTCCCAGTATCAGACACAAGTATTTGATCATTAAGGAACATATCCATGCTGGTTGATTCCCACTGCCACCTCGACTTTCCGGACCTGGCCGTCAATATTGACGAATTACTCGCCAATATGCGTGAAAATGATGTCGGTCACGCGCTCTGCGTGAGCGTTAATCTGCAAGACCTTCCTCGGGTATTAGCCCTGTCTGAGAACCACCCCAATCTCTTTGCATCGGTCGGCGTCCATCCCGACTATGAAAATCTGGAAGAACCACAATCGATACAGCTCGCGACCTTGGCCTGTCACCCACGGGTTGTTGCTATCGGTGAGACCGGTCTGGATTATTTCCGGCTGAAGGGGGATCTTGAGTGGCAGAGAGAGCGTTTTAGGCAGCATATCCGGGCCGCTCGTTTATGCAACAAGCCATTGATCATCCATACCCGCGAGGCCGCTGAGGATACATTACGGATCATGGAGGAGGAGGGCGCTGATACCGTTGGAGGGGTGATGCACTGCTTCACAGAGAGCTGGGAGGTGGCACAACAGGCGATGGCGCTTAACTTCTATATTTCTTTTTCAGGGATTGTCACTTTTAAGAAGGCTGTTGGTCTAAAGGATATTGCCACCCGAGTCCCCTTAGAGAGAATGCTGATCGAGACCGATTCACCCTACCTAGCACCGGTCCCCCACCGAGGCAAAACCAACCAACCCGCCTTCGTGAAGCATGTTGCGGAGGAAATTGCTGCACTTCGAGGGATCAGCTTAGATCAGGTGGCAGAGGCGACCACACGTAACTTCTTCAAATTATTCAAGGTATCCTGAATGCCCCATAGACGCACACTACGCCAATTCACCCCCATCCTGGCGCTAGCGCTCTGTCTCTGCCTGCCCGCTCATGCCACGACCGATCTCCATAAAGACTTAATCTGGGCGGTTGAGGATAGCAATGCAACCGATCTGGCAAAGATGCTCAAGAGGGGGGCTAACCCAAATATTTACGACACACGGGGGAATACCCTCCTCATGATCGCAGTCCAAAATAAGGGCAGTACCCTCGTCCACCTGTTACTCGAGGCTGGGGCCAATCCTAACCTACGCAATCATTATGGAGAGACGGCCATCATGCTCGCGAGCTATCACGGAGAGGCAGGGATGGCGAAGCAGTTTTATATCAAGGGTGCTGAGATCAATCACAAAGGATGGAATCCCCTTCTCTATGCAGCAACCCGGGGTCATACCGAGATCATCGAGATGCTGTTAGAGGTCGGTGCAAAGATCGACTCGACCTCAGACAGCGGTGCAACACCACTCATGATGGCCGCTAGAGGAGACCATCTTGATGCGGTCAAGTTACTCTTAAAGAGGGGTGCCAATCCTCATGTTCGAAATGAATCCGGTGGTACAGCCTTAAGCTTGGCCCTCAGTCGGGACCATTTACAAGTTGCCGAGATACTACGCAATAGCGGCGCTACTCATTGATTTTTAATGGGTATACTAAGCATACTCAACCTAATATTCTCTTCAAAAACCCGGACGGCCTATGCCCACGATCGGATTAAATCATTACAACCTTCGGGCCCCGACTGAACTCCTCATACAACTGAAAGAGTTCTACTGTGATGTGATCGGTCTCGAGTTGGGTCAGAGATCACCTCTCTCAGGTTCGGGTTACTGGCTCTATGCAGGGGGTCAGGATGTCCTCCACCTGAGCCTGGCCGGCCCTGATGAGGTACGTCTTACCCATGTCGTAACCACCATTGATCATGTCGCATTCACCTGTACCGATCGACCTGAGATTGAATCACGCTTAAAACGACATGGCATCCAGTTCGAGAGCTTCCATACCCCAACGGCCAGCAGATTTCAGATCTTCTTCAAGGACCCTGCCGGTAATGGAGTAGAACTCAACTTTACTGAAAAATAGGGTAAAGTAGACTTATAAACAATCAGTTAGATTTATTGTTTATCGCTCTCTAGACACCACAAGCCCATCCATCATGAAAGACCTCCAAAATAAAGTGGCCATCATCACCGGTTCCTCGCGTGGGATCGGTGCTGAGATTGCTCGTAGACTCGCAGCAGCAGGGGCTCGGGTAGTCATCAATTATGTGTCACGAGGGGAAGCAGCTTACGCAGTCCATGAGTCAATTAAAGCTTCAGGAGGAGAATCCTTAGTCGTTCAGGCAGATATGCGGATCTCGACCGAGGTCCATCGGTTATTTGATGAGACCATCGAGCATTTTGGTCGAGTGGACATCCTCATCAATAATGCCGGCGTGCTGATCTTCAAAAAGTTAAGTGAAATCAGCGATGAAGAGTTCGATCGTGTGATGGACAGCAATGTAAAGGGAGTCTTCTATGCGCTACGAGAGGCATCAACCCGTCTCTCGGATGGGGGTCGGGTGGTCACGGTATCGAGCACGGTCACACGGATGTTACTCCCAAAATATGGTGCCTATGCTGCAAGTAAGGGCGCGATCGAGCAACTGACTCGAGTCTTTGCTAAGGAGATGGGGGAGAGGGGGATCACAGCGAATATTGTTTCACCCGGTCCTGTGAATACGGAACTCTTTACCACCGGTAAGACCGAACAGGATATTGAGCGGATATCCGCCATGTCCGTTCTAAACCGGGTAGGGGAGACCGGTGAGATCGCCGAGTTAGTGCTCTTTCTGGTTAGTAATGAGGCAGGATGGGTGACCGGTCAGAATATAAGTGCCAGCGGTGGGATCGCTTAACCGCCCTCAGATGGGGGGTCAGTCACCCCAGTAATTGTCTATGATTTAACCAAAACTAAAGTTGTATATCTTTTTAATATCAATTGTCTATACTAGTATCGTGAGTAATTATCTAAGGAGATTAGGACGATGGCAGCCTGGTTGATTCCCGCTTTAAAGATGGTCCTTCCGCATATGGGAACGATCCTCTCAGTCGCCGCCCCCGTATTCACCAAGAAGAAGGCCGATACATCGTCAGACCCCACCCTCCAGCAACAGATCGATGAACTTCAGTCAGCCGCATCACTGAGTGCTACCCAAATTAAGGATCTTGCGGAGCAATTAAAGAGCACCGTTGCAGCGGTCGAACAGGTGGCTTCTGTCGCTGAATCTAAGCTTAAGACGATGATGATCCTGTGCGTCACCGCGACCGTGATCTCATTTTGCCTGGTCCTTTTTCTACTTTTAAACCGCTGATAAATTTATAATCCCTATGGAACAGTATGTTAGTTATATAACCCTTGGTTCATCTGACATGAACCGTTCCTGTGGGTTCTACCAGAACTGCCTAGAACTACCCAAACTCAAATCCCCACCTGGGGTTCATTTCTTCTCACTCGGCCATACCCGACTCGCGATCTGGTCACGTGAGAGCTTGGCGACGAATGCCACCCTAGCATCTACGGGGACGGGCTTCCAAGGCTTCTGCTTATCTCACAATGTTCGCTCTCACGCGGAGGTCGACTCCCTGTTATCCCGTGTTGCCGCAGGGGGTGGCATAGTTACACGATCAGCCCATGCGACTGATTGGGGTGGATATGCAGGATACTTCACCGACCCCGATGGTTTCTTGTGGGAGGTCGTGTACAACCCCAAGTTCTTCCAGGCCTAACGGTAGAAAGATCACACCCACCTGCATTTGAGGCCGGGATGACTAGCATGCTCTTTTACCTCTTTTAATCAGCACATTATAAGAACAGACCTTCCCAAGAGGCCCCTTTAATTTGCTCATAATGTATATTATGTTAAATAGAGTATGTAAATTAACATTAGCGGATTGGGGCTCACCAATTAAGGTGAGCCCCCCGCTACTTCTTACCCGTTATCCAAAATTACCCGTGTCGATCCAGGACTGCTTAAGGAGTGACCACCAATCGTCTGCCAGGCGATTAGTCACGTAGGCATAGGGAAGCCATCCATAACCTGCAGCACCCCAACCTGTTCCCCATGAATTCCTAATCAAGATGGCGCCTGTGGTCTCGGTCGCACCTGGATTGGTATTCTTGATCTTCATATTGTCATCAAAACCCACCGCTGCAACAGCATGACCCCCGACGATCTTCTCACCCGACGTTGGGTATGGAATCTTGCCAGTAGTCCCGGCTTGGGAGTAAATCGAGTCGTACACGGTGAATCCAAACATTGCAGGCAGACCAGCGGTCAGGTGTGTCTTGATTTGACTCAGCAAGACCGCAGGTGTGGTTCCCGGGGGATCCAGTCTGAAATAGTTAAGTGCTTGATAATTTTGAGCGAAGGCGTAACAGAATGCGGTAGGTTCCTTTTCCACATCGGCCACCACATACTTCCAGTATTCTTCTGGCGGGACCCCGAACAGTACCATCGCCTCCATCGTGGAACGTAAGAAAGCGCCATTATCGCTCGTCGACTTGAGAAGGTTACGAGTCGCCTTGTAGAGGAAGAGTCTTGATGCATCGATATGCTTGCCGAATGCCCTCCTCTCGTAATACTCAACCAATCCCACACCAGCATTGGCCGTGCATGAACTCAAACTGAGTTGATTCTCAATGGGTGGGCACCAGGGCCTCAGATCGGCCGAGATGGGTAGTTTAGGAGCAGGCTTAGATGCACGTACCTTGGTTAAAAGTGCCTTCACCGAGTGTGTCTGACCCAATAACTTAAGCTTGGATGAGACCTCGTCATGGTTGATCGTATGATCCCGTAAGCTGGGATAATCGGGTAGCCATCCCATTCCATGGGTTTGGATTGTGTTCGTCATGATCGTATCTTCCTCTGATTGGTACTGGTGTTTTAATCAGACCAAGCCAGTCACCAGGAATGCTGGATTGATCAAAGCCCCCTCCTGATCTAAGTCTTGAGGTTAATGAGGCTCTTCTTTTTGATAGAATAGTCGGCGATGAATTACAAGAACAATTAGCCTGTCTTATCAGGGGAAAATGCGATCGGTAGAACTTTATGGAAGGGTGAATCTGAGGTAGATTCGAGATCTGTCAGTGACAGACGTTAAGGAAGAATGAACGAGTTACTCAATACACTGATAAACCGACTGGTCCGATTCGTCTCGATGACGGTATCGGGGATTGCTTTCCTGACCAGAGGGATGTTCAGGAGGGTCATCTGCCGCAGATCCGGGATCGGTTTTAATACTGCTCTGGTACTGCTACTGCTTGCGATCCTGATCATTCCATTTGCGATGAACTATACCGCTCACCTGCTGGCTGGAAATTGATGTATCGCTCGCCTTAAGTTATCGGGCGGGAGGTTGCAGGAGGCTCTTTGCCCAGACAAGCCCCCTTCCACCACTCTCCTGAATCACTCTGATTGCAGGTTCAATGATCCATGAAAATCGCAGTGGTCTCCATGGGGGTGATGAAGATGACCCTCGACTAAGTAGTCGATATGGTCCCCATGAGGGATCTGTTGATGTCCACAATTATTGCCATGAACGTGCCCACGGTCATGGCCTCCACAGACATGCTGTGGCGTGCAATGCGCGGGATTCGCCGAACCGACCTCGAGAACATGCTCATCCACATGATCCCCATGGACATGATGCAAATGTCCATCGTGCAGGTAATCAGTGTGTCCGGAATGGTTAATGGCCAAGTGCCCACACCCGGGTCCATGCTGGTGTTCGTGATTCTGATGCTCCTTACAGCTACTCATATGAATCCCCCCATGATGGTCAGAGAAACGATTAATCTGTCAATTCACAAGCAAAAATAACAATACCACTAAAATTTATAATTGACTATCACCCACTAAAGAAGCCAAGAACACTCAATTCATGGATGAACCTGCTCCACCCTGATCTGGTGCAGGCGATCATCCTCAGATTGCACTTCGACCAATAGCTGATCCCATTCGTCCGGTGGATGACCACTCTCTAGCATCTTTCTGAATACCCGGTAAGCATCATCGCTACTCTGGTAGGAACGCTTGGTTCCTTCGTCGTTCACCCATGCGTAAATAATGACTCTGCTCGGAGCGTGATACCGGAAGAAAAGCCGGTACTGCTGAAAGAACTTGGCGCGGAACCAGTGTTTGTAGTCTCCTCCGAGCGTTACGCCTTGACGGTATTCGGCCCGAGAGGGATCTTGAGGAATCACCTCAAATGCGAGCTTGGCAATCGCTGCGAGTCGTTTTGAGGTGTTCTTCTTGCTGAATCCTGCTGGATCTTTCTGCTTAAGATCTTCGACCTGCCGAGTGATTGCCTCAACTTGAGAAAGAAACAGTGGATGTGCGAAGACCGTCCAGCCATTCACTACTACGGGTGCAGATTGACTCCCAATCATTCATCTTCTGCCGACAGGCCGGTATCGAGATCTACTTCGATACCACCGACCAGTGAATGAATCCGTTGCACCAAACTATCTCCAACAGCTTGGAGTCGTTCCGGGTGTTTGGCCATGTCACGGGATAGAAATCCCAAGAACTCGCCGATCAATGGGTCGTCTTTCTCGGTGATTTCCACGCGGGAGAGTACGACCTCCCCTCCTGGGCGGATCGTGTAGTGAATCTTGTCCCGCTTACTCAGACTCAGAGCACGGCGAACCGTTTCCGGGACGGTGGTCTGATAACGATCGGTCAGGGTGGATTCAACTTCAAGAGTGGCAGTCATAAGGCGCTCCGATGAAAGGGTTCGGTAGCACTAATAGTAATGCATTTGCATTGTTATAGCAATGCAAATGCATTACCTGCCCATTTATGAGCTATCGGTGGCCGGATGCACTGAACACTGAATTCAACGATAATGAAGCAACCCCCAATCTCAGACTCGTATCTGTCACGGCATCCATTACACATCAAACCCCATTATTAGAGGATTTATTATGAATACGATCGATGCCATCCGCTCACGACGGGCCGTCAAGAGTTACGACCCCACTCACCGGATGACGGATTCCGAGATTAAGGAGCTGTTATCGCTGGGTCTGCTCTCCCCAACCGCATTCAATATTCAGCACTGGCGTTTTGTGGTGGTGGATGACCCATCACTGCGTAAACAGATCAGGCAGGTATCGTGGAATCAATCTCAGGTCACGGATGCATCTCTCTTGGTCATCATCTGTGCCGATCTCAAGGCATGGGAGAGACGTCCGGATCGTTACTGGCGGAATGCACCGAGCGAGATACAGTCATTCATGCTCCCCGCAATTGATCAGTATTACCGTGGTAAGGAGCAGACTCAAAGGGATGAGGTGATGCGTAGCTGTGGTATTGCATCACAGACACTGATGCTGGCCGCTCAATCGATGGGATACGACTCATGCCCGATGGACGGATTTGATTCTGTCGAAGTGGCTAAGATCATTCACCTCCCGGAGGATCACGTGATATCGATGTTCGTTGCGATCGGTAAGAAGACCCAAGACGCTTGGCCGCGTCCGGGTCAGCTGACGCTGGACGAGGTGGTCATCAATAACCGTTTTACTTAACGCTGAAGATGACAGCACCTTAGGGTGATGGTTTGGAACAATGGGTCTTGAGGGCGTATCATCCCCCTCTGAACGACCATTTTTATTCAATGAATATACGGGAGACATTGTGAGGATATCTGACTTAGCGGTGATTACTTCGATTGGATTTGCCTTGATGAACCCATTCACCGCAGCTGCAAACCCCACCTCAGGAACCCTCTCTGGAACTGTTACCTTAAGCGCCTCAATCGCCGGCAAGGCATCACCCGAGGACACACTCTTCATCTTCGCTCGCTCGACAGAAGGTCCCCCTATGCCTCGAGCCATCACGGTGAAGAAGGTTAAAGACTTGCCTGTCTCGTTCTTGCTGACCGATGGAATGGGGGCACGCCCCGATTTAAAAATCTCCAACGTCCCACAACTCATCATCACCGCCAGAATCTCAAAGTCAGGTAAGGCCATGCCCGAGAGCGGCGATTTGCGAGGGTCGAGTCAGATAGTAAAACCGGGTGATAAGAATATTAGTATTGTGATCGATCAGCAGATCCCCTAGTTCTGATTCGACCGATCACCCACATAGAGGGAATCAATATACAACCCCCCTACTCATCTCGTGATATCAGTCCCATCGGTGGAATCCTCGCGAGGTGACGGGTTGGAACAAAGAATGTTGAGGTGTATCATGCACCCCGTGAACGATCTTTTTAATCAATGAATATACTGGAGGCGTTGTGAGGATATCTTACTTGGCGGTGATTGCTTCGATTGGATTTGCGTTGATGAACCCGCTCACAGCGGCTGCGAACCCCCCTGCCGGTGCTGCAAAGACTGCTGCCGGAAGTGAGGGCAAGATACTCGCTACCCTAGACGCTCCTGGGTACACCTATATGGAACTAGAAAATAACGGCAAGCGTTTCTGGATCGCAGCCCCGACCACCCGTGTGAAGGTGGGTGACCGTGTCCAGTTCGTTCAGAGCATGGTGATGAATAACTTTAACAGTAAGACACTGAACAAGACCTTCGACCGAATCATCTTCGTTACAGAGGCGACTGTACAGAAGTAATTTACCCCCCCGTCCCGGTACAAATGATCTGTATCGGGACTAGAATTACTTTCCCCTCCCCCTCTGCGGTTTAAGTTTAGCCTTACTCTCCGGGACCTCTTCCGGTAGATCCTGATCAGGATCGATGAATCCAACGAATAACTTACTCTTTAGTTTTTTCATTTCATCGCGATATCCAGAGGCCTTCTCGAACTCCAAGTTCTTTGCAGCATCCAGCATCTGCTTCTCGACCCGCTTGATCTCCTTCGCCAACTGCAATTCACTCATCGAGTCATAACGAGCCTGCTCTTTAGCATCCTTGAGGTGTTGATGAGCGGTCTCGATATTGTAGACACCATCGATCAGGTCCTTGATCCTCTTGTGAACGCTCCTCGGGGTGATCCCATTCTCTTGATTGAAGAGGATCTGCTTGTTACGCCTTCGATCAGTCTCACCGATCGCCTTTTTCATCGACTCGGTCACACGATCAGCATAGAGAATGGCACGACCATTAATATGGCGGGCAGCACGTCCCATGGTCTGTATGAGAGATCTCTCTGACCGTAGGAATCCCTCCTTATCGGCATCCAGTATCGCAACCAGAGACACCTCCGGAATATCCAGGCCTTCCCTCAATAGATTGATACCGACCAGAACATCAAACTTGCCCAGCCTCAAGTCACGGATGATCTCCACACGCTCGACCGTATCGATATCCGAGTGGAGGTAACGTACCTTAATCCCGTGATCTGAAAAGTAATCGGTCAGGTCTTCGGCCATACGTTTGGTCAGTGTCGTGACCAACACACGCTCGCTCTTAGCTGTCCGTAGACTGACCTCGGACATTAGATCATCGACCTGTGTTGTGGCAGGTCGTACCTCAATGATCGGATCAACCAGCCCGGTCGGCCTGACCACCTGCTCGACCACTTGACCGGCATGAACCCGCTCATACTCGGCCGGGGTGGCGGATACGAATACCGTCTGTGGCATCATCCTCTCGAACTCATCAAAACGCAGTGGTCGGTTATCCAGTGCAGAAGGCATCCTGAAACCAAAATCCACCAGATTCTCTTTACGAGACCGATCACCCTTATACATACCCCCCACCTGTGGGATCGTGACATGGCTCTCATCGATCACCATCAATGAATTAGGCGGGAGATAATCAATCAAAGTCGGGGGTGGCTCACCGGGATTTCTACCGGACAGATGTCTCGAGTAGTTCTCGATCCCCTTGCAGAATCCCAATTCATTGAGCATTTCCAGATCGAAACGGGTTCGTTGCTCAATCCTCTGAACCTCGACCAGCTTGTTATTCGCATGAAAAAATTCGACGCGATCTCGCAGCTCCGCCTTGATGGTCTCGATCGCGCGTAAGGTCGTGCTCCTGGGAGTGACGTAATGGCTCGATGGGTAGACCGTGTAACGGGATAGCTTCTGAAGGATCCTCCCCGTGAGCGGATCAAAGAGTGCGAGGGACTCGACCTCATCATCAAAGAGAGAGACCCTTAGTGCCTCCTCCGAACTTTCTGCCGGAAAGATGTCCAGAACATCACCCCTCACACGGAAGGTTCCACGGTTAAAGTCGATCTCGTTACGGTCATACTGCATCTCTGTCAGACGCTTGATGGCTTCACGTTGTGTGATCTTTTCATGCTCACGCAGATGCAGAATCATCCCGTGATAATCGACAGGATCACCGATTCCGTAGATACATGACACAGTGGCAACTATAATGGTGTCATTCCTCTCGAGTAGTGACTTGGTCGCGGATAACCTCATCTGCTCGATATGGGCATTGATGCTGGAATCCTTCTCGATGAAAAGATCACGAGAAGGGACATAGGCCTCTGGCTGGTAGTAATCGTAGTAGGAAACAAAGTACTCAATCGCATTCTCCGGAAAGAATTCACGCATCTCTGAATAGAGCTGTGCGGCAAGAGTCTTGTTGGGTGCCATGATGATTGCTGGCCGTCCGAGTTGCGCAATCACGTTTGCCATGGTGAATGTCTTACCCGACCCGGTCACGCCTAAGAGCGTCTGGAATGCGAGTCCGTCGGAGATCCCTTCCAAGAGTTTTGCGATCGCCTGGGGCTGATCACCGGCAGGCTCAAAAGGCTGGTGCAACTTGAAGGGACTGTTGGGGAAGGTTATGATCACAGGTATAATTCCAGCATCTGATTTATTTCTAGCGCAATTTTATCATGCGGGTCTAACCTGCATCAGTGTAAGGACACTACCGTGGAACTGTCTCATCGCGTTAAATCCATCAAGCCCTCCCCCACCCTCGCTGTAACCGCTCGAGCGGCAAAGCTAAAGTCAGAGGGGAAGGACATTATCGGTCTTGGTGCGGGGGAGCCTGACTTTGATACCCCACAACATATCAAGGACTCGGCCATTGCTGCGATCAACCGAGGATTCACTAAGTACACCCCTGTCGGTGGCACACCCAGTCTCAAGAATGCCATCATCAGTAAGTTCAAGCGTGAGAATAATTTCGACTACACCGCAAAACAAATTCTGGTCTCATGCGGTGGTAAGCAGAGCTTCTTTAATTTAACACTGGCAGTCATTAACCCGGGTGATGAGGTCATCATCCCCGCACCCTACTGGGTCTCCTACCCGGATATTGTTCTGATTGCTGAAGGAAAACCGGTCATCATCGAGGCTGGTATCGAGCAAGGATTCAAGATTACCGCATCACAGCTCGAAGGTGCCATCACTCCCAAGACTCGGATGTTTGTAATCAATAGCCCGAGCAATCCATCAGGTGCTGTCTATACCATTGATGAATTAAAAGCGATCGGTGAGGTCTTGCGTAAGCATCCTCAGATACTGATTGCGACCGATGATATGTACGAACACATCCTGCTGAATGATGAGAAATTCGTAAATATTTTAAATGCATGTCCAGACCTGTATCCACGGACCATGGTCTTAAACGGTGTCTCGAAGGCTTATGCCATGACCGGATGGCGGATCGGTTACTGCGGTGGTCCTGAATCGATCATCACCGCCATGGAAAATATTCAATCACAAAGCACTTCGAACCCGACCTCCATCTCTCAAGTGGCTGCAGAGACCGCATTGACGGGTGATCAGTCTTGCATCATCCCGATGGTGACTGCGTTCAAGGATCGTAACCGTTACGTGACAGACAAACTAAACTCCATGCCAGGAGTGAGATGCTTGTCCGCAGGTGGTGCTTTCTATGCCTTCGCTGATACTAGGAAGGCGATCAGTATGCTGTATGACAAAAAGGTAATATCCAGTGGCACTGATATCGCCTTCAGTGAGTACCTCTTGGAGCATGGAGGTGTGGCTGTGGTACCCGGATCCGCATTCGGTAGCGAGGGCTATATCAGGCTCTCATTCGCTACCTCAATGAGTAATCTAGAGAATGCACTGGAGAGAATCGGCAAGGTGCTCGCCTAAAGTACCTAGAATAAGAGGTAATCAGTCCAGAATGAGCTTATGATTTGGGGCGTTTCTGAAGGATTCGATGACGGATTCGATTGACCGGCTTGGCCCTAGCCATTAGTATATGCACCTCTTCAGTTCCTCGATAGCTCAGCTGGTAGAGCGACGGACTGTTAATCCGCAGGTCCCAGGTTCGAGCCCTGGTCGAGGAGCCAC
>JBAWVG010000032.1:0-18282 GCA_037147395.1 Nitrosomonadaceae bacterium | reverse complement strand
TGAGCCTTTATGCATTATTGGGTGGGATGCAGCCAGAGGTACGGTTTTCTCGAGTTCCATCAAGCCGATGGCAGGATCTGGATGGGTTGGATACAAAACACCTGGATGCGGTATTTCAGTACCAAGACGCTCAGACCGATGATGCTGCGCTGACCCGTGCGGTAATGGGTTCGGCGCAGCAGATGGGTGCTCAGTTAAGAGTACCCGCCACCTTCACCGGTGCACGATTGGGTCAGAATGGAGATCGCGATAGCATCATCGAGTACCGGTATAACGGGATAGATGAGACTTGTTCTGCAACAGTATTGGTGAATGCAGCAGGGCCTTGGGTGTCGCAGGTATTAAGCCGAGTCCGCCCGACCCCGACCCAACTTGGAATTGAGTTGGTGCAGGGCACTCATATCACTGTCCCGGGTACGATTACTCAGGGAATTTATTATGTGGAAGCGGAAGATAAGCGCGCGGTATTTGTGATGCCGTGGCAGGGTAATACTCTGGTCGGGACCACTGAATCGGTCTATCAGGGGGATCCTGCCGGTGTGAGGCCATTACCGCAGGAAAGGGCTTATTTACTTAGAACACTCGCACGTTACTTTCCAAGTCGGAGTAGCGACCAGACAGTGCTGTCTGAGATGGCGGGTTTGCGGGTGCTGCCCTCGAGTAGGTCTGAGGAGGGGGCGGTGTCGGTTAATACGCGTTCGCGTGAAACGCTGCTGCATCTTGACAATGAGGGTCACCCGCGAGTGCTGACAGTCTATGGTGGGAAGCTAACGACTTACCGCCTGACCGCTGAACGGGTAATGGCCCGGCTGGCGCGGATTCTACCGGTGCGTCAGGTGATTGCGGATACTCGTTATCTGAAGCTTGATTAGAATGGTAGGGGGCTCTTGGTTAGAGCGACCAGCACGATATAAAAGAATACGATATGTGCTGTGATCAATGCAGAGACCTTGATTTTATGGGTCTTGCCATGCTTCAAAGCGATCATGCCGAATCCGATATAGAGCACGAGCCCCGCGATCTTGGCGCCGAGCCATGGATCCTTCATTGGACTCTGGTGTAATGTCACAGCCAGACCGATAGCGCTGGTCAGGAGGACGGTATCGATCACGTGAGGAATGATCCTGACCCAACGCCGTTGCAGCAGATCGGAGGACTGAGTCATCCATACCCCACGCACCGTAAATAGCAGGTAGCTCAAGACGACGCAGGTGACGTGAATCATCTTTAATGCGACATAACTCATTCTAATTCCAGATGTGACGGGCTTTGGATCGATTTACTCACTGGGCCGGGTCCGTTCTTCGTGGTATTCATAGGCCAGAGTGTCTGAATGACCTTAGATTCGAGCTCGGACGGTGCCCAGGCTACTGGGCCTGTGTGATGTTGCTGCCTGGTGGGATGCTGTGTGTAAGCCAGACATTGCCACCGATCGTTGATCCACGACCGATCGTGATGCGGCCGAGTATGGTGGCTCCAGCATAGATAATGACATCATCCTCAACGATGGGGTGGCGTGCATTCCCCTTCACCAGAGCGCCATGCTCGTCCACTGGGAAACGCTTAGCACCTAGAGTCACTGCCTGATATAGGCGTACATTCTTACCAATGATTGCAGTCTCTCCGATGACGACACCCGTGCCGTGATCGATAAAAAAACTGCTATCAATCTGAGCGCCCGGATGGATTTCGATTCCGGTCGATGAGTGCGCGATCTCGGAGATCATGCGTGCGATCAGCGGAACTCCGAGTTGATATAGCTCATGCGCAAGTCGGTAGTACATGATGGCGGTAATGCCCGGATAGCAGACCAATACCTCATCAACGCTACGGGCGGCCGGATCACCCTCGTAGGCGGCGCAGATATCATGATCGAGTAAATTGCGGATGTTGGGCAACCGTTTGGCAAATGCGCGGGTGATGGAGGATGCACGATCAAGACCTTGATCATTCGTCATTTCCGAAGAGGATGCGTAGTTGAGCTCTCTTTGTACTTGTGACAGAAGATCCTTCAGTGACTTATCTAATGTCTTGCCGACATAATGATCAATATCTTCATCCGTGAGTTTCGGTGATCCGAGGCGATTCGGGAACAGGGAGGCGCTCAGACCCTCTGCGATATCGGCCAGTATCTTGCGTGATGGTAGGCGGGGGGGGCGGTCATGACGGTTTCGCTGTTCCAGAGAGGCTGTACGCAGGTTACGTAGATTGGCCACAATCTCATCCATCTCCGAAAGAGATTCGAGCGGTGATGGGTCGCTGATTTTCTGACGGGTGGTCACAATGACACCGATCCCTGGTCGTCGAACATATTCTCGAAGAGTATGGTGCTCAGGTAACGCTCTCCTGAATCGGGCAGGATGACAACGATCATCTTGCCGGCATTTTCAGGACGTTTGGCCTGGCGAACCGCCGCCGCAACAGCAGCGCCGCATGAGATGCCGGAGATGATCCCCTCCTCACGAGCAAGACGTCGTGCGTAGAGGATCGATTCTTCATTACTGACCTGTTCAATCTCATCCACCAGCGACAGGTCCAAGTTCCCTGGAACGAACCCTGCACCGATCCCTTGAATCTTGTGTGGGGCAGGTTTTAGGGGTTCACCGGCGCGCTGTTGGGTGAGTACTGGACTGGCCGCAGGTTCAACTGCAACCGAAATAATTGCCTTGCCTTGTGTTTTCTTGATGTAGCGTGAAATGCCGGTAATGGTGCCCCCCGTGCCCACACCGGAGATAAGGATGTCAATACCGCCATCGGTATCATTCCAGATCTCAGGGCCTGTGGTCTGTTCGTGGATGGCCGGGTTGGCAGGATTGTTGAACTGCTGCAGGAGGAGGTAACGGTCAGGATCAGAGGCAACAATCTCCTCAGCCTTTTCGATGGCGCCTTTCATGCCACGAGCACCTTCCGTCAAGATTAGCTTGGCTCCATAGGCAATCAGCAGCTTGCGGCGTTCTAGACTCATTGTTTCCGGCATGGTCAGGGTCAGCGGAATGCCTCGTGCTGCTGCGACGAACGCCAGTGCAATGCCGGTATTGCCGCTGGTGGGTTCTACTAACTCTTTGCCGGGGGTGAGTAGCCCTCGTCGTTCTGCATCATCGACCATTGCAGCACCGATGCGACACTTGACGGAGTATCCGGGATTACGACCCTCGATCTTTGCCAGTACCGTTGCATGTGATCCATCGGTGATGCGGTTGAGTCGAACTAGGGGTGTCTGCCCAATGGACTGCGAGTTATCCTTGAACCAGTGAGACATAGGGGTACCCTTTTTTGTATAAGGAAGCGTTGAGTAAGCTCCCGTGGATCGCACTATCGGCAGAGTCGGGAGGATTTCAAGATACGCGCCACCGCCTTTAGAATGGCCACTTACAGATGGCGGGCGAGTGATTTCATCTGCTTGATGTTAACCACTCGGGTAAACAATTGCAACGATTAGCCCCCACTGCTGAAACTTCCCTAGGGGGAAGAGATTGACTCTCTCACCCATTACCAAGTAAATCCCGCATACCCATTCAGAACCGGCTCAGCAGCGCCAAAGTCTTGCCATCCCTAGCCGCAGATTGGTTATAATTGATCTGTTGAATTCATTATAATGAAAGTCATGCAGAAAACCATGTTGCAAGCCAAGTTGCATAGGGTCCGAGTGACGCACTCTGAGCTCAACTATGAGGGGTCGTGTGCGATTGATGATGCGCTGCTCGATGCCGCCACGATCTCCGAGTACCAGCAGATCGATATCTATAACATCACTAATGGTGAGAGATTCACCACCTATGCCATCCGTGCCCAGCGCAATTCAGGGATTATTTCAGTCAATGGGGCTGCTGCACATAAGGCGAGTCCAGGGGATATCCTGATCATAGCCAGCTATGCGGCGTATTCCGAGTCCGAGTTACGGCTCTACCAACCAAGACTGGTCTACGTGAATGAGATGAACCGTATCATCAATCAACGAGGCAGCATTCCGGTACAAGCAGTCTGATGGGGCACCTTAGTATCTGTTAGAGGCTCTACTTAGCGCCTGCTTCCTTAAGAATCTTAACCACCTCCTGATGCTGATACTTTGAGGCGAGCGTCATCGCGGTGGCTCCATTGACGGCCTTAGCATTTACATCCGGCTTGGCTGCGAGGAGTGCGTGAACCGCCCTGAGCTGTCCCATCTGAGATGCGAGCATCAATGCATTAGCGCCATTACTGAGTTGTGCATTTACATCAGCCTTGGCCGCGAGCAAGAGAGGCACTACCTGCCACCGACCCTCCTGTGAGGCTTGCATCAAGGATGTGAGACCGTCACTCTTGCGGGCACTCACATCGGCCCCAGCGCCGAGTAAGGTCTGGACCGCATGACGGTGACCCTTCTGTGAGGCAATGATCAGTGCGGTATTGCCATCATTCGACTTAGCATTCACATCGGCATGGGCCTCAATCAGGATACGTGCCACCTCATGAAAACCACTTTGAGATGCGATCATCAGTGCGGTGGTGCCATCATTTGATACAGCATTCACATTCGCCTTGGCAGCGATCAGCACTTCCACCACCTCTTCATGCCCATTCTCAGATGCGGCCATCAATGCGGTGATGCCATCGGCTGACTTGGCATTCACATTAGACCTTTTGGCAAGAGATGCCTTAACACCGGGGAGGCTGCCCTTTCCGGCTGCGACGATGAGCGTATTCTCCTTCACCTGGGACCATGTGCTCGGTGAGGCACAAGACAAGGCGGCTAGCATGCCCAGAAGGTATATATGTTTGAGCCTAATCATCCAGAATCTCCTTGTCATGACATATGTCTGATTTGAAACAAATCGAATCGACCCCGCCGCTCCATGGCTGACCGTTGTAACACATCGGCGTTGAGTAGCATTCTCTTTTGGAATTGAGAGCAGATTGGCAATCATGGGAAAGGGATGAGGATAGCGTAAAATATTAGTCTTGATAAAGATGCATTGCCAAGAGGGGGTGGGCAGGTTAAGACGGACCACCGCAGGATGGCTATAATAGCGGCCTTTTTAGTTGCACTTACACTATTTCTTGGTATTCATATAAATTGAGTATCCTCATTCTTGTTCAAATATGATGGAGTGATCTGAGTGCTCCTAACAATGGCTCGCGGTGTGATGACTCTGAACTCACTTTTTAAGAATAGTATTCTCGTGGCTAGAATGTAATGGACTCTCTCGATCTCCCCCTCGCCCGTGGTGCCCAGGGGGTAGTCCGTTTGCCCGGCTCCAAGAGTATTTCAAACCGAGTATTGCTCCTCGCAGCTCTTGCGGAAGGGGATACCCAGGTACGCGAAATGCTTGCATCCGATGACACAGCAAGGATGCTAGAGGCGCTTACAGCGTTGGGCGTGTCGATCACTCAGAGTGGTGACAATGATTACCGGGTGAGGGGTATCGGCGGGCAATCCCCGTTCCGCTTTCCGGTTACTGAGGCAGATTTATTTCTGGGCAATGCAGGCACGGCCTTTCGTCCGCTGACAGCAGTCTTGGCGATGGCGCAGGGGCATTATCAACTCTCCGGCGTAGCGAGGATGCATCAGCGGCCGATCGGTGATCTGGTGGATGCTCTGAGGCAATTGGGCGCGGAGATCCATTACCTGGGCAGTGATGGATTCCCGCCTCTGGAAATAAAGCCTGCCCCCATTCATGCAGGTAGGGTCACACTCAGGGGTAACATCTCCAGTCAGTTTCTGACGGGTCTTCTGTTGGCACTCCCACTGTCAGAGATCACTTCGAGTGAAGGGATGACGATAGAGGTGACGGGGGAGCTTATTTCACGTCCTTATGTCGATCTGACTATCGCGCTGATGGCTCGTTTCGGGGTACAGGTCGAGCATGATGGGTGGCAAAGATTTACGCTGCGAGGCGGACAGCGGTACCGTAGTCCCGGCGAGATATTCGTTGAGGGGGATGCCTCCTCGGCCTCTTACTTTCTGGCAGCAGGCGCCATCGGTGGCGGTCCGGTGAGGGTGGAGGGGGTCGGTCGGAGTAGCCTTCAGGGGGACATTCGTTTCGCTGAAGCGCTGCAGAAAATGGGTGCGGGTATCACCTTTGGGGATAACTGGATCGAGGCATGCGCACCCACGTCTGGGCGACTCCGATCAATCGATATTGACTGCAACCATATTCCAGATGCGGCAATGACACTCGCGGTGGCAGCCCTGTTCGCGGATGGTGTCACCATCTTACGCAATATTGCCAGTTGGCGTGTGAAGGAGACCGACCGACTTGAAGCCATGGCCAGGGAGCTACGTAAACTCGGCGCAAAGGTCGAGGAGGGGGCGGACTTTCTTCGTATTGAGCCGATATCGTTACACCAAGCCCGATATGCGGAAATTGATACCTACGACGACCACCGGATGGCAATGTGCTTCTCACTCGCGTCCTTCGGTACACCTTTAAGGATCAATGACCCGAACTGTGTGGGGAAGACCTTTCCTGACTATTTCGAGAAATTTTCCACCATCGTCAAGGACTGATTGGGTTTATTTTCTGTGTGTAATTATTAAGGCTATCTATGAACCTAAATGGCGCTCCGGTGATTGCGATTGATGGGCCCTCTGCGTCCGGTAAGGGCACAGTTGCACAGAAGGTGGCAGCAAGTCTCCGGTTCCATTACCTCGATAGCGGTGCGCTGTATCGGTTGGTTGCGTATACAGCGATGCAGTCTGAGGTGGACCTAACCGATGAGGCAGCATTGTCTAATATTGCTAGAGATCTGGATGTTGTTTTTACGGGTGCGAAGATCATTCTGAAGGGGGAGGATGTGGCCGATGCAATCCGTGCTGAGATTTGTAGCAATGGGGCCTCTAAGGTTGCTGCGTACCCCCAGGTCAGGTCAGCATTACTGGACCGTCAGAGGGCATTCCATCAGGTACCCGGACTGGTAGCGGATGGAAGGGATATGGGGTCGGTGGTATTTCCCGATGCGGTGATGAAGATTTTTCTGACGGCCGATGCAGAGACGCGTGCTCAGAGACGGTATAAACAGTTGATGGAGAAAGGAATCGATGCTAATATCTCAACCCTTTTGCAAGATATCCGGGACCGTGATGCTCGCGATAGTAATCGCAGCGTAGCACCCCTGCAACAGGGCGCAGATGCAAGCTTGCTAGACACGAGCACTCTCAATATCACCCAGGCGGTGGATGAGGTGCTGAGACGGTACGGTGAGGTCTGCGCAAAGCCTGCTTGATGATGGTGATGTGGTGAGATGACCCTGTTCAATATTCAGGGCGCAAGTCCGGTCATGAATTCAAGCAAATTTATTAACCAACCCCTCGCCAGATGATTATTTCGGCGTGATTTAAAACCAGGTTTTTTATAATGACAACTGCCTCCCCCGCCACCAGCTCCCCAGAAAGTTTCGCCGCTCTGTTTGAAGAGAGTCTCACCCGCCAAGAAATGCGTATTGGCGAAGTCATTACCGCCGAAGTGGTCCGTGTTGACTATAACATCGTAGTCGTAAATGCAGGACTCAAGTCCGAGAGCTTTATCCCGGTAGAAGAATTTAAGAATGATAAGGGCGAGGTTGAGGTCAAGGCCGGTGATTTCATCACAGTGGCGATCGAGGCTCTGGAAGATGGTTATGGAGAGACCCGCCTGTCACGTGACAAGGCCAAACGACTGACCGCATGGCACGATCTGGAAAAGGCCATGGAGACGGGTGCTATCGTGAGCGGTATGGTGAATGGAAAGGTCAAGGGCGGTCTGACCGCAATGATTAACGGTATCAGAGCCTTCCTACCCGGTTCATTGGTTGATATCCGTCCGGTCAAGGACACCACTCCTTTTGAGAATAAGGAGATGGAGTTTAAGGTTATTAAGCTTGATCGCAAGCGCAATAATGTAGTCGTCTCACGTCGTGCTGTGCTTGAGGCAAGTCAGGGAGCAGACCGTCAGTCATTGCTGGCGAATCTGCAAGAGGGCGCAGTCGTCAAGGGTGTCGTCAAGAACATCACCGATTACGGTGCATTCGTTGACCTCGGTGGGATTGATGGGCTGTTGCACATTACCGATCTGGCCTGGAGACGGGTCAAGCACCCTTCCGAAGTCATCAATGTCGGCGATGAGGTCACTGCTAAAATTCTGAAATTTGATCAGGAAAAAAACCGCGTCTCGTTGGGGATGAAGCAACTGAGCGAAGATCCATGGGTCGGTCTCTCACGTCGGTACCCACAGGGTACGCGTCTCTTTGGTAAGGTCAGCAATCTGACAGATTATGGTGCATTCGTTGAGATTGAGCAGGGGATCGAGGGTCTGGTGCATGTATCCGAAATGGATTGGACCAATAAAAATATGTACCCCTCCAAGATGGTTCAGCTGGGAGATGAGGTCGAGGTGATGATCCTTGAGATTGATGAGGAGCGTCGTCGTATCTCTCTCGGGATGAAGCAGTGCAAGCCGAATCCTTGGGAAGACTTTGCCATTAATCATAAGAAAGGAGACAAGGTTCAAGGTCAAATCAAATCGATTACAGATTTCGGCGTATTTATTGGATTGTTGGGCGGCATAGATGGGCTGGTTCATTTGTCCGATCTGTCGTGGAATCAGACTGGAGAGGATGCTGTTCGTAATTACAAGAAGGGCGATGATTTAGAGGCGATGGTCCTGTCGATTGATGTTGAGCGGGAACGCATATCACTGGGTATCAAGCAGATGGAAGGGGACCCATTCAATAGCTTCGTCTCAGTCAATGATAAGAATAGCATCGTTAAGGGCACCGTTAAGTCGATGGACGCGAAGGGTGCTGTGATCACGCTGGATAATGATGTGGAAGGTTATCTGAGGGCGTCAGAGGTATCTCGTGACCGGGTGGAGGATATCCGAACACAGCTGAAGGAGGGGGATACGGTCGAGGCGATGATCATCAATGTCGATCGTAAGAACCGCGCCATCAATCTCTCCATCAAGGCGAAGGATATGTCTGAAGAGACCGATGCGATGCAGAAGGTCACAACAGAGAGCTCTCCAAGCTCTGGAACAACGAGCCTGGGTGCTCTGCTCAAGGCTAAGATGGATGTTAAAAATATTGAACAGTAGAGGGTTCTCATGACGAAGTCTGAATTGATTTCCAGGCTTGCAATGCGTTTTCCGCAGCTGGTGGCGAAGGATGCAGAGCTGGCAGTAAAAACGATACTCGATGCCATGGTCAAGAGCCTGTTTCAGGGGGAGCGTATTGAGATCCGTGGTTTTGGTAGTTTCGACCTGAACTACCGTCCGCCTCGTGTGGGACGTAATCCAAAGTCGGGTGAGAGAGTGAAGGTACCGGAAAAGTACGTACCCCACTTCAAGGCCGGGAAAGAGTTGCGTGAGAGGGTGGACAGTAAGATCTAAAACGGCTCTCAGACAACAAGAATATAATGGCAGCGGGTCGCAAGATCTCGCTGCTTTTTTTATCTCGGGGAGAATCATGCATTATCTGACATGGTTCGTACGTATCGTGTTGTTTCTGCTATTGCTCGGTTTCGCCGTGAAGAATGTTGATACGGTGAGGCTGCAATATTTTTTTGGGTATGAGTGGCAGGCCCCGCTGGTAATGATACTGTTGCTCTTCTTTACGGTCGGGGTGGCGATAGGGGTGTTGGCATGTCTGGGTAAGATTTTCAGACAGAGACGAGAGATTGCAGCGTACAGACGAGCGAGTCTCGCCAGTTTGGATCATGAGAGCCCTGCCGACCAAGGCGATAGACCGAAGTAAGGTAATGAACCGAATGAACTCCCCACGTATTATCGTTGCTCTTGATTTCCCGGGTGCTGAGCAAGCGCTCGCACTTGCAATCCAGCTGGACCCTCGGTTGTGCCGGGTCAAGGTGGGTAAAGAGCTATTCACCGCTGCAGGACCGCAGCTGGTAGAGCGCCTGATGAGCCAGGGGTTTGAGATCTTTCTCGATCTGAAATTTCATGATATTCCCAATACCGTGGCGGGTGCATGCAAGGCTGCAGCAGGTCTGGGTGTCTGGATGGTGAATGTGCATGCACTTGGCGGGAAAAAGATGCTCTCTGCCGCACGTGAAGCGATACCGATAGGAACAACCAAGCTGATCGCGGTGACTCTCCTCACCAGTATGGGGAAGGATGACCTGTCTGATATCGGGTTGACCGGAGAGCCTGAGATGGTGGTTCAACGACTGGCAAGTCTTGCCGGGTCGTGCGGACTGGATGGCGTCGTCTGCTCTGCTCTGGAGACTTCACATCTCAGACAGATGATGGGAAATGACTTCTGTCTGGTCACACCCGGAATCCGTCCGTTAGATGCTTCGGTGGATGACCAGCAGCGGGTCACCACACCGAGTCAAGCGATTGCAAATGGAGCGAACTATCTGGTGATAGGGCGTCCCATCACACAAGCGGCCGACCCACTGGCGATGTTGCAACGTTTGAACGCTGAAATCACAATGATCTGATCGCGGTCCTCCCCCGAGACTTGTCCGGCCCCGATCTGCCCTTTCTCTATCTTACATATCGTCTTCCCACGACAGGAGCAACTCGGGTGGTGAAGGCCCCAAAGATAGTATGACTCATGGTCACTCTATTCACAGAACCCACGCAGTCTAGGCGGGACTAATTCCAACGGATCTCTTTTTGTGGCTCGCTACGATGTCAGCCGCATTTTAATCGAGAGATCATGTGAGATAATCGATACAACCCTTTAAGAATATCCTCTCCATGTTGAAGAGTATCGAAGATTTTGTCGGCAATACCCCGCTCGTTAGGTTGAAACGCCTGCCGGGGATGACGAGTAATGTCATCCTTGCTAAGTTAGAGGGTAATAACCCAGCCGGGTCGGTCAAGGACCGTCCTGCATTGTCGATGATTTCACGTGCACAGTCGCGTGGTGAGATCAAGCCGGGGGATACCTTGATCGAGGCCACCAGCGGCAATACTGGGATTGCCCTGGCGATGGCTGCTGCGGTGATGGGTTATCGCATGGTGCTGGTGATGCCAGAGCACTTGAGCATAGAGCGTCGGCAATCGATGAGCGCATTCGATGCTCAGATCGTACTGACGCCAAAGCAAGGGAGTATGGAGCAGGCCCGAGATGTAGCTGAGAGCATGCGTGATGAGGGTTGTGGAATCATTCTCGACCAGTTCGCGAATCCAGACAATCCGCTTGCTCATTATCTAGGAACCGCCCCCGAGATCTGGCGTGATACCGATGGACAGATCAGTCACTTTGTCAGCAGCATGGGGACCACCGGGACCATCATGGGCTGCGGTCGATATCTCAAGGAAAAAAATCCAGCGGTTCAGGTGATTGGCGTGCAACCGGAGGAGGGGGCTCAGATTCCCGGTATTCGTAAGTGGCCACAGGCCTACCTGCCTAGAATATATGATCCAGATAAGGTGGACCGTATCATGCTCGTTTCTCAGGATGAGGCTGAGGATATGACCCGACGATTGGCGAGTGAGGAGGGAGTTTTTGCGGGAATCTCAACCGGTGGTGCGCTGGCCATGGCACTCAAGATCTCTGATGAGGTAGAGAATTCGGTGATCGTTTTTATTGCGTGCGATCGGGGTGATCGTTATCTGTCGACAGGAGTCTTCGCCGCATGACGCCATTACTGGTGTTCGATATAGAGACCGTGCCCGATATCGAGGGGATACGTAAGCTCAATGATCTGGGTCCGGAGCTGGCCGCAGAGGATGTGGCTGAGATGGCATTTCAGTCTCGCCGACAATCGACCGGAAATGATTTTTTACAGCTGCATCTGCAAAGGGTGGTGGCGATTTCGTGTGCACTGCGTGATAAGAATGATTTCCGAGTTTGGTCGCTCGGTACTACAGAAGACTCTGAGGATGAGCTGATCCGTCGATTCTTCGAAGGTATCGATAAGTACACTCCCCAACTAATCTCATGGAATGGCGGCGGATTCGATCTCCCTGTACTGCATTACCGTAGCTTGATACATGGCATTCAGGCACGTCGGTATTGGGAGATTGGTGAGGATGATCGTGAATTCAAGTGGAATAATTATCTCAGCCGTTATCATACCCGCCACTTAGATCTGATGGATTTATTGGCACTATATCAACCACGTGCCAATGCCCCTTTAAGTGATCTGGCAAGGCTGCTGGGGCTGCCGGGTAAGCTTGGGATGGATGGATCACAAGTATGGGGTGCTTACCAGAACGGCGAGATTGCTGCCATCCGAAATTATTGCGAGACCGATGTGGTGAACACTTACTTAGTGTATCTCCGCTTTCAGTTGATGAGAGGGGCCTTGAGTCAAGAACAGTATCAACAAGAATCTGAATTGGTACGTGCCACCCTCGTCAAATCGACCGAGCTCCATTGGCATGAATTTCTCGGCCAGTGGAAGTGCTAGGTCGTTTCAAGTTTTCCACTCGATTGCCACTCATCCAGACAGATACCAGATGATCCCCCCCGTCATAGTCGAATCACTCGATCAGGAGGGTCGGGGTGTTGCCCATTACGAGGGTAAGGTCATCTTTATCGAGGGTGCACTACCGGGTGAGTTAGTCACCTACAGTCCGTACCGTAAGAAACCTAGCTTTGAGTTGGCCCAGGTCGGAAAAATACTGAAGACGGGGTCATTAAGAGTGATCCCACGTTGTAACTATTTCGGGATATGCGGTGGGTGCAGCCTGCAACATATGGATGACAGGGCCCAGGTTGCGGCGAAACAGCGAATCCTTGAGAGCGATCTCAAGCATATCGGTAAGGTCGAGCCAGACATCATTCTGCCGGCCGTATATGGATCCGCTTGGGGATACCGATACCGTGCCAGGATGTCGGTTCGTTATGTCGCTAAAAAGGGCGGCGTATTAGTAGGCTTTCATGAAAAGCGCAGCAGCTTTGTTGCCGATATGCAGTCGTGTGAGGTCATGCCGCCCCGTATTTCAGCATTGATCATGCCTCTGCGGGAATTGATCGGAAGTCTATCTCTGCGTGAGAGATTGCCACAGGTGGAGGTTTCCCTGGGAGACGGGGTGGATGTTCTGGTGCTGCGAATTATGGACCCTCTCACCGGTCAGGACGAGTCCCTAGTCAGAGCTTTTGCCGACAAGCACTCGGTCCAGTTTTTTTTGCAGACTAAGGGTCCCGAGACGGCATATCCATTCCATCCGATCAGTTCACCGGAACTGAGTTATAGCCTACCTGAGTTCGGTATCGTGATGCCCTTTCATCCGACCGAATTCACCCAGGTTAATCCTGCGATGAACCGTATCCTGGTGAGGCGCGCACTGAGTCTGCTTGACCCTCAGGTGGGGGACCGGATCGCGGATCTTTTCTGTGGGCTGGGTAACTTTACCCTGCCGATCGCGCGGAGCGGGGCCCGTGTGGTGGGTTATGAGGGCAGTTCAAACATGGTAAAACGCGCGGGGGAGAATGCAGAGCGTAACCAGTTATCCGGCAATACTAGTTTTAGTGAAAAAAATCTGTTCGAGACCGATGTGGCGTGGTTGAAGGGTGAGGGCATGTTCAACAAGATGCTGCTCGATCCGCCGCGTGATGGCGCATTTGCAGTAGTCAATTCACTGGATGAGGGGGAGTCAGCACCCGCCCGTATTGTGTACGTCTCGTGCAACCCAGCCACGCTGGCGAGGGATGCGGGGGTGCTGGTCCATGCCAAGGGTTATCGACTCAAAGCGGTTGGGGTAGTGAATATGTTCCCTCATACCTCTCATGTAGAATCGATCGCACTATTTGATAAGTCGTCGGCATAGTTCACCGTAGAAATGCAAGAGGGCGGCTGTTACCAGCCGCCCTCTTGTTGTAGATGACGCTATCTGATGCAGTGTCGCGTCAGTCTTTCTCGCCTGAGAATGCCAGTAGCAGATGTAGCAAGCTCATGAAGAGGTTGTAGATACTGAGATAAATCCCCATCGTTGCCATGACATAGTTGGTCTCACCACCGTTGACGACACGGCTGACGTCAAACAGGATGAATCCGGAGAATAACAACACCGCTACCGCCGAGATGGCAAGTGAGGCGGCCGGCATGGCGAAGAACAGATTGGCAACCGAAGCGAGAACTAGCATCACCAGTCCCACCATCAGGAAGTTGCTCATGAAGCCGAAGTCTTTACGGGTCACGGTAGCGACTGTCGCCAAGGTGAGAAAGATGGCCCCAGTGCCGCCGGCAGCAATACCGACCAGTTGTGCGCCATTTCTGAAGTTAAGGGCATACTGCAGCATTGGACCGAGCCACCATCCTGCTACAAAAGTAAATACGAATAAGAGTACGACCCCCATCACACTGTTGCGGGTCGCGCTGACGCCGAACATCAGACCAATCATCACCGCCATCATCACCAGGGGACCCATGATCGGGGACTGTGCGAGGAAGGAGAAGTTGGTATTCATGCCGATCATCGCCCCGATCACGGTCGGGATCATGGTTAGGCCCAGCATTCCGTATGTATTGCGGAGAACCTTGTTGCGCTCGGCTGCAAGTGCGCCAGTTGCATTTTGATTCGAATATCTTAGTTCAGGTTGCATCATGAACTCCTTAGTTTATGTACTGTCTACAACATAAGACTACGCATAATGGCAATAAGTTGCAATATAAATAAAGAACTTATAAATAAGGGGCATACGCAGACTGCTGGCGAAGACAGTCGCAAAAAGGTACTATCCCAGCCTCATTTGATGATCAGTTAAGGCAAGGCGCATCAGATTGAGTCGTAACAGGATGACTGGAGATCACTTGTGGCCAGAATGGGCACCCCCGATCCAGGGCATCTTGTCGTCGGAGGAGTTGTATAAATGGAAGCTTGGCAGAGTGGTCGATTGCACTAGTCTTGAAAACTAGCATACCGCAAGGTATCCAGGGTTCGAATCCCTGAGCTTCCGCCAGTATCATAGTGATATCAGCACTTGCAGAGCGTAATACAAGCTTGGGGATATGTATCGCTTGGGCCAAGGAGTTACCGAATGCCAGTCTCCTATCCCTTGTTTCACATAATGTAGACAATCAAATTAGCGGCGTCAGCAATATGCATCAAAGACGGCGTCTGTTTAGTAGTAGATACACCGCAGGGATTACGAACATCGACAGCAGTGGTGCTGTTATCATCCCCCCGATCATCGGCGCTGCAATCCGTTGCATCACTTCAGAACCGGTCCCCAAACCAAGCATGATCGGTAATAATCCACCTAGAATGACTGCAACCGTCATTGCCTTGGGCCGTACGCGCAATACCGCCCCTTCACGAATTGCATCGAGAAGATCCGCGGAGCTGTTCTTACCTTCTGATAAGCGTTTGTCCCATGCATGCTTGAGATAGAAGAGCATGATCACACCAAACTCTACCGACACTCCTGCCAGTGCAATGAATCCGACCGCGCCTGCAATTGATAGATTGTGTCCGAGCAGATAGAGTAGCCAGAAACCACCGATTAGTGCGAATGGTAGTGTAGTCATTATCAGAAAGGCTTCATCAAATCGCTTGAAAACGAGATACAGCAACGCTAGGATGATGAGCAGCGTTAGTGGCACCACCAGCATGAGCTTATCCGTTGCTCGTTCAAGGAATTCAAACTGCCCAGACCAGGAAATTGAGTAGCCAGGTGGAATCATCACCTCCTCTGCCACTGCCCGTTGCATTTCAACGACTGACGAGCGTAAATCACGTCCACGAATATCCACATATACCCAACCAGATAGACGGGAGTTCTCGGATTTAAGCATAGTCGGCCCATCAACAATGACTAACTCCGCCACGTCGGATAGCACAATCTGTGCTCCACGCTCTGTGACTATTGATAACTGTCGCAACCTCTCGAGAGAGTCACGAAGTTCTCGTGGATAACGTAGATTAATGGGATAGCGTTCCAATCCCTCGACCGTCTCTCCGATATTCTCCCCACCGATGGCAGAGGCCACCACCGACTGGACATCGGCGATATTCATTCCGAACCTCGCTGCAGCATCTCGGTCTATCTTAATGTCGATATAGCGGCCACCGGTCAATCTGTCGGCCAGTGCCGAAGATACACCAGGAACTCGTTTTACGGCCTTTTCGATCTCGGCAGTGATTCGATCAATCTCTGTTAAGTTAGACCCGGCCACCTTCACCCCCACTGGACTTTTAATTCCTGTGGCCAGCATGTCGATTCGGTTACGAATCGGCGGCACCCAGATATTAGTCAATCCAGGCACCTTGACGATACGATCGAGTTCCGCCACCAGCTTGTCTTGGGTCATACCCGGTCTCCAATGCTCACGTGGCTTGAACTGGATCGTGGTTTCGAACATCTCCAGTGGAGCGGGGTCGGTGGCGGTTTCGGCACGTCCTGCTTTGCCGAAAACACTTGCGACCTCGGGAACGGTCTTGATCAATCGATCTGTTTGCTGAAGTAGTTGTGAGACCTTGCCAATAGAAAGGCCAGGAAGTGCTGAAGGCATATATAGCAGATCACCTTCGTCGAGAGGAGGCATGAACTCCCCCCCGAGTTGAGCCATCGGCCATGCAGTTGCAGCCAGGATCAGTATTGCAATCCCCAATGTAGCTTTTGGAAATTTCAACACGCGCTCGAGCAGTGGTCGATACAGTGCGATGAGGTTACGAGTAAGGGGGTTACTGTGTTCGGTCGGTATGCGTCCCCGGATGAAGTACCCCATCAGTACTGGAATGAGGGTGACTGACAGTCCGGCTGCGGCGGCCATTGCATAGGTCTTGGTATAAGCCAGTGGCGAGAATAAACGGCCCTCCTGCGCCTCCAACGTAAAGACCGGAACGAATGACAGGGTTATGATCAGAAGACAGAAAAAAAGTGTGGGCCCCACCTCGGCTGCTGCATCAGCAATTACTACCCATCGCTGGGCATTGCTGAGTATCTCGCCTGGATGTACACGGTCCCATTCCTCGAGATGCTTATGGGCATTTTCGATCATGACCACAGCAGCATCAACCATCGCTCCAATAGCGATGGCGATACCGCCGAGAGACATGATATTGGCATTAATGCCTTGGTAATGCATGACGATGAAGGCTACAAGCACACCCAACGGTAGAGAGACGATGGCGATGAGGGAGGATCGTAAATGGAATAGAAATAAGATGCAGACCAAAGCGATCACGATGAACTCCTCGACCAGCTTCTCCGTGAGGTTATCCACCGCACGTAGGATGAGACTCGAGCGGTCGTAAGTGGGAATTATTTCCACACCGGGTGGGAGCCCAGATTGGAGTGATTGTAATTTTGCTTTGACTGCATTGATGGTTTGCAGTGCATTCTTGCCGTAACGCATGACGATCACACCACCTGCAACCTCACCTTCGCCATTGAGTTCTGTGATCCCTCGACGAAGTTCTGGACCAACCTGAACCCGGGCCACATCACCAAGCCGTACTGAAATGCCGGTATCGGTCACCCTCAACGGAATCCGGTGGAAGTCATCGATACTTTTCAGATACCCAGAGGCTCGAACCATGTATTCAGCCTCACCCATCTCCAGCACCGAACCACCGGTCTCCTGGTTCGCACGTTTCACAGCGGAGATGACTTGTGAGTGCGGGATGTTGTAGAGTCTTAGCCGAGCTGGGTCGAGAATGATCTGGTACTGTCGGACCATGCCGCCGACACTTGCCACCTCGGAGACATTCGGCACCATCTTTAATTCATAACGAAGAAACCAATCCTGCAGCGCACGCAGTTGTGACAGGTCCATCTTCCCGCTACGGTCAATGATCGCGTATTCAAATATCCAGCCCACACCGGTAGCATCAGGGCCGAGTGTGGCGCGGGCTTGCGCGGGGAGGCGAGACTGAGCCTGGTTAAGGTATTCCAATACTCGTGAGCGGGCCCAGTATGGGTCAGTTCCATCTTCAAACAGAACATAGACGAAGGAGTCACCAAAGGCAGAAAATCCACGGACCGTCCTCGCTCCCGGTACAGACAGCATGGCCGTAGTCAGTGGATAGGTCACCTGACTTTCAACGATTTGTGGAGCCTGACCCGGATAGGTGGTTCGGATAATGACCTGAACGTCGGACAGATCAGGCAATGCATCGAGCGGTGTTTTGGCCACCGACCATATGCCCCAGCCGGTGAGTAACGCCGCCGCGACCAGGACCAGAAATCGGTTAATGATCGACCAACGGATGATCTTGGCAATCACTTTTGTTTCCTCACCGCATCGATCGGTCTGATCGATATGAGTTGCGGACCTTCGTTGCCCATGACAAATTCAAAATGGATTCGGTCGCCCACCTTGATGCCTTTTGGCACACCAGACTTGGGCAGCCTGAAGTCCATCGTCATCGCACCCCAATCCATTGAAGCGATAGGACCATGTGATAG
>JBAWVG010000031.1:0-18807 GCA_037147395.1 Nitrosomonadaceae bacterium | reverse complement strand
TCTGCAGCGTGAGATTGAACAACTGAGACAGTTGCTCGCCGAGAAGGATGAACTGATCCAAAGTCAGAAAGTCCTCCAACAAGAGTCCATTATAGTCGCGACTGAAAAAGTCCTTCATCTACCCATCGATTTAGAGATTGAAACGGTCACTGATAAGTTCCTAGTGAGCTCTCGGATCGAGATCCTCTACATCCTCCGATCAATGATGCGCTCTAAATCGTTAACAACACTGACCTTCGGCAATGATGTTATTTTAACGACCATCATCGGCGTTGATGTAGGGCGTCGAGAGATCATATTCGATTGTGGGGCAGATGCAGCAGCAAACCTGAGAGCCGTAAAATCCAAAAATTTAAAGGCCTCTTCTTTACTGAATCAGGTGCCGATTTATTTTACGTGTTTAGACCTCAATGAAATCGAGTTCGAGGGTGCGGGTGCATTCAGGGCTAAATTTCCAAAGTGTTTGAGACGCGTCCAAAGGAGAGAGTGCTTCCGTACCGATATCCCAGGAAATGTCCAACTTAAATTTAAACTGCCCATTTCAGAAGGCGTGTTCTCAAATACTTTCATCAAGAATATCAGTCAAGGTGGGATGCGCGTTATTGGCCCCTCTCATGAAGTTCCCTTTGAGATCGGCGTTGAGTATCAAGGAGGCCTTATTGATCTTACTTCTGTGGGAATTGCGAAAGTGAGTGTTCAAGTGAGGTCTGTCTCAGAGGGCACTCAGAGGGACGGAACCCGGTGTCTACGAGCTGGTCTTGAGTTTACGAGTGCAACTGAGCAAAGGGCTCTCACGATGATCCAGCAGTATCTGATTAAGCTCAAAATTGAGGGCCAAGAACTTTAAAGATCTACTCATCTCGCGCCGTGGCCGTTCAATCTTAAGCCGAAGATGAAATAGTTTTTTGTTGAGGGATTACGCCTCTTAACAAGTATTTTACTGAGTTAATTGACATCCCTTTAAATTTGTTTCAAAGTTACTGTACTTTAAGATATGATTATCTTATTATAAAGATTAGCCCTGTATCAGGTCACCCAACTCAGTTAACAATAACGAGGAATTTCAAGAATGGACAAGAAGATGTCTGGACCCGTACAGAGGGGACTCTCTGTAAAGTCACCCAGAATGGATGAAGATCGACCAAGCTCGATCGCAGCCAAACAGGCACGTAGCTGGTTAATCCAGGACTTTCGTCCGGACGAGATTGATGAGGCCACTTACTACCTGGCTGAGCAACGAGGCTTCCATGATGGTGATGCATTAAGGGGGTGGATTCATGACGAGAATGAGTCCTCGATCTACCAATAGGACTCCTGACCGGTGCCAACCCAAAGGATTACCCCTCCCCTTGAATTAGCAGCAGATCTCACCTAGAAACAGAGATTCAATTTAAATATCAGATACGGAGAATTGAAATGACAAATCTTGAGCATTCCAGATCATACGGAAGGGCCAGGCAGAATAACCCGCTCTTCATCTTGGATGGGAATGGACGCGTTGCCTATGCAAATGATCTTTGCTGCGATAGCCTCGGGTACTCGAGAGATGACATCATCTCTCACCCCATCAAGGACCTGGACTTGTTAGTGGATACGGATCATTTCATGGACATGCTGAAGGATCACCTAAACCACCCCACAGGTCGTTTTGAATCGGTCGCCCGCCATAAGGATGGAACCCTCTTCCCGATCGGAATCAATATCACGGATGCACACTACGGAAATAGAATGCTCCTCCAGTGCGAGATCCTTGACCGCAGAGAGCTGCGCCAGTAGATCGCGACCAGCCGATTACACCCTCAGACAGATCCCTCAAAAAAGCCCTTTTTTACAAAACGGACAGATTCTCATCTAGAGAGCGGGAGGCCGGGGATCAGTGCTCCGACTGATTCGGATCACTCCCGAGCACTGATTACCATGCTGATGTTTATCCTAGCCTGACTGACCGGCCAGGCAAGGATCAAAGTCACAGACTGCATGATCCTCTCGAAGCCACCTTCTGATTGTGATACTGAGTAATGCGGATGAGCGGACAATCTGACCGGTGATGAGGCTCGGAGGATTAGCCTTCCTCCGAGTACATCATCATCCAGAATAATCTGGTCCATCTGATCGATCTCGAGCGGCTGACCAAATCCACCTGTGATCTCTCCCAGATAGATATATCGCCCACCCCACCCATCACAGCTCGGCATGGAGAGATTGATCTCGGTACTGAAATGACCGACCAATTCCCCCGTGAAATGGTAAGAGACATCGACCCGATCACCCCAAATCTCAAAAAGTTTTGCAACCGAAGTACCAGACCCCTCCGCCTTAAAGTGAACACCATCATCAGACAGTTGATACCGGTAGTGCATGAATACCCCCTCCAACCGGTCAACGAATAAAGAACGTGGGTGGTCGTCAATCTCCAGATCGGATTGACTGATCTCATGCTTAAAATGCACACGATCATGTGCAGAGACAATACCCCCAACTGACCCCCCGACCGACCCCGTAACACCCTCCAAAATCCGCCTGTGATAATGCTCAGACTGCCGTCTCAAGGTGTCACCAAAGTTATGCCCGAGTGGATAAGAATCCATCTCACAGACCGATGCAAAGCCATCTAACTTAAGTACCAATTGGACCGTACCATTTTGCAGATAGACCTCACCCACCCCATCAAGATCCGTATCCTCAATAAAGTGATCCGGTCGTGGTGAGCACTCGTCCATCACAGACTCGAGCCTGACCAATGCCTTATAGACCGCACGACGCAGGTGCGGTAGATACAGCCCCCCGAACAGACCATGCCAGTAAGCATCATTCGATTGGGACTCGTATAAGTGCCCCCTCATCTCATTGGTCTGAAGCGCCTTCGGCAGACCATCCAGTCTGGATGACAGGCCCAACATCCTCTTATGCATCCAGTTCGATTCTGGGTAAATCGAGAAGAAATTCTTCCAGATACCCCCCCTCAGGAAGGGCTTGTCCTGATCATAGCTTCCCCCCACCTTCGAATGCTGAACCAGTCCTGAGTAAACTCCCGCACGATCTGCCGGGAGGGTCCACTCATTCATCTCGATATAGGACGTCGTCGGAAGATAGACCACACCGTGCGTTCTTTCAGAAGAATGATAATCCCGGTAGTGACAGGAACGAATTTTTGAAGATGCGACCACACCACTAACGAACCGGTCAAGCCAACCCTCCTCATAGACCCACTGGAAGGTCTCTGGCCAGATACCGAACTTCTCGATATCATCAAAATAGATGGCAGCCTTTGATCTCTCTCCCCCTGACAGGGACTCGATATATGAGACCGCATCACCGGCCGGTGAGAATGGAAGTTTGTACCGTAGGGACTCTGATATCGGGAAGAGATCCAACCTCCTCCCATCCTCCTCGGTGGAAAAGTAACCATCCATTTCAGAGAGATCCTTACCGGAGCAGAGGAAGTGATAATCATCCACGATGACATACTTCATCCCACACTCAACAAGCGATGGAACCACCGTCGACTCCCACACCCTCTCTGTCAGCCAGGCCCCTTGAGGACGACTGCCTAATCTTGTTTCGAGCTTATTGGAGAATCTTTCCAACTGACCGATACGGTCACGATTCGGGATAGCGGCCAAGACCGGTTCTGTATCACCTGCACCAAATAACTCGACCTGACCCCGTTCCACCATCTCCCTCAATAGATTCATATCCTCAGGGAATCGTTCGAACAGGTAGTCGAGTAACCATCCAGAAAAATGGACCGCAAAATGAAAGTCAGGATGTCCATGAAGAACCTTCAGAAAGGGTCTGTAACACCGGTTATGAGCATCATCGATCACCTCTGGGAAATTACCCACGGGCTGGTGAGCATGAACCCCAAATAAGAGCGAGACCGGTTCAGACATTAATCAATCCTGATTCCCGCGTCTCATCGTCCCACCCGACTCGGGGTGTCCACTGCCACGACTGATCGGCTCGAGTAGAGATGACGGCTGAGGTAACTTCAAGAGGGCATACAGACTGGATAATTTGTCTCGGAATAAACGATCAAAACCCTCCACCACATTAGGAGGGTTGTAATCTCCCAACCACCAGAACCAGTCCGAACTCTCGCAAGAAGATAGCTGACGGTCCGCATCCATCCTCTCCTCTTCTGTCAGACGACCGCTCTGAATCACCAGGTCATAACTATTCTTGGCAGAGCACAGAAGGTCCCATGCACGGTTCTTATCGTAATCGCCAATCCATGTGGAGAATGTTCCATAGACCCAACTACCCGATGACAGGATAGGAAGATTCTCTGGTTTTGGACATTCTGGAGAGGACAGATACTCAGCATAGTGAGTACTACGGACCAGTGGATGATCTTCTAGCATTTCATACAGATCATTAAAGAAGTGATAACCATTGTAAGGATAGTATTCCCACGCATTCTCGCCATCCAGAATGATGCTCACCACCGGAGCCGGTCCGTCCCCTGCATCATGACCGATCTGCTCTAAGGAGTGGACCAGGTGGTGCGCAGCATCACGACCGAACCACTTTGCATACTCAAAACCGATCATGTCTGAGAGCTTGTCATCACGGAAGAAGCAGTCCAAAAGACCCCCCACCCCCTGGACCCGATAATGACGGTAGAGGTACTCCCCCCGATTCTGGAACGACCGATCGGGGTAGGATCGGTGTAGGCTATTTAATAACACCCCCTCACCACTCGCGCTCCATCGACATCCTTGGTCAGACAGGATCTCAAGCAACGGAGTCGATACCGCCCCCTCTGCTGGCCACACCCCGGTCGGGCGACTTCCGAATCGACGCTCATGGCTCTGGATCGCTGAAGATAATTGGATTGAGACACGGCTACGCCCACCTGGATAAACCGCTGCAACAGGAAGGCCCACACCCGGCTGGCTGTCGTGTGCGGATTCAAAATCAATCAGGAGCGGTGACAGGGGGTGGTAATGGGGAGTGGTCGAGAGTTCGACCTGACCCGACTCTGCAAGCGCTCTGTAACGAGGGATCAGCCCCTGGATTAATCTACCCATCAGTTCGAACAACTCAACCCGGTCTGACCGACTAAAGTTCACCCCCTGAGCCATCAGCCTCGCGACCACCTCATTGCCCCTCCTCACACTCTCACCGGTCCATGCCAAGTGGTACCAGACCAGGAGATCGGACAGATACTGTCCGGATAGATAAGTCAGTTGAGCGTTCCCATGTGTACTCAGACCCGAGTAAATCTCATATAACCTCTGATAGGCCGGGTAGGGCTGAAGCATCCGGGTATGGTTGCTACGGAAGCAGCTATCGATGATCTGCAAACGCTCACCCTCAGAGACCTGACCGAGATCCTCACGGATCAGCAATCGGAGTAATGGGTCACGCATCTCACCCGTCGAGAACTGCTCCGAATAGTCCTCCAACTGATCGAGCAGTACCGGCACAAAGTTCACCACCGCCTTGACCCTCGGATGAGACTCGAGATGGTAGGCCATATCGGTGTAATCCTTGATCGCGTGCAGGTAGACCCATGGGAGAGTGAACTCTCCTGTCTGGTTGTTACGGTAGTCCGGTTGATGCATATGCCACATCAAGACAAGATTTATGGGCTGCATCTGGGTTATGATTTTTTTGGAAATTTAGTTGAAAGAAGCATTCTGGAACTGATCAAAAAAATTCCAGAATAGAGTGCCTCACTACCTGACATAGTGAACCCTCTGCCCGAGCATCTCTGGGGTGATCAGAGTGATTCCACCCTCTGTCACATAGAACCTCTTACGGTCCTCATCAGGATCGAATCCCACCGTCAGGCCCTCGGGTATTATGCAATTCTTATCGACCACCACCCTCCTCAGTCTGGCATGTCGTGAAATATCGACATTCGGAAGTATCACCGAGTCCTCGATACTGCTGAAGCTTCTGACCTGTACATTAGAAAAGAGTAGAGAGCGTCGTACCGTCGATCCGCTGATGATACAACCCCCAGAGACCATTGAGTCTAATGCCTGACCCCTCCGATCCTCATCATCAAATACAAACTTCGCAGGAGGGAGCTGCTCCTGGTGGGTCCATATCGGCCAATCCTCATCGTACAGATTCAGGTCCGGTGTCACGTGGGTCAGACCGAGATTCGCCTCCCAGTAAGAGTCCACCGTCCCGACATCTCTCCAGTAAGGAACCCCCGAGACCATATTGACGCAGCTATTTGAAAAACGGTGTGCCGAGATCTGATGACGGGGAACCATGTATGGGATCATGTCCTTACCAAAGTCGTGTGATGAATCACGATCATCATGATCCCGTATCAACTGCTCGAACAGGAATGCCGCGTTGAATACGTAGATCCCCATACTGACCAGTGCTTGATCGGGCTTGCCTGGAATAGACTCTGGCATGGACGGCTTCTCAGAAAAACTGGTGACACGACCCTCATCATCAATCCCCATCACGCCAAATGCGCTGGCCTCACTGACCGGCATCTCAAGACAGGCGACCGTCATATCGGCAGACCGCTCCACATGCTCGGCAAGTAGCTTGCTGTAATCCATCTTGTAGACATGGTCCCCACCCAGGATAAGAACATGCTTGGGCTGATGACGTCTCAGGATGTCCAGATTCTGAAAGACCGCATCTGCGGTCCCCCTGTACCAGGCCTCCTCAGTCCTCTGCTGTGCCGGCAGCAACTCGACAAACTCCTTGAACCTTCCATCCAGAAATCCCCAACCATGCTGGATATGACTGATCAGGCTCTGTGCCTTGTACTGGGTCGCGACACCGATACGACGGATGCCGGAGTTCACACAGTTCGAGAGGGGGAAATCGATGATGCGAAACTTACCCCCGAACGGGACGGCAGGCTTTGCACGCCAGTCCGTGAGCTGGTGCAGACGGCTACCCCGACCACCGGCCAGTATCAGTGATATCGCGTTACGTGTGATCTGACTATGGAAACGCAGATCCGACTCTTGCTTCTTTGGGTATGAGTTCAAGTGCCTTCACCGCTCCGATCGTGATCTTTAGACATTCCAATACAGTATGGCACTTAATCTCAATTAAGAAAGTCTGTGAATTTCCTCCCACTGACAGCGTAATGACCGGACAGGTCGAGGTAATCATCTGAGTGGATGCCTGTGACCCCCCTGCCTGAATGAACGCGTCCTTAACCACTCAAATTTCAGACGGATCAAGGGCCACATGCAAGCTATAATTCTGAACATGCAACCCAGCCCCATGAAGTCGACCAAGCCGGTTAAATCCGAACCCTTACTCAGATCATTACTGTCCGCACGTCTGAGTGACCCCCACTCATTTTTAGGGCTCCATCCCCATCAGGGTCTCTCCCTCGTCAGGGTATTCCGTCCCCATTCCAGCCGCGTCTGGATTAAATCGGATGGGGACTTTAAGGAGATGATCCGTGTTCACCCAGAGGGAGTCTTCGAGTGGTCTACCCCTTCAAAGATCGACACCCCCTACCTCATCAGAGTCGAGGAGACGAACCAATCGGGTCACTCATCGGTATATGAATCTCATGACCCTTACTCATTCCCACCACAGATCTCTGATCATGACCTGTATCTCTTTAACGAGGGTCGCCTGAGGCAGTCTTACCGAACACTCGGATCTCACACCACACAAATCCTCGGTATCCAGGGGGTCCGTTTCTCGGTCTGGGCACCGAATGCTGAGAGGGTCAGCTTAGTCGGTGACTTCAACCGTTGGGATGGACGGATGAACCCGATGAAGTCTCACTCATCGAGTGGTGTATGGGAGATCTTCATACCCGAACTCCCTCCTGACTCACTCTACAAGTACGAGATCCGTAACCGCGACAGCGGATCCATCATCCTGAAGACTGACCCCTACTCCAACCGGTACGAGATCCGCCCAGGAACTGCCGCACGAACACCCACCCCCACCCTGATGAACTGGCAGGATCAGGATTGGATGTCAAAGAGAGCTCATTGGGATTGGCTGCACGCGCCCCTCAATATTTATGAGATCCATATCGGGTCATGGAAGAGACACCCCGATGGGACACCATACAGCTACCGAGATCTAGCCCAAGAGTTGGTCCCCTATGTACTCGAGATGGGTTATACCCATATCGAACTCTTGCCCATCTCTGAGCACCCTCTCGATGAATCTTGGGGATACCAGACTACCGGCTACTTCGCAGCTACCAGCCGTTATGGATCACCCGATGATCTGAAACTCTTCATCGACTGCTGTCACCGTAGCGGGATCGGTGTCATCCTCGACTGGGTGCCTGCACACTTCCCACAAGATGATTTTGCGCTATCACGTTTCGACGGAACGCCCCTCTTCGAGCATGAGGATCCCAGACTTGGATTCCACCAGGACTGGGGTACCTATATCTTTAACTATGGGCGTAATGAGGTTAAGTCATTCCTACTCTCGAGCGCTCATTACTGGATGTCTGAATTTCATTTCGATGGCCTCAGGGTGGATGCAGTCGCGTCGATGCTCTACCTGGACTACTCTCGTAAGCAGGGAGAGTGGTTGCCCAATAAGTATGGTGGAAGGGAGAATCTCGAGTCGATCGATCTCCTGAGAGAGTTAAATATCATGCTCCATGAGGAGTTTCCAGGATCCCTCACACTGGCTGAAGAATCGACCGCATGGCCGGCCGTATCACGACCCACTTACTCGGGTGGGTTGGGGTTCTCGATGAAGTGGAATATGGGATGGATGAATGACACCCTGGCCTACATGGGGGAGGACCCGGTCCACCGTCGTTTCCATCATGACCGCCTGACATTCGGTCAGCTCTACTCCTATACCGAAAACTTTATGCTCCCCTTCTCGCATGATGAGGTGGTCCATGGAAAGCGATCACTCCTAAATAAGATGCCGGGCGATGACTGGCAGAAGTTCGCTAACCTCCGTCTGCTATTCGCCTACCAAATGACCTACCCAGGCAAGAAGCTCAACTTCATGGGTAACGAGATTGCACAGTGGAACGAGTGGAATGCCGGACGTGAATTAGACTGGGAACTACTTGCCTGCGATCATCATAACGGTGTTAGATCAGAGTTACGCGACCTGAACAATCTCTACAAGAGTGTCCCATCGCTGCACCAGCTCGACTTCTCGTCAGAAGGATTCTCATGGATCGACTGCCACGACGCCGATAACTCCGTGATCAGTTATCTCCGACGGGCGGTGGATGGATCATTCGTAATGGTCATTCTCAACTTCACCCCAGTACCCCGTCTGGGATATCGTATCGGAGTCCCCTCTGAGGGAAACTATCATGAAATATTTAATAGTGACTCGACCCACTACGGAGGTAGCAATCTGGGCAATTTAGGATGTATCACCAGTACCGGTGAATCGTGGATGGGCATGCAGGATTCTATTGTAATTACTCTCCCACCACTGGCTGGGATTATCCTATCCTTAGAGAATAAAGATACCATTGCCATATTCACTACAAAATGATGTAACCAATCTGGAAGACCTCAAGTAGCTCAGAAGATTTAACTTGAGACGAGCCTGAATGAAACCACTCTCAAGCCGTCGTCAGCTCAATCTTCAGATTCTTGCCCAATGCACTGGCTGCACTCGAGAGGGTCGTTAGTGTCAGACTGGTATCCGTACCATCTAGTAATCGGTTGAGTGCTGCACGACTGGTATTCATCTTGGCCGCGAGCGCGGTCTTGGTTAACTTCTGAGCCTTCATTTCCCGCTCGATCTGCCAAGCAACCACCCTCTTAATGGCCACAGCAGTCGCTCCTTCCAAGAGGGCCTCTTCATCCAAGAATTCATCAAAGTTACTACCGATGTGTGTCTTCATTGAGCGCTCCTGAGTTGTTTGAGTCTGAACCTGACTAGATCCAACTCGTCTTGTGGGATGGACTGTGATTTCTTGATAAATCCACTAAGAAGAACCATCACATTACCCATCACCGTAAAAAGAATACGTGCGATCCGACCTGTCAGATGAATCCGTACCTCCCAGAGGTCTTTATCGACCTTACGCACCAGCGGCATACCCAGAGGCCATCCGAACTGAACCGTCTTGATATCCTCACCGATGGTCCGCCGATCAATCGCCGGAAGCAATTTCAACCACTCCCTGACAGGCTCAGAGCCGCCCACACTCGCAAAGAATCTAACCTCTAGGGTGGGTGAACTCATGACTGGATCGTATCAATAATGGTACGATCATGCAAGCTGTATTGGGTGTGCTTTAATCCGGCTCAGGAATGTCTACTGCTGATTAAACTCAGAGCCTGTTAAGACATGGTCGAGTTCGATGAGATGAACAAACAGGCGGATCATGACAAGTTAAATCAAGTACACCGATAGGGTCTGCTACGAGAGACTATGATGAATCACTCAGCTGCGGCTTCACCTACTAAATCAACAGTAATCTAGATAAACTAGGATCCATCGCCCGCTTCGGAGAGTTATGGGTGGTCATGCCAGATTCTATCGTGATTACTCTCACACCACTGGCTGGGATTATCCTATCCTTAGAGAATAAAGATACCATTGCCATATTCACTCACAAATGATGCAACCGATCTGAAAAAATCTATCCCACGATGAACCGACAAAAAAATCAAACACTCTCCCAATCAGGAGAGACCTCATGACCACTCGCGAGGTCGTGATACTGAGCGGCATTCGAACCGCTATCGGTGATTATGGTGGATCTCTCAAGGACACCCCCGCCACTGAACTAGCTGCGCTCGTGGTGAGGGAGTCTGTCAGACGTGCCGGGATTGATCCTGATGAGGTGGGTCATTTGGTCTTTGGCAATGTCATCCATGGCGAAGCACGGGATATGTATCTTGCACGTGTGGCCTCTATCCAGGGGGGGCTCCCCCAGACCATCTCCTCACTGACACTGAACCGGTTATGCGGTAGCGGTCTACAGGCCATCATCTCTGCCTCACAGAATATTCTGCTGGGAGACACCGATGTGGCAGTGGCCGGTGGATCCGAGTCCATGAGCCGGGGGGGATACTTACTACCCACACTCAGATGGGGGCAGAGAATGAACGATGTCAGTAGCATCGACATGATGGTCGGTGCATTGACAGACCCCTTTGACAAGGTTCATATGGGGGTCACTGCTGAGAATATCGCCGCCAAATGGGGTATCAGCAGAGAGGAGCAAGATCTCTTTGCACTAGAGAGTCACAGACGGGCTAACCATGCCATCCGGAATGGTTACTTCAAGAGCCAGATCCTACCGATCGAGTTAAAGAGCCGTCGAGGTACGACGATCTTTGACACGGACGAGCACCCACGATCGGACCTGACGATCGAATCTTTATCCGGCCTAAGACCGGTCTTCCAAAAGACCGGCACGGTCACCGCTGGAAACGCATCCGGTATCAATGACAGCGCATCCTCAGTCGTGATGATGGAACGAGGTGCGGCCGAGGCCCGTGGACTCAAGCCCATGGCGAGATTAGTTTCTTACGGTCATGCAGGGGTCGACCCCAAGTACATGGGGATCGGCCCGGTCACGGCCGTGAAGAACGCTCTTAAAAGGGCAGGACTTTCTGTATCCGACATGGATGTGGTTGAATCCAACGAGGCCTTCTCAGCACAGTCTTGTGCGGTGGTGAGAGAGTTACATCTCGACCCATTAAGAACGAACCCCAATGGGGGTGCAGTGGCCCTGGGTCATCCGATCGGGGCGACCGGTTGTATCCTCACCGTCAAAGCAATTTACGAGCTACACCGTACCGGCGGACGTTACGCACTGGTGACGATGTGTATCGGTGGTGGACAGGGGATCGCAGCGGTATTCGAGAGACTCTGACACAAATACTTTATAAGAACAGGATCGCACTATGTCGACACTCACACATTCTCCCGCTTGGAATGCGCTACACGATCACCGAACGACTCTATCGGGTTTTCACCTACGGGATCTGTTCGATCAGGATGAAGATCGATTCGATAAATTCTCACTACTCTTTAACGATATCCTGATCGACTACTCCAAGCAGCCCATCAACTCTGAGAGCATGACACTCTTGATGACACTTGCTCGACAGCAAGGTCTGGAAGAATGGATCGGAAAGATGTTCCGAGGTGAGAGGGTTAACAATACCGAGAACCGAGCAGCACTCCATGTCGCTCTCCGAGGAGAGGGACCATTCCATCTGGACGGAGTCGATATCACGCCCTCGGTTAAGCGGGTTCTGATGCAGATGGACAGTTACACCCAAGCAATCAGATCGGGTGAATTGAAGGGATACTCTGGCAGCCGTTTCACCGATGTGGTCAGTATCGGTATCGGCGGATCCGATCTAGGTCCATCGATGGTGGTCGATGCACTAAAGCCCTACACTTCCAGCCAGATCGTGACTCACTTTGTGTCCAATATCGATGGGACTCATCTGACAGAGACCCTAAAATCTCTGAACCCCGCGACCACGCTCTTCATCATCTCCTCAAAGACCTTCACCACCCAGGAGACCATGACGAATGCACGTTCTGCCCGTGAGTGGTTCATCGCCCATGGTGGTCGGGAGAAGGACATCGCAAGCCACTTCATCGCCGTCTCATCCAACCGCGAGGAGGTTAAAAGATTCGGTATCGACCCGATCAATATGTTCGAGTTTTGGGATTGGGTGGGGGGTCGATACTCACTCTGGTCTGCCATTGGACTGCCGATCGCGATTGCAATCGGGATGGAGAATTTCTATCAGTTGCTGGATGGGGCGAGTCGGATGGATCACCACTTTAAGAGCACCCCACTCGAAAAAAATCTACCCGTCATTCTTGCCCTCATCGGCATCTGGCAGATCAATTTCTGTGGCGCGACCACGCACGCGGTACTGCCCTATGATCAGTCTCTCCACCGACTACCGGCTTATCTTCAACAACTCGAGATGGAGAGTAATGGAAAGACCACCGACCGTGATGGTAGATCTGTCGATTACAGCACCGGGGTGGTCCTGTGGGGTGAGCCTGGGACCAATGGTCAGCATGCGTTCTACCAGTTACTCCACCAGGGCAATCAGATCATCTCATCAGACTTTCTGGCACCCTGCCAGAGCCAAAATCCGATCGGCAATCATCACACCCTCCTGATGGCAAACTTCTTCGCGCAGACCGAATCACTGATGAAGGGTAGGACAGAGAGCGAGGTCCGTGATGAACTTGTCTCACAGGGAATGTCTTCGGATGCGCTGGAAAAATTACTCCCACACAAAATTTTCTCAGGCAATCACGCCTCCAACTCCATCCTCTTCAAGAGGCTCGATCCTAAAACTTTGGGATCTCTGCTCGCGATGTTTGAACACAAGGTATTTGTACAGAGCGTGATCTGGAATGTGAATCCATTCGATCAGTGGGGAGTCGAGCTGGGTAAGAAACTGGCCGGGACCATCCTGTCGGAACTTGAGGGAGACTTCCCCGTAACCGGACACGACTCGTCTAGCAATGGTCTGATCAATCACTTTAAGAAGAACTGTTAGAGACGGATCCAGACAAGGTCTCACCATCAATATCAGCATCATCCCATGCTCCGAAAGACATCCCACTCCCCTCTGAGTGTTCTCTTCATCACGCCCGAGATCCACCCACTGATCAAGACAGGGGGACTGGGTGATGTCAGCTCATCACTCCCATCGGCGCTTCGTCAGTTAGGTGTGGATGTGAGGGTGCTCATCCCAGGCTATCCGCAGGTGATGTCTGGATTGAAAAACAAACGTCGGTTAGCCGATCTCGGTCCCCTGGCGCATTTCCCACCGGCGACTCTATTGTCGGCTAAGTTACAGGTGGGGGACTCGGGAGAGATTCCAGTCATCATTCTTGATTGCCCGGGTCTCTATCAACGTGAGGGAGGACCTTACATGGACCCCTCTGGCCACGAGTGGCCAGATAACGCGCTCCGGTTCGGTCTACTCTCAAGGGTCGGTGCAATACTCTCATCCGACGCCAGTCCACTCCAGTGGCGGCCCCAGGTGGTTCACTGTAATGACTGGCAGAGCGGACTCACACCCGCCTATCTGAACACTCATCGTGGGAAGAGGTCTGCCACACTGATGGAGATCCATAACCTCGCCTTTCAGGGGGTATTCCCACCCGGTAGCGTGGCCCAATTGGGTCTCCCCGCGGATAGCTTCAATATCAATGGTCTTGAGTACTATGGGCAGATGTCCTTCCTGAAGGCCGGTCTCTACTATTCCGATCACATTGTCAGCGTCAGTCCGACTTATGCGCGCGAGATCCAGACCTCAGAACTGGGATTCGGATTACAGGGATTGCTGTCGGGTCGTCGTAACCAAATCAGTGGTATCGTTAATGGTATCGATACCCTTGAGTGGGACCCATCGAGTGATCCCCACCTGATCAGGCACTACAGCTTAAGCAAGATCAACAACAAGTCCGCCAATAAGCGCTCCCTGCAGCAGTCTCTCGGACTCACGGTCGACCCGGATATTTTATTGTTTGGGATGGTCAGTCGAATCGCTCATCAAAAAGGGAGCGATCTGCTGTTACAGGTCGCTCCTCACTTGACCAGAACCCCCGCTCAGTTGGTCGTCCTCGGCAGCGGTGAGCCTGCTCTGGAGAGTCAACTGATGCAGCTCGCTAGGAACTACCCCGGGAAGATTTCGGTCAGTATCGGATTTGATGAATCTCTATCGCACCTGATCGAGGCCGGTTCAGATTGCTTCCTGATGCCCTCACGGTTCGAGCCGTGCGGCCTAAACCAGTTATACAGCCAGCGATATGGAACACCCCCACTGGTTCACGCGACCGGTGGTCTGATCGATACCGTGGTCGACTGCATTCCCTCCACGCTGTCAGACGGCACTGCAAGCGGATTCTTATTTCAATCGATGAATGCGAATAATTTTCTGGCTGGCATCCGTCGAGTCAGCACCCTCTACCGCGACAAACCCGCATGGAGACGTCTGCAGAAGAACTGCATGTCCAAGGACTTGAGCTGGCGAGTCAGTGCTGAATCCTACTCTGAAATATACCGATCGCTCGCCTCTGGTCTGCCGGTATCCCAGACGGTCGCGTGAAGGGTTGAAGGGTCATGTGCGGCGAATAATCCACATAATCACCGCAACTTATGCGGAGAATAGTTTTCTTTTGCGGAGATTCCATACTATAATCTCCGCATGAAAAGCGGAGAAAAAAATTACCTCTGGCAACACCATCACTGGCCTCAATGGCACTATGACATCCAGCCATTGATGAGTCTGATGGGTCAAATTCATCGACTACAGGGTAGTCTATTGGGCCGGATGCAGACCCTGGGACTGGAACTTCGTGATCAGGCCACCTTGCAGGTACTGACCGAAGAGGTGATCAAGACCAGCGAGATCGAGGGAGAGCACTTCGACCCAGAGGACGTTCGGTCATCGATCGCCCGTCGATTAGGACTAGACATCGGTGCCCTGGCACCTTCCGACCGACACATCGATGGTGTCGTGGAGATGGTGATCGATGCAACCTCAAACCACCCCCTGCCGCTGACACCGGATCGGTTATTTGGATGGCATGCCGCACTCTTCCCGACCGGCTACAGCGGAATGCTGCCAATTTGCACCGGACGCTATCGAGACGATTCAACCGGGCCGATGCAGGTGGTATCGGGACCGATAGGCCGTCAGAGGGTGCACTTCGAAGCACCACCTGCGAACTCACTGAATGAAGAGATGTCGCGTCTATTGACATGGTTCAACCACGACCAGAAGGACGACCCACTGGTTAAGGCAGGAATTGCACATCTCTGGTTCGTGACGGTCCATCCATTCGATGATGGCAACGGGCGCATCGCCCGAGCGGTCTGCGATATGGCACTGGCCCGTGCCGATCAATCAACTCAACGGTTTTACAGTTTATCGGCACAGATCCAGCGTGAACGTAGGGACTACTATGACATTCTTGAGCGTACCCAGAAGGGCGGTCTCGATGTAACAGACTGGCTTATATGGTTCCTGGGTTGCCTATTGAGAGCCCTTCAGGGGGCGGACTTAACCCTGTCTCGGGTACTACTGAAGGCAAATCTCTGGCAGCGCTGGGCCGGCATGCCGTTAAATGAACGTCAGATCAAGTTGATCAACCGAATGACGGATGGATTCGAGGGTAGACTCACCAGCAGCAAGTATGCCTCCCTTGCAAAATGCTCACCCGATACCGCGCTTCGAGATATCAACGAGTTGTTGTCACTCGGTATTTTAACAAAGATGCCGGGGGGAGGTCGTAGCACCGGTTATGAGCTTGCTCGCGATCAGATCAGGGCCTGACAGATCTCAACATACCCCCCTTGATTTCATAACCAGGCCATCAGACCCATCTCCATCGGGTGTGTGAGAAGGGGTTGATACGGATAGGCCCTGATGTAATACTCGAGCTTGCCACATAGTTCTGGCGCTAGATCGAGTTTAAATAGATTCTCACCCGACTCACCCACCCCGATCGAGTCAAACCTAAAATGCTTGAAGTCGCAGATCTTACTCCCCTTGAACTGTCGACAGACCAACAACTCCACCACCACATCATCCGGACTCAGACCATTTAACCGTGCAGAGACACTGAAATGGACGGGGTCACCAAAGCTGATCCGCTTGCAGGGTGTATCAAGCCTTCTGAGCGTCACACCACCCCAAGCACTCCTCACCTGAGACTTCCAGGAGGCGACCCTCTTGGCCCCCTCAAAACCATTCTCGGTATAACGTGCACCCTGCCTCATCGCGGGCAGATAGAACTTGTCACGGTATTCATCCAACATCCGAGTGGCATTAAACCTCGGCAGTAAAGACATCATCGAGTTCTTTGCCATCTTCACCCACTCTGGCGAGTAACCGAGCTTATCTCGGTGATAGTAGAGTGGAACCACCCGATCCTGAAGGATCTCATAGAGTGTCTGACTCTCCTCCTGATCGCGCAGTGTGGGTGGCATGTCCTCAGGTCCCGGCTTGATGGCCCATCCATTCTTACCATTGAATCCCTCACCCCACCAACCATCCAGAACACTCAAGTTAATGGTCCCATTGATACCGGCCTTCATGCCCGATGTGCCACTCGCCTCTAACGGGTATACCGGGTTATTGAGCCAGACATCCACCCCTGCGACCATTCTCCTAGCGAGTCTCAAGTCGTAGCCTGCGATCAGCAGCAACTGACCCTCAAACTCTGGCATACGTGCCACCTGGCTGATACGTCGGATTAAATCCTGACCGGGGATGTCCGCTGGATGAGCCTTACCGGCAAAGATGAATAGAACCGGACGGTCTTGGTCGAGGATGATTTTACGCAGCCAATCAAGATTCTCAAATAGCAGTGTGGCTCGTTTATAGGTGGCGAAACGTCGTGCGAATCCGATGGTCAGGATATTCGGATTGGTCGGATCAATCAGCCTGAGTAACCGATCAAGGTGCGCATCAGATCCATGGTTATGCGCATTCTGAACTGAGAGGTGTGACCGTATCCCGTACAGCATCTGAGACTTTAAAGATTGCCGAACACTCCAGAACTGATGGTCTGGTATGGTCTCGATCCGTGACCAGTAATCGGTATCACACATCTTGTTACGCCACTCGTGTCCGAGATGGCGGTCGAACAGATCGGACCACTCCTGAGCGAGGAAGGTCGGAACATGAATCCCATTGGTGATGTAGTCCATGGGGTTTTCTTCCGGCTCGATCTGAGGCCATAAATCCTTGCAGATACGTGCCGACACATGTCCATGTATTCTGCTCACCCCGTTATGCGATCGCGAGCTACGAAGTGCCAGAGCGGTCATATTAAAGTCAGGGCTATCGGGAACATGTCCCAATGCCATGAAATCCTCTCGAGCAATTCTCAGATCACCATAGAACCCCTCAAAATAGGTTTGCATCATGTCTTCACTGAAGTGATCATGACCCGCGGGGACTGCGGTATGAGTTGTAAATACCGTATTCACCGATACTGCTTCAAGCGCTGTTGCAAAGTCCAGTCCCTGATGAACGAGGTTACGCATCCTCTCGAGCATCATGAATGCAGCATGACCCTCATTGATATGCCAGACCGTCGGTCTCATCCCAACCGCTTCCAGCGCCCTCACCCCACCCACACCGAGTATGATCTCCTGCTCGATACGCATCGACTTATCACCCCCATAGAGCTGGTGGGTAATATCACGGTCCTCGGGTGAATTCTCAGGGAGGTCGGTATCGAGCAAATAAAGAGTCACATGACCGACCCTAGCCTGCCATACCTGTATCAAGACCTTCCTGTTCGGCAGATCCACCTCGACTCGAACCTCAGACCCGTCCTCATGTAATACCGGCATCACCGGTAAGTCTTCAAAATCCGAGTCGGTATAGGTGACCTGCTGATTACCCTGGTTATCGATCGACTGGAAGAAGTATCCCTGACGGTAGAGCAGTCCGACCCCGATAAAGGGTAGCCGTAGATCGCTCGCGGCCTTGCAGTGGTCCCCCGCGAGGATACCGAGTCCGCCCGAATAGATCGGAAAACTTTCATGGAAACCAAACTCGAAGCAGAAGTAAGCCACTTGGTCGTGAGGACCCATTCCTTCCGGACCGGTATGCCGAAGCGGCTCTGAATGATAAGAATCGTAGGAGGAGAGTATGCTGTTGAAGTTCGCCAGAAAGACCTGGTCCTCTGCTGCCTCGAGTAGGAGAGACTCGTCAACACGCTTAAGGAAGGCTTTGGGGTTATGCCCGACCGCGCCCCACAGACCAGGGTGCAAACGAGAGAAGAGTGATCTCGTAGAACGGTCCCAACTGTACCAAAGATTATTCGCGAGCTCCTCAAGACGGACCAGACGTCGTGGGATCTTGGGGGTGACCGCCAGATTAA
>JBAWVG010000030.1:0-19147 GCA_037147395.1 Nitrosomonadaceae bacterium | reverse complement strand
TCACCGGACTCACTATCCAGCCGGGTGATGCCCTGTTGGGCTTGGCTTCCAGCGGTGCACACTCTAACGGGTACTCGCTAATTCGTAAGATTCTTGAAAAGAACCACACAGACCTGTCTACTGATTTTAACGGTACGGCGTTAGGGGACATGATCATGACCCCAACCCGTATTTATGTGAAGTCCCTGCTAGAACTGATGCGGCATCTGCCGATCAAAGGTATGGCCCATATCACTGGCGGTGGGTTGGTAGAAAATATTCCTCGCGTATTACCTGAAAACGTCACCGCAGTGCTGCAGAAGTCTGCATGGGAGATGCCTCCCCTTTTCCACTGGCTTCAACAGGAAGGCAATGTAACTGATAGCGAGATGCACAGAGTATTCAACTGTGGCATCGGAATGGCGCTGATCATTGCCCCAGAAAACGTTGAGGAGGCAAAGCGAATACTGAATGCTGCAGGTGAAACTGTATGGCACATCGGCACCATCCGAGAGCGTGATGCCGGCGCAGCTCAAACCATAATCGAGTAAGCAACGAATCGGGTCTGCCCTACTGCTCCCATGAAGTCCCTTGTCATCTTGATCTCCGGTCGCGGCAGCAATATGCAGGCACTCATCGAGGCCCACCTGCCGGTTAGGATTGCTGCGGTCATCAGTAGCAATCCTGAGGCGGGGGGTCTTGAGATCGCAAGAATGCACTCAATCGAGACGAGGGTGGTGGATCAGTTGGCCCATCCAGATCGTGTGGCATTCGATACGGCGTTGGCAGAAGTAATCGACCCCTTTCAACCTGACTTGGTTGCACTTGCCGGCTTCATGCGCATTCTCGGTGACACGTTTGTTGAGCATTACCATGGAAGGCTGATGAATATTCACCCTTCGTTACTACCCTCCTTTCCCGGTCTCGACACCCACACTCGCGCTTTAAAGGCTGGTGTAAAAATCCATGGCTGCACCGTGCATTTCGTTACGCCGCAGGTTGATCATGGCCCCATCATTACTCAGGCAGCAGTCCCAGTACTGCCCGATGACACCTCGAAAACACTTTCTGCAAGAGTCCTTCAACAAGAACACCGAATCTACCCTGAGGCCATACGCTGGTTCTTAGAAGATCGATTGCAGCTCTCTCATAACCATGTCTCGGTGAGTGGCGCCGTTATGGATGACTCGGTCCTGAATTCACCAAAACTACTCGGATGAGAGCCCTAGCTTTTGCCTTGCTTTGTGGGCTGAGTCTCTCTGCCCTAGCGGATGGTCTACCCACCCGGATCGCTATCAGCTACTCAATCAAATCAGGCGCCTTGGAAGGGGAAGCAAATGACACTCTGGAAATAAAGCAGGAGGATGGCACCCGCAATTATGCAATCAGCAGCGCAACTCGGGCCATCGGTCTACTGGCTCTGGCACAGTCAGGTGATATTTTACGCGATAGCGTAGGCACCATCACCGAACAGGGACTACAGCCAAGTCGCTTCTTCGATCAACGCCCCAACCGGCTGCCAAGGGTATCCACTTTCGACTGGGAGAAGGGCTTACTGAACATCAATAATAGAGGGAGTGAGCAACAAAAACCTCTTCCAATCGGCACCCAAGACAGGCTAAGCTTTTTATATTGTTTTGCGTTCTCTCCCCCTCCGGATGATGGGCCTCTAGAGGTCTATGAGACAGATGGAAGGACCCTCAAGCTCGTACATTACTTGGTTGATAAGGAGACACTGAAAACGCCCCTAGGCGAACTTGAGACCATCGTCCTGACAAAGCAACTACAAGGAGATGACAAGCTCGTGCGCAAGATCTGGCTTGCCCCTGCTTATTACATGCTGCCGGTGCGTATCATGTCGACTGAAAGCGACCTCCTGTTAGATTATATGGTCACAAGAATAAGCTCTGGTGACGCAAGTGGGCTCCGTCTAGAGATTGAGCTTTTACCGTGACCCGGGTGTAGACCGATCATTGCCCTCACCCATACCCTATTTTGACATTTGCGACTTCGGTTCTGCTTATATGTGGGACCTTCACCCTCTTCACTTCTTTGTAGGATTTCTGATAGATGCGTCTCACCCCTGATCACCTCGATATGACTACCGCCGCGCTACGCGCCGTGCTCCCGCTTGAGCATCCAGCTGATGCTATTTTGAGGCACTTTTTCCGCGACAGTCCCGAGCTCGGCTTAAATGATCGCGCTTTCATTACTGGAATAGTGTTCGGTATTCTTCGTCACAGATTCTTCCTTGAGCACGCCGCCAAAACGACCTCACCTCGCCCGCTATTGCTTGCTTATCTGGTTAAGTTTCAAGGTATGAACATGCGCGAACTGATGCCGCTCGTCAGCGAATCAGAGGCTAAATGGCTTACAGGGATCAAGGCGGAAACACCCGACTCACAGCCACTTTCCATTCAGTCTGAATTTCCTGAATGGCTGTTGGACAAGCTGCGTGGAGGCATGACAGATCCTGACATTCTTAGCCTGGGACGATCGCTGCTGCAACCAGCATCACTGGATCTACGCGTCAATATTTTGCTCACTACCCGTGATGAAGTGCTCGCAACCTTAAAAAAAGATGGCATTGAATGTGAGGCCACTCCCTTCTCTCCGAGCGGCATCCGTCTTCCCGGCAAGCCCACCATCAACCGCCATGAACTCTTTCTAACCGGCAGGGTGGAAGTACAAGACGAAGGTAGCCAGCTACTGGGTTACTTACTTGCGCCAAAACGCAACGACATGATTGTGGATTTCTGCGCCGGCGCCGGCGGCAAGACACTGATGCTGGGTGCACTGATGCACTCACAAGGCCGTGTTTATGCCTTTGATATTTCCGAGAATCGTCTCAACAATTTAAAGCCACGTCTCAAACGCTCCGGCCTATCCAATCTACATCCACAACGGATCTCCAATGAGAACGACATCAAGGTCAAACGCCTGACCGGGAAAATCGATCGGGTTCTCGTGGATGCACCATGCAGCGGGCTCGGTACGTTGCGTAGAAATCCAGATTTAAAGTGGCGGCAATCTCCTCAGAGCATCGAGGATCTGAAGCGTAAACAATCGTCGATCCTTGCATCTGCATCTAACTTGCTCAAGCCTGGTGGAAGACTCGTCTATGCAACGTGCAGCTTTCTGCCCGAGGAAAATCAAGAAATCATTGAACGCTTTCTGATCGACCATCCTCGTTATTCTCTGCTGAATTGCGCCGACCTATTGTCTCAGCAAAAGATTCCATTAGACACTGGGAGATATCTCCAGCTATCGCCCGCTCTTCATGGTACCGATTGTTTTTTTGCTGCAGCACTCGAACTTGCGGTGAAGTAATCACTGCCCAAGAATATATCCTCAGACTCAAAGAACCTCTCACCGCACACTGAGGCTCGTAACCATAGCGCTGACCCCGCAGCATGTGTTTCTGTAACAGCTGTCCGCAATCCGCTTCCTAGCTCATGCTAAAATAAATCTTCGTTCTGACTCACTCCTATGCCGCCCAACAACGAAATCCACAGCCTACTACTCAGCCTGATCACTGATATCCAAGAGGTGACCATGCTGTGGCAGATTGGTGTCTTGCTCTTAAGTCTGGGACTTGCTTGGTTAGCACAGAGACTGCTCGCTGAGCGCATCAGCTCGCAAGTAAATGCGGACAATACACCCGTCATTAGCGCAAGGAACTTTAACCGGCTGATGACTCCTATCTCAGCCCTCGTCCTGGTAGCTCTCGGCCGATGGATGCTCAATCACTGGCACCCGACACATCTGCTCAATATTGTCATTCCATTACTCTTCGCACTGGCACTGGTTCGCGTCACCATCTTCATACTCCGCCGAGTTTTCCACGACCAGCAGTGGCTCCATCCGTGGGAGCGTACCCTCGGCTGGATCGCATGGACTATCGTAGCACTGCATATCATTGGCATACTGCCAGGGATACTGGACATGCTTGATGCTATGGCCTTTTACGTTGGTCAGCACCGACTCTCAGTAATGCTAATCCTTCAAGGGATACTGGCATTGACGGCCAGCTTGCTGCTGGCACTCTGGCTCTCGAATTCACTCGAGTCACGGGTTATGCGTATCGAAGCAATGGATATGAACCAGAGAGTGGTCGTGACAAAGGTTGCACGCACCCTGCTTATTCTGCTGAGCGTGCTGTTTACGCTACCAGTCGTTGGGGTGGATATTACTGTGCTGTCGGTGTTCAGTGGCGCCCTCGGAGTAGGTCTGGGGTTGGGCTTACAAAAAATTGCCAGCAACTACGTCAGTGGTTTCATTATCCTGCTGGACCACTCACTACGACTTGGCGATATAGTGACCGTTGATAATCATACCGGCCGCGTCGTTGACCTTACCAACCGCTATGTAGTGCTGCATGGCCTCGACGGGGTCGAGTCCATCGTTCCCAACGACACCTTCATCACTTCTACCTTTATCAAGCAGACACATACCGATAACCGGGTACGTCTGGCACTTGCCGTGCAGATCAGTTATGGAAGTCCGCTGGAAGTAGCTATGCGTGTCATGCGGGAGGCAGCGCTCAAGCAACCGCGTGTAATCTCCGAACCGGAGCCAATGGTATTTCTAAAGGAATTTGCCGACAACGGACTTAATCTCGAACTTCATTTCTGGATCAACGACCCGGAGGAGGGACAGATTGGATTACGTTCCGATATCAACATGGAGATCTGGCGAGAATTCCAAAATAACGGTATTGAGATTCCTTTCCCGCAGCAGGAGGTTCGTCTGATTGATAAGGCTTAGCAGGATGGTCTACTAACGGCGACCCCGTGCGAGTCTTGCTTCAATTAGTTTGTATTACTTTTTTCTGAATGAACTCGATCTTGTAGCCGTCTGGATCTTCTACAAAAGCGATCACCGTAACGCCGTGTTTCATCGGTCCCGCTTCTCGCGTGACTTTTCCACCACGTCTCTTTACTTCCTCGCATGAGCGATAGGCGTCATCCACTTCGATTGCGATATGGCCATAACCCCCACCCAGATCATACCTCTCCACTCCCCAGTTATGGGTCAGTTCCAATACTGAACCATCCTCCTCATCCTGATAGCCGACAAAGGCTAAAGTAAATTTCCCGTCCGGGTAATCCCTACGGCGCAACATTTTCATCCCCAGCACTTCAGTGTAAAACTCAATAGACCTTTCTAGGTTACCCACCCTCAGCATGGTGTGCAAAATACGCATTCAGATTTCAACCATTTCAAAATCATCTTTGCGCGCGGCGCATTCAGGGCAGGTCCAGTTCATCGGCACGTCTTCCCAACGTGTGCCGGGGAGAATTCCCTCTCCCGGTAACCCTTCAGCTTCATCGTAGATAAATCCACAGATAAGGCACATGTAGCAGCGGTATGGTGTTTCAGTAGTGGTCATGATTGGAATGATTTAGGTTAAAATAATATTTTACGATATTAGCCCATGTCTCAGCCACCCCCCATCGTACTTTCTTTTGCTGCAAGCGATCCTAGCGGGGGGGCCGGTATTCAGGCCGATATTCTGACTCTTGCAAGCATGGGCTGCCATCCCCTATCAGTCATCACGGCCATTACTGTGCAAGATACTGCCGGCGTAGATGAGATCATGCCCTTGGATCCAGAGTGGGTCTCAGATCAGGCCCGTGCGGTGCTGGAAGATATGCCAGTGAATGTTTTCAAGATTGGGATGCTGGGAAGTGCTGAGATCATTATGGCCATTGCGGAGGTAATCTCTGATTATCCCGACATCCCTCTGGTTCTTGATCCAATACTCGCCTCCGGACGTGGTGACGAACTTGCCAACGAAGATATGTTGGCAACAATGCGTGAGCTGCTGATTCCCCAAGCCACCATTATCACTCCCAATAGCATGGAAGCACGGCGACTGGCACAGCACGATGAAGATGATCACGATTCACCAGACCTGCACCAATGTGCCCAGAGGCTCCTCGGCATGGGCTGTGAATACGTGCTCATCACGGGTACTCATGAAAATACAACGCAGGTTATAAATACCTTATACCAATCGGATGTAGCGGTCCGATCAGATTCCTGGCCCCGGCTTGCTGGTTCCTACCACGGCTCTGGCTGCACGCTCGCCTCAGCCATTGCAGCGGCTATCGCTAATGGACTTCCCATCGCTGAGTGCGTGTATGAAGCACAAGAGTACACATGGCGAACCCTGAAGGCAGGCTTCCGACCTGGAATGGGGCAATATCTACCAGACCGGTTATTCTGGGCTTACGATACGACTGATGCTGAAAACGGTGACAAAACACATATTGCCGCAAAGAATTGAAGGTCTGTATGCTGTCACGCCAGACGTGGCTGATACTTCTGTCTTAGTTAAAATGACTCAGCAGGTGCTAGAAGGTGGGGCACGCCTGGTCCAGTATCGCAACAAGTCAGCCGGGGCTGGACTGCTCCTTGAACAAGCGCTGTCGTTGCTTAATCTTTGCCGAAGTTACAATGTCCCCCTCATCATTAATGACCATCTCGATCTTGCTGTTGCTGTCGGCGCAGACGGGATACATCTAGGTCAAGACGATATCCCCGTAGCGTCTGCGCGACACACGCTCGGACCTGAGAAAATTATTGGAGTCTCCTGTTACAATCAGATGGAGCTTGCCACTGAAGCCGAGAAGCAGGGCGTTGACTATGTTGCTTTCGGCGCGTTTTTTGTTTCATCCACCAAGTCTAATACAGTGACTGCATCCATGAGCCTGCTTCAACAGTCGCGACAGATGCTGCATGTTCCAGTGGTGGCTATTGGCGGGATTACACTGCCCCATGTCGCGGACTTGATCCGTCATGGTGCAGATGCAATAGCCGCGAGCGGCTCACTTTTTGCTGTTCTTGACACTCAGTCTGCAGCTGAAAATTTTTCTCGATTAATCACTCAAACTCGACACTCTATCCACCACCCTTATGAGCGATCCCATGACTTCACGTAACCAACAATTATTCGAACTCTCTCAGAAATACATTCCCGGCGGTGTCAATTCGCCGGTTCGTGCATTTAAGTCGGTAGGCGGAGTGCCAATATTCTTTCAGCGGGGACAGGGTGCCTACGTATGGGATGCAGACAACAAGCCCTACCTAGACTACGTAGGATCCTGGGGGCCACTCATCTTGGGTCATGCTCACCCTGATGTGATCAAGGCGGTGACGGAGACCGCTCAGAACGGATTGACTTTTGGTGCACCCACCGAAGCGGAGCTAGAAATAGCACAGATGCTATGTACGCTGGTCCCTTCGATAGAGCAGGTCCGGCTGGTAAGCTCTGGGACTGAAGCCACCATGAGCGCCATCCGCTTAGCGCGTGGCTATACCGGCAGAAGCCGCATCATTAAGTTTGAGGGCTGCTATCACGGCCATGATGATGCCCTTCTCGTGAAGGCGGGCTCTGGTGCGCTCACCTTCGGCCATCCCAGCTCTGCTGGAGTCCCTGCAGAGACCGCAGCCCATACAATGGTACTGGATTACAACGACCTGACCGCACTGGAACAGGCATTCTCTGAGTCTGGTAAAGAAATTGCCGCAGTCATCGTTGAGCCGGTTGCAGGCAACATGAACTTAGTATCACCGAAACCCGGTTTCCTAGCTGCTTTGCGCTCTCTGTGCACGCAGCACGGCAGTGTACTGATTTTTGATGAGGTGATGACGGGCTTTCGGGTCGGCGCAACCTGCGCTCAAGGCCTCTATGGCATCAGGCCTGACCTTACTACGCTCGGCAAGGTGATTGGGGGTGGGATGCCGATGGCAGCCTTTGGCGGCAAACGTGAAATCATGCAATGCCTGGCTCCACTGGGGCCTGTGTATCAAGCCGGCACTCTTTCTGGCAATCCGGTTGCAGTTGCCGCAGGGCTGGCTACCTTACGGCTTGTCCAGGAAGCCGGGTTCTATGAAAAGCTTTCTGCCAGCACCCGACAACTTACAGAGGGCCTAACTGCAGCCGCAAAGAAGCATGGTATTGTCTTTTGTGCACAATCAGTGGGGGGGATGTTTGGTCTCTACTTCAGGGCAAGCCCACCGACCAGTTATGCAGAAGTGATGGAATGTAATAAGGAATCCTTCAACCACTTCTTCCATGCCATGCTGAGCAAGGGCATCTATTTCGCCCCCTCCGCATTCGAGGCTGGGTTTGTTTCTGCTGCGCATAGCTCGGAGGATATCAATAAAACGTTGGCCGCGGCCGATCAGATATTCGACGACTGGAAATAACAAAGGCGGCCTAGGCCGCCTTTGAAGAAACCTTATCCTTTTCAGGTCTAGCGTAGGCCGGAAATAAACTCCGATACCGCCTGCATTTCCTTCTCAGTCATATGATTGGCGATCATATGCATCACCTGGTTAGCATCATTAGCCCGACTCTCTGTCCGGAAAGCCCTTAACTGTGCCAGCGTATATTCCGCGTGCTGACCTGCAATTCGTGGATAGACGGGAGGAATACCAGCACCATTGGGGGAGTGGCAACTAGCACAGGCCGGTACGTTGCTCTCAATATTGCCGCCGCGATAGACCTTCTCACCCAGCTTCGCCACCGCTTTATCCTTGGCCCCTGTAGTCCTGGGAGTTTGCTGAGCGTAATAAGCGCCAACATTCTTCATGTCATCAGGTGATAACCCCGCCACCATTGCACCCATGATCGGACTGTTGCGTGTAGCAGGCTTGCCTTCCTGAGCTTTGAAATTCATCAGTTGCTTGGTGGTATACTCAGGATGTTGTCCGGCCAGAATTGGATTGGTCGGGATGACGCTGTTGCCATCAGCACTGTGACATCCCGCACAAACTTGGGTTGCAATCTGCTGACCCTTGGCGGCATCAGCTTTGATAGCAGATTCGGCAAGTATTTGCGTGGACACTGCCAGCATAGCCAGCATTACCAATGATGATGCTACTTTCATGCCTTGCATTCCTGAGACTCCCGAAAAAGTGATATTCATGCGGTTGATTCCGAATTCTAACAAGATAAGGTCTTGTTAACAACAACAAACCATCAACAAATGAAAGTACTATTTTTCCTGTTGTTATTTGCCAATGTGGCTTTTGCGCTCTATACACAGTCCGGACTGAAGCCCAGTCATAACGCGCCACTACCCGCGGAGATTCACCCAGAAAAGATCCGACTGCTGCCCGTTACCGAGACCGCGCCGACCCTTGCGGCTCCCGCCTGTCTGGAGTGGGGTGGCTTTATCGGAACCGACCTGCAACGTGCTGAGGTGGCCATCGCCAAGCTGCAACTGGACGACACTCTGGACCGACATACGGTCGGCGAGGTTACCGCCTACTGGGTGCATATCCCGCCATTAAAGACCAAGCAAGACGCCGATAAAAAGATTGATGAGCTAAAAAAACTGGGTGTAGCCAATTACTTCCTAATCCAAGATAGTGGAGAATGGAATAATGCCATCTCACTGGATATCTTTCGTGGCGAGGAGGCCGCTCGGAAGTTTTTAGCGGAGATGAAGGGGAAGGGTATCAGGTCAGCAGTCATTGGTGAGCGCAGCTTGAAACAGGTTGCATTCGTGGCACATAAACCATCTGACGCGATCATCGAGAAAATGGTCAGCCTAAAGCAAAGTTTTCCTGGAAGCGAATTGAAAGCGAGTGAGTGTGGATCTACTGCACCCCCACCTTGAAGACAATCTCACGGCACACTCTTGCTGTCGTTCTTGCAAACTACTGCTGCAACCCCCATCATACATTTCGCCCATCTGATTAACTGGAAACGACTATGACGGTACATCCTAAATCTCCACAAGAGATCGAGAAAATGCGAGTGGCGGGCAAGCTTGCCTCAGAAGTTCTTGATTATATTTCTCCTTTTGTAAAGCCGGGGATCACCACGGCTGAGATTGATAAGCTATGCCATGATTACATGGTCAATGTACAGGAGACCATCCCTGCACCACTCAATTACGCCCCACCTGGATACTCGCCCTATCCGAAATCTATTTGTACCTCGGTAAACCATCAAGTCTGCCATGGCGTCCCAGGAGAGAAAAAATTAAAGACCGGCGATATCGTTAACATTGATGTAACGGTCATCAAGAATGACTATCACGGCGACACCAGTCGTATGTACTACGTCGGGGAGCCCCCAATCCAGGCCAAGCGTCTATGTGAGATTACGTACGAATCGATGTGGCGTGGCATTGAGGAAATCAAACCCGGTAAATATTTAGGCGATGTCGGCCATGCCATCCAAAACTTCGCTGAGCGCAAGGGATGCAGCATCGTCAGAGAATTCTGCGGGCATGGTATCGGCGCAAAATTCCATGAAGATCCGCAAGTACTTCACTATGGTCGCATTGGGACCGGACTCCAACTCAAGGCTGGTATGATTTTTACAGTTGAGCCGATGATTAATGCAGGCAAAGCACCCATCCGTCAACTGGCCGATGGTTGGACTATCGTCACCAAGGACCATAGCCTATCTGCTCAGTGGGAGCATACCGTCCTAGTCACCGAAATGGGATACGAGGTATTAACGCTCTCTGCCGGCGCACCACCGAAACCTAATTTCAGCTCCTGATTTGCTTGTCGGTGGCACTTGCTGCTTGTAGCGACATAGGAATCAATGCCTGAACACAGAACATAGCGAGGATATTTTTTAGACGACCGGTCGGTGCTAAAGGGAACAACCACTCGGGTTGATTTTGAAGCGCGTTGTTGAGGATCCTGCTAATTATGAAGGGGGTACGTCGCCTCTCAGCCCCCGTACCCCCCATAGACTTACAGATTTAGTGCAGTGTTACAGCCACCATGCGTTCACAATCGAGATCTGAACAGTAGTTCTCGTAGATTCCATCTAAGAATCCCCACAATGCTTCGCAAGCTTGAGTGGTTGCCGCCAATACCTCAGCCTGCTTCTCTGGGGTATCAGCAAAGCGCTTGATGAGCTCCCACTCTGCTTGTGAATGGTACACGTCAGCCTCTTGGTGTACTGTAAAAAATTCATAGCTGTCAGGATCTTTCATCCCATAAAATCTGGACAGGCCATCTATCTTCACTGCAGCAATTTCAGGCACTTGTGACTCAAATGCATGTAGCGCAGCCAACCCTGCATAAAATGGTTGGTTCAAACAGATATCACGAAACGTCTCGACCAGTTTCGCGGTCGTCGGTAGTGCGGCGGCCGCCGCCAGACTCTTGTCACTCGAACCCAGCGCTAATGCAAAGGTCTTCCACAGTGCAGGGTGGTTCTTATCACCATGCTCTTCGCTGATCAGGTTCTTCAATACTTCCTGCCGTACGCTGATATCACCGCTGTTGCTTTCTGTATGCATGTGCGGGGTATTGAAATGTACCGCGCTCAAATAAGTTGGCTCAGCCAGAACATTATGAAAGTACTGTTCAGCGTATTGGCGCAATTGCTCTTTGGACAACTTACCTTCCGTCCAGGCCACATAGAAAGGGTGCTTGAGAAGACTCTTCGCAGCAATAATGGAGTCAATCTCTTGCTTGAGCGTCGCGTTGGTCGTCATGGTTTTTCCTATTGAATAGAGGTGATTAATTGGTAGTGCGTATCATCGCCAAATAATATCACCAAGTCAAATTTTGGTGGGCACGATTCTGGCTCATAAAGCGACCCCCGCTCTTAAATATAAGTCGGCCTCGTAGGGTATTTGTACCCCCATTAATGGCGCCACTTAATTCCCAGCCCCATCACCTGCCCATTAGCAGATAAACTGCAGCCTAACCTATTACCGGATAACCTTATGGATGAGCAATCGAGCCTATTGGCACTGTTCACCAGCAGCTTTCTTGGTGCCACACTCCTTCCGGGCGGCTCAGAACTGGTTCTTTTTGGGGTTTTAACCAGTCATCCCCAACTTTACTGGCCTGCCTTGGGAGTCGCTACTCTGGGCAATACGCTGGGCGGCTTAAGTTCGTATGCGATTGGGCGACTGCTGCCCGATGAAAAAGCACTCCTAAAAAAATCGGGGGGAAGTGCCCGCGGGTTGGAGTGGGTCCGCAAACACGGCAGTCCGGTCCTGTTGCTGTCATGGGTTCCATTGATTGGAGATTTGTTGTGTGTTGCAGCGGGGTGGCTTCGGATAAACTGGGTATGGGCAATGCTGTTCATGGCGACAGGTAAGTTTGTTCGTTACTGGGTGATTGCAACAGCGATTGTCTAGCCATCTCAGATCAACCAATAAAAAGCCGACTTACGTCGGCTTTTTATTGGTCACTGACTCAGTTTCTTTATTTCTGGAGCAGCTTAGATAGCTCACCACTCTGGTGCATCTCAGTGATGATATCCGATCCGCCAATGAACTCACCGTTGATATAAAGCTGAGGGATCGTTGGCCAGCTCGAGTACTCCTTGATCCCTTGCCTAATTTCCGGGTTGCTGAGTACATCTACGGTAAAGAGGTTATTCACTCCACACAGACTCAGTATCTTAACCGCGTTGGCAGAGAAGCCGCATTGTGGAAATTCGGGTGTCCCTTTCATATACAACACCACCGGATTAGTGGTCACTTGCTGCTTGATTGTTTCTTGGGTATCCATATCTAATTCCTCATCAAATTTGATCAACCTGAAAATTCATCTACAAGGAAGTGCTCCCCTTATGAGAGATCCCCTATATTCTGACTAGAGCTCCGACATCCTTTATTTTAACAGCTTTGCGCTGAAAGACCCCCACGTTTCCCACCACTGACCCGCATCACACCAGCCAGATCGGAGCAAGAGAACACCTCACCAAAACCTGCCCCCTTGAGTAATTGACAGCACGCTTCTGACTGATCATAGCCATGTTCCAGTAACAACCAACCGCCCGGGGTGAGGTGATCTGTGGCGAAATCGATGATGCGGCGAATACAGTCGAGCCCGTCACTACCCGCCACTAGCGCCGTGAGCGGCTCAAAGCGTAGATCACCCTGCCCGAGATGGGGGTCGCCGTCGGCAACATAAGGCGGGTTGGATACAATGAGATCGAACACTTCTCCGGCAACCCCCGTGTACCAGTCACTCGCGACGATCCGGACGTTTGTCGCATCATGATATTTAGCATTCACCCTGGCGACAATGAGGGCATCATCTGAAAAGTCGACCGCCGTAGTACTAGCAAGCGGGCGATGTTTAGCGATGGCGATTGCCACTGCTCCACTCCCTGTTCCCAGATCCAACACCTTGCAAGATTGCAGCATCGGGATTCGCTCCAGAGCCTGGTCCACCAGTAATTCTGTCTCTGGGCGAGGAATCAGTACAGCCGGAGTTACTTCAAATCTTAAGCTATAAAACTCGCGCTCGCCAACAAGGTAAGCAATCGGTTCACCATTGACGCGGCGTGATGTGAGTGCGCTAAATTCTTGCTCTTGATCAGGCGTTAGTACTTGGTCAGGATGAGCAATGAGATGCGCATGGTTCACATTGAGAACACTCTGTAACAACATGCGTGCATCGATCGATGCGATTTTAGAATACGACTGATGCAAAGCTTGTGTAATGGTAGATCGCTGTGTCGAAAGGCTCATGCTGGAATTGCTGCGCAATGTAAAGTCGTCAGAGTTTGTGGTGAGCGTGCGTGGCAGGCTCTACTCCGCCATCGCCGCCAGTTGCTCCGTCTGGTGCTCGGACATCAATGCTGAGCAAATCTCATTCAAGTCCCCATCCATAATCTGATCTATTTTATAAAGTGTTAGATTGATCCGGTGGTCTGTAATACGTCCTTGCGGGAAGTTATAAGTGCGGATCCGCTCAGAGCGATCACCGCTGCCAATAAGAGACTTGCGAGTGGCGGCCTGCTTGGCCTGTTGTTCGCGTGTTTGTTTGTCGCGAATCCGTGCCACCAGAACGCTCATGGCCTGAGCTTTATTCTTGTGCTGTGAACGTCCATCCTGACACTCGACCACGATACCCGTCGGCAGATGAGTGATGCGAACCGCAGAATCTGTTTTGTTGATATGCTGACCACCTGCCCCAGAAGCACGGAATGTATCAATCCGTAATTCAGCTGGATTCAAGGTCACATCATCGATCTCGTCGGCCTCTGGCATCACCGCGACAGTACAAGCAGAGGTATGGATACGTCCCTGAGTTTCGGTGGCTGGTACGCGCTGCACCCGATGACCCCCGGATTCAAATTTCAATTTGGAATAAGCCCCCTGGCCAATGACCTTTGCAATGATTTCTTTGTAGCCCCCCGCCTCCGATGGGTTTTGTGAAATAACTTCCACCTGCCAGCGCTGACGCTCGGCGAAGCGTGCGTACATACGGAATAGGTCACCCGCGAACAGCGCAGACTCATCCCCCCCTGTGCCCGCACGAATTTCCAAAAAAATATTGCGTTCGTCATTAGCGTCCTTGGGCAATAACTGTTTCTGTAATTCTGCCTCGATCCGTACAAGGCTCTCTCTGCCTATTCGTACCTCAGCCTCTGCAAATTCACGCATCTCCAAATCACCACTCATTTCTTGTGCGGTCTGGATGTCACGCTCACTCTGTTGATAGGCTTGATAAAGTTCGACCACCGGAGCAATCTCAGCACGTTCACGTGTGAGCTTGCGGTAATTGTCGAGATTCGCTGTGACAGTCTCACTGCTCAGAAGACGGGTTAGCTCCTCCAGCCGCACGCAAATCTGCGTGAGCTTAGCGGCAATGCTATTGTTCATTCTGGTCGGTGGAGTTGATACAGCCGATTAACCAGCCCGACCAGATCATCACGCTCATCGGCGGTCGCATGATTCAGTGCTTCGGAGGGGATATGTAGAAATTTATTGGTGAGCCCATTGCTCAATTGCTCGAGTATCTTCTGAGGGTCTTCCCCCTTAGCTAGGAGCTTCATGGCACGTTCGAGCTCATGCCGGCGATACCGTTCTGCCTGGTCACGCAACGCACGAATAGTCGGCACCAGCTCTCGTGATTCAAGCCAGTGCATGAAATTGATCACATTAGAATCAATGATGGCTTCAGCCTGTGCTACCGCGCCTTGACGCAAATCTAATCCCTCTTTGACGATTTCAGAAAGATCATCCACTGAATAAAGAAATACATCGTCCAGCTCTGCCACTTCCGGTTCCACATCCCGAGGCACGGCGAGGTCCACCATGAAAATGGGACGGTGTTTACGCACCTTGATTGCGCGCTCGACCATTCCTTTGCCAAGTATTGGCAGGGGACTGGCGGTACAACTAATCACAATATCGTGCTGCGCCAGTTGTTCGGGAAGCTCATTCAGAGTGATGGCCTGCGCATTAAAACGTTGTGCCAGCAACTGTGCGCGCTCAATAGTACGGTTGGCAACCGTGATCTGCTTTGGATGACGTGCTGCAAAATGAGTTGCGCATAGCTCTATCATTTCACCTGCACCGATAAACAGTACTCGTTGCTCACCAATATCGCCAAAAATTCGCTCAGCCAACCGTGCTGCGGCGGCCGCCATAGAGACCGAGTTTGTGCCAATTTCGGTGGAAGTCCGAACCTCCTTCGCAACAAAAAAGGTTCTCTGAAACAACTTGTTCAGCAGCATTCCCAAAGTGCCCGCATGTTCGGCAGATTTCACCGCATCCTTCAACTGCCCAAGTATCTGCGGCTCACCCAGCACCATTGAATCCAATCCACTCGCGACACGAAATGCATGTTTCACTGCTTGCTCTCGCGGGAGCTTATACAGATAAGGCTCCAAATCTCCCGCCTGGAGATGATGGTAATCAGCCAACCAGTGTGTCGCCTCCTCGGGTCTATCAGTACTGCAATAAACTTCAGTACGGTTGCAGGTAGAGACGATCGCAGCCTCCCCCACTGGGTGATGCTGCACCAGATCATGTAACGCACGCTCCATTGCATCTTCTGGAAACGTGACCTGCTCACGTACATCCAGAGGCGCAGTCTGATAGTTGATGCCGAAGGCAAATAACTGCATGGGGGGTTATATGAATAACTGGTGAGTAATCAGGGGTTTGTGGATTATAGTGCCTTGCATACTATCAAGGTGAGGTATTACCAGTACTCAGAAGAGTCCCGAAGACCTTCCATTTTTGTCGAAAACCAAAAATTGGGAAGTCACGGAAGTCCAGATGGATAATGGTGGCCAAGGGCGGAATCGAACCACCGACACAAGGATTTTCAATCCTCTGCTCTACCGACTGAGCTACTTGGCCTTTTAGTGAAGCTGCCGCATCCTTGCATACACAACAGGGCTGCCTATAAGCCAGCTAATTGGGAGCGCATAATTCTAACACAGCACCAAATTCATTGGAACATCTGGCAAGACCGCCCTATTCTCTAAAAGAGAGTTAAGTTGATGGTCTTGCTGTGAATATTATAATGGTAGAATTTCATTCGCTCGTAGCTGACTAACCCGCTGATTGAAAAAGCTATGACTTGTTACTCACGTGGAAATCTATGCAAACACTAATCCCCGTCGTTCTTTCTGGTGGTTCTGGCACCCGGTTATGGCCGCTCTCTCGCGAAAAATATCCCAAGCAATTGCTGCCGTTGGTTGGCGAGGACTCTCTATTACAGGCGACGATCCGCCGTATCGAAGGATTTACGGGCATACAGCTCGAAGCACCGATGGTGGTTTGCAACGAAGAATACCGCTTCGTGATTGCAGAGCAACTTCGTTTAATCGACAAAGCAGGTACGATCCTACTCGAACCGGTCGGTCGCAATACTGCCCCCGCCCTGACTCTTGCGGCACTGGCAGCGATGCGAGAGGGGGCAGACCCCATCTTACTGGTGATGCCTGCGGATCATATCATCCTAGATACTGCCGCTTTTCAGGAGGTAGTACGTAAAGGAGTAGTCCTTGCGGCAGAGGGTAAGGTCGTCACTTTCGGCATCACACCCGATTCACCAGAAACAGGTTTTGGCTACATCCAGTTCGGTGATGCTTTCAGCGAAGGCGGGGCCTACCATATTGCACGCTTTGTAGAAAAACCCGATCTCGCAACAGCTCAAGCCTATCTTGATGATGGTCGCTACCTGTGGAATAGCGGCCTATTTATGCTTCGAGCCTCCGTCTGGATCGAGGCCATCACCCACTGCCGTAAGGATATTTTGACTTCATGCCGCGCTGCCTGGGATGAGGGCTCAGCCGATGGCGAGTTCTTACGCGTCGGTAAGGACTCGTTCGCACAATGCCCGAGTGACTCAATCGATTATGCCGTGATGGAGCGTATCGCTGCTGGTGAAAGCTCATTGCCTCCTGGGGCAGTGATCCCGCTCGCAGCGGGCTGGTCTGATGTGGGCGCGTGGGACTCCTTGTGGCAAGTCTTACCTAAAGACAGCGAAGGGAATGCCTCACAGGGCGACGTTCTGTTGCACGACTGCCGTAACACTCTGGTCATGTCGGGGGGTCGATTGGTCGCCTGTGTAGGCGTTGAGGATGTGGTGGTCGTTGAAACACCCGATGCCATCCTCGTCGTACACAAGAATAAAACTCAGGATGTGAAGAAGATCGTCGACAGCCTCAAACTCGAGGGCAGGTCAGAAGGACGGCTACATCGCAAGGTATTCCGCCCGTGGGGTTGGTACGATGGTATAGATGCCGGAGAACGGTTCCAGGTGAAGCGCATTGTGGTTAAGCCGGGTGCTGCACTATCCCTCCAGATGCACCACCACCGTGCTGAGCACTGGATTGTCGTGCGCGGCACAGCGCAAGTGACGCGTGGTGACTCGAGTTACCTGGTATCTGAAAATGAGTCCACCTTCATCCCTCTCGGCACCCGTCACCGATTGGAGAACCCCGGCTGCGTGCCACTCGAAATGATCGAAGTTCAGTCCGGCTCTTACTTGGGAGAGGACGATATCGTGCGTTTTGAGGATATATATGGGCGCTGAAAGAGCGCGCAGAATACGTGTTTAATCAGATACAACACCCATCCTCATCGCACCCAGTCTCAGTGGCGCTTTTCTGTTTCTTTGTCTCTGCATCTGACTCACCCCCAAACTCCTCAGAGAGAAGTGCCCCGATCGAGAACCCGAGCGTGAGATCGTTCACATGACCAAACTTGTGTAGCCGTACATGGCCAGCCTTATCGATCAAGATCAAGGTTGGGGTCCCCTGCATCTGGTAGGCCTCCATGGTTAGTGGCATCCCTTGGCTCTTTTCACCCGGGTACTTATCAATCCCGATCGGAAAGCGTAACCGGTATTCGTAAGCAAACACCTCCAGCGCATCAGGCCCCATCACCTCGTGATGCTCAAATACGGTATGCAGTCCGATCACCGCAACCTTCTTAGAATCAAACTCCTCGTAAATCCGCTGGGCCTGAGGAATGCCTATTTGCACGCATCCCGGACAGAGCATTTGAAAAGCGTGCAACACAACCACTCTCCCGCGGAGCGATTCAAGTGTTGGGGATTTCGTTGTATTGAGCCACTTTGATATCTGCAACTCTGGGGCCAGACTCGTATCATGATGCGTCATCATTTTGTCATCCAAGATCCACTATCAATAAAACAACAGGTTGGGGTAACAATCTACCTGCTGCTCCAACCCGTCCCGGCGAACAGATTTACTTCTTAGGGCTAACCGCACGTAATGGCGCCCAATACTGGGTGAAGACCATATCTTGCGCAGCATTAGCCTTGTGGCAGGCCACACAGCTCTCATCTGCCGGCGCGCTTAGCGCCTTATCGTCGCCAAAAACAAAATAGCCCCAATTGTTTGATTTGGCAAAACGCTTGCTATCTTTTACTGACACCGCCACCGGACCGACATAATCACCAGCAAAGTATCCGCTACCGCTTGCTGATGACTTGGAGCCTACGCTGACCAACTCTTTAGCAATCATGGCGCCCTCTCGGAACTCGCCTGTTTTTTTCCAGTGGGACCAGCTTGCATGATCAAGGTAGACATAATGGAACTCTGGAAATGCTGGCTTACCATTATTCATATCCTTCGGGGTCACCGATGCGCCGATGGAGATCCATTCCTTGATATTTGCTGGCCGAGCCAACTCGCCCGCTTGGTTGAATTTAGCTTGTACCTTATGGTGCCCATGATCCGACGCTGCAACTGGAGCAACCTGCGTAATTAAAAGTGCGGATAACACTAGTGGGGCAAGTCTCGCTAGCCGTGTTTTCTGAAGAATTAGATGGTCCAACATAATTTAACTCCTTTTAATAATTAAAGAAACCAGGGGGAGAGCCTCTAACTCCCCCGGTTAATATTAGTTAGCCATGGCTCATCCGTCAAGGGTGGGCTCCCGCGTGT
>JBAWVG010000029.1:0-19382 GCA_037147395.1 Nitrosomonadaceae bacterium | reverse complement strand
GGTGTGATCGAGAGCATCCTCCCTCGTAGTTCACTGCTATACCGTAGCGATGCCTATCGAGAAAAACTGATCGCGGCCAATGTGACCCAGATCATCATCGTTGTGGCAGCCGTTCCGAGCTTTAGTGAAGAACTGGTAAACCGTTGCCTCACAGCTGCAGAGAGCCAACGTATCAAGGCACTGATCGTCCTTAATAAGTCCGACCTCTCTGAACCAACACGTGTCGCCGCGGCCTCACTCTTACTCTACCGTGAGCTCGGATATCCACTCCTGCAAATCAGCGCCAAAACAAACGTCGCCTCGATGCTCCCACATCTGCAAGGACATCTCAGCGTCTTGGTCGGACAATCGGGTATGGGTAAGTCCACACTCATCAATGCACTCATCCCAGAAGCGGAACGCGCAACCGCTGAGATCTCGGTCGCACTCGATACCGGGCGCCATACCACCACACACGCACGACTCTATGAGATTGATCCGGATACTCGTCTGATTGACTCACCCGGCATGCAGGAGTTTGGTCTACATCACATCGATGGAGCTGACCTGGCTTGGGGTTTTGTGGAGTTCCATCCCTACCTCGGTCAGTGTAGGTTTAGCAACTGCCACCATACCGGTGAGCCCGGTTGCGCGCTGGATAGCGCGTCAAAGACTGGAGAGATCAACCCACGTCGTCTTGTCTTCTACCGCAAGTTGATCTCATCTCTCGGAACTGCACTGAGAAAGTAAGTGCTAGTCTCAGTATGAGACGGCAGGCCCTTCAACCCACAAGCAATCTGAGATCAGGCACATCCCACCGAACTCTTTTAACTTCGGGCTCAGCGCCGCGACTACTTTCTGTGACTGATCCTCTTGGCAGGCGAGTATCACCATCGCATTCTCCTCTTGCAAGAAAAGACCATCAGGCCTCCTCACACCACGTGAACCGAGACCACCCGTATTCTTAATGAAGCTATAGCCGCGCACCCCAGCTAAATCCAACAGTGCGATCAGGTCATTCAGCTTCTCCGCATCTATCACAATCTCGAGACGTTTCATTGATATCGTTTTATTCATGACTCCTCCGTTAAGTAGTTCTTGATCGAATGTCCTACTTAATTTTTTAGATCAGCCAACCCTTGCCGTCAAATAAAAATCGATATTAATCTGCAACTTGCTGTTTTAAAAGATGGTGTCTGCATAGCTTATCGAGATGCAGCCTATGCTGAATCGGCAGAGAGACTCTAATGTCCAAGGGAAAGCGGCACCCCGGCTTCTTCCAAAGCTAAAAGTGCCGATTATGTTGATGGGTGAGTAACGCGCTACCCACGTGGGGACTGTTCAGTCACCCTGCAAGGTATCGGATTAGAAACCTTGTCCAGACGCTCCAATACTTCAAACTTTCTTGTATTCAAGTCAGTACATCCGGTAAGTATATTCAAATGAGGAATCAGATCAGGGACCTTGTCCTTGATCACGTCGAGTGCGAACTTGCTCAGGAATTTTGCTTTCTCTTTAGCCAACTCATACTCTGGACCAACATCCCTGTGCGCTGCAGAGGTCATCAGTACAACACCGCTCGAATCGACCCGAGCATCGTCGATGTTGGCCTTCAATAGGACGGCCGCAGTTCCTATCGCATCAGACAGATTCGGGTCAAATGGACCAACGATAAAGGCTGTATTGATGGCGTGTAGCCAGTCAAAACCGCGACCTATCCCCAAGACCCACTCTTTGTGTTCAGCCTCTTCGATCGGTCGATTAGAGTCACGAGTCATCCTGGCATGTCGGATATTTCCTTCAACCAGCGGAATGAGATCCCTGAAGATACGCTGCGGCATTGAAGGGTAAAACGAGCGCAGAAATCCCTCCAACTCAATACCTGTTAATCCTTCTCGCATCTCTGCTAGGTCGGCAACTCGACCATCCTCGCCATGCAGAATCAGTGCATCGAGATCGGTCTCGATGCCACAAAGGATTGGCACCACGGCACCCTTCCCATAAATACGCTCAAACTGATTCTTGAGATTGATGGCGGTATCTCTAGCGGCATTGGTATCGTAATTAAAACCTCTGCAACCCCGGTGAGTATCTCCACGTGCAAAGTGATAGGTCACAAAAACAAGGCAGTGCCTGCCTCGTTTGATCGAATACTGGACCCAAGTGTCGAGGGTTGCTTGGAAGAATGGCCAACCCAAATCAAACTTACCACCCAAGTTACGGAAGGGTTGAATGATGCCAACTGCGGTCTGAGTCATGACCGGCAGATTAAGCCTTCCATCCATACACTTAAGTGCAGCGATTTCAGTGGGGTGTTCGCCTCGGTATCTGCGGCGCTCCATCGCCAAGTCAATGAAGGCTCTGGAGTGACGCTCATTCAGATCGAGTAGGTAATCTATCCCGGTATTCATACGTTCATCTCCACATTTAGATGAAACATTGTAGCCGGCGAAAGGCCTGAAGAAGATTAGCCTAAGTGTAGCGGAGTTTTCAGCGATCCTCTAAGGGGCTTGATTCAGTATTCGAGACAACCATACCTCTGACGCCGCTTGATTGATATGTAAAACACTATCCGGGAAGAAGCCAAATATCAAAACCAGTAATGCGGGTAAGCATAGCAGTGCCAGTTCACGCGGGTATAGATCTTGCGCCTGATTAACAACGGATTGAGTGATCGGACCAAAAAAGGCACGACGGATGAAAGATAGCATATAGGCGGCACCAAGAACGGCACCAATCAGAGCGGCAATACCGAGACTGGAATGAGCCTTCAATGCACCAATGATCAGCATCAATTCCGCCGGGAAGCCGCTGGTTCCCGGCACTCCGATACTCGCTAGGGTAAACAAGAAGTAGAAGCAGGTCAGTCTTGGCAATACCTTGGCCATACCCCCCAAGTGAATGATCTCGGTACTCCCCAGTCGGTGTTGAATCATTCCTGCTATTAGTATCAGTGAACTGGCCACTAGCGAGAAATTAAGTAACTGAAAGACCGCGCCCTGCAGTGCCTGTATATTCAAAGATGCGATGCCAATCACTACCAGTCCAACGTGGCTGATACTGGCATAGGCCAGCAGACGACGAAGATTAGTCTGCTGCAGCGCAATCAGAGCCCCATATATCAGCGTGACCGCACCCAGAATAGCCAGGATCCAGCTGTACTCAACAGCCGCAGACGGGGCTAACGGCATGGTGAATCGTAGAATACCGTAAGCCCCCAACTTCAGACCCATCAGTACTGCCGTGATATAGGTTGGACCCTCCATCGCAGCGGTGGGCAGCCAGGTATGAAATGGGACTAGAGGCGCCTTGACACCGAACCCCAGTAGCAGCAGAAAGAAAACCAGCACTTGCAAGTTAGCCGGCAAAGGCGTTTCCAGAAGAACCGGGAGGCTGAAGGATAATCCGTGGGGAATCACTCCACCCACGACCGTTGAGTGATTAACCGCCAAGATGATGAATGCAAGCAGTAGCGGCACTCCTCCGAATAGCATGAAGAGGGTGTACTTCATCGCCGCATCACGTCGCTGAGAACCAATCCCCCAGAGCCCGATTAAGAAGAAGAAGGGTGGCAGAGTCAGTTCCCAAAACAGGAAGAATAGAACCGTATCCAATGCCGTGAACACACCGATGGTGACCCCCTCCAACGCCAGCAATAATGCGAAGTGTAAGCGCGGGTTGTGCTGTACCGAGTTCCATGAGGCCAGGATGGCGGTTATCGTCAGTAGCGCTGACATCGGTAGAAATAACACCGAAAGACCATCGACACCGACCAGATAGTCGATATTCAGGAAAGGTATCCAGGGATACTTCTCAACCAACTGAAAGCCACCATTCCCCGCATTAAATGAAATTACGATGATGAGTGTGAGCAATAACTCACAGACCGCAACGATCAGAGCAATCTTCTTGGTTAGCTTAATATCACAAGTAACTCCGGCCACAATCGCACCCAGCAGCGGCAACAGAATAGCAAGACTTAAGAGCGGAAAACCGGCCTCACTCATCATGTCCTCCTACGTCGGGAATAGGTGCATTCATCATGTCAACTTGCGGTGCTCCATGAGGTGAAGAACCCAAGCTCTCTGAAGACATCGCGTTCTGGTCTATTATATGCACCCAGGGTGAGGTATAAAAACCTGTCCCGATCAGCAGAGAGCAGATCATTACAGTAATCAATCGTTTCGCCATGAGCCATTCCCGTGTATCAGTGGGAGGCAGATGAAAACGCTTAGGCGCTGCCACAAATACTTGTTGAAAGGCTCGTAGCAAGAGACCTGCCGCAAGAAGGTTGCCCAGTAAGATCGCGATCACAACCAACCAACCATATCGTTCTGCAGTACCCTCAAATAGCAGATGCGCACCATCAAACCCCGGGGTCCCGGGCATGACCATCGTCGTCAGTGCTGAGATGACGAATAGAAATGCAAGAGTGGTATGGGTATCAAATAATCCACCCAGTCTTGGGATAAAAGCAGTACGTGTCCTCTCATAAATGAGTCCAACACTAAAGAGCATCCCAGTCGTTGCGAGTCCATAAGCGATGGCGAGAAGGATGGTGCCCTCCATTCCATACTTGTTGAAATCAAAAATTCCGATGACCAGCATCCCGGTATGACTCACAACGGCAAAGGCCAGTAACCGACGGATATTGATCTGCATCAGCGCCAGTAGTGCCCCGTAAATAATACTGATGAGTCCCATCACCAATACAAATCCAGACCACCGCTCGGCGGCCTCTGGAATTAGGGGCAGAATGAACCGAATGACGGCGTAAACACCCAACTTCAGTCCAACCAAGAAGATGGCCACGCTCGCAACAGTCCCTTTCTCTGCCAGCACTGGTAGCCAACCATGAAATGGAAATAACGGCATGCGGATGGCGAAACCAAAAAATAGGAGGAAGAAGATTAACGAGCCGTACTGTAAATTGGCATTACTAACCGACTCCAACTTTACCCAGTCAAAAGTCAATACGGAACCCGGCACTTCGCTCATCAGTCCAAACGCGAGTAATGAGAATCCTGCCAATGTCATCAACAACCCACTCAACCAGTGTTGCAACAAGAGTGCGACAACCCACTTCCGGTTCTGCCCAGTCCCTGCACGAATCGTGAGTAATACCACCGGGATCAACTCAAGCAAGCACCAAATCCAGAACTGCATCAGATTCATCGCAGAGAATGCACCGATCAGGATGCCTTCATAGCCGAGCAGGCATGCGATGTATATCCGATCATTCGCGTGACGGGTGATCGCGGTATAAATCAAGGCGAGTAATGTGAAGATCGCCGTCAGCGGAATGAATAGAATACTGGCGCCATCAACACCCACACTGTATGTGGCTCCAAGGATACGGATCTCCTCAGCAAGCTGAATGCCGGGGAGATCTGCATCAAAGACACTTAGCAGGTAAAAGCTAAGCAATACCGTTGTCAATGCACCAACAAAACCGATCCGTAATGCCGCAGATGAAGAACGTGATAGCCAAATGGCAACCACCGCGATCAGCGGGATGAGCGTCAGCATGGTCAGCAACGGGAATCCCGTCGATTCTGACCATGCCGTTACATTCGTAATTGTATTAATTGCCATCAGATTTTTTAGATCGCAGATGCAAGTAGTAACACCACTGCTACAAATACCACCAGATAGCGTGGTTTCAGTATCAACTTCTCAAATTTAATGGCTGCATATCCCAGATCGCGGCCCATATTGATGGCATCAATTCCGATACCTCTCAATACCAGGCGATCCTCAAACCAGTTGAAGAGATCGGCCGTCCATTGGAAGAGCTTTCCCGCCAGACCATGGCCTCGACTAAATTCCTTGGGGTCATACGCCGATTGAGTACCCAGAATTTTCTTCTCCAACTGAACCAGTGATGATATGGAGAGGCTGGTACGGGCAGGTGTTCCCATAACCCGGTCAACGATATGATCATCAAAGTAACCCAGATCACGACCTAATCCATGAACTGGCCTTACTAGCGTGCGATCCGCAATCGGATCCAGCCAAAACCGCTGAATTGATGCGATATACAACCAGCGTATTCCTGCAATGTCGCGTGAAACCGGCTTTATGGGGTTACCGAGAACATTGTGCATGAGTGATGGTGCGGTCAATACCTGGTAACCCCGTACGATGGCATGGGCACAGAGATGCCAACTGGCGAGCTGCCATAAGCCCAACCCACACTCTAAAAACATCAACCCCAGTTGGCCTGAGGTAGCGAAGCATAATGAGCTTTTAACATCGGTCTGAGTCAATCCAACAACGAAGCTATAGATCGCGGTGATCAGACCCACAATCGCCATCAGAATCATGACAGCTGGCGCACGTTCAAAGATGGGCTCCAGTAAAATTACCAGGTAGACCCCCGCATGAACCATGACTGCACCATAAAATACTGCGCTCGAGGGAGTGGGTCCCTCCATCGCTCGACCCAACCAGGGAGTGAATGGAAGCTGTACTGACTTTGCAAAAGCGGCTACTGCAAAACATAGAGCAATCACCGTGGCAGTCGGGGTCGTTAACCGCTCTGCGACAGAGTTCAGGCTTCCCCAATCAACGGTATGAGCATATAAATAGGTAGCCCCTATCCCCAGAATAAAACCAGCATCACCGATACGATTCGTAACAAATACCCGTGTCGCATTGAGCGTCGCAACCGGGCGATCATACGCATAGGAAATTAATAAGTAGGAGCACAGCCCTGCAATCTCCCAACCGATGAAGGTGCCAATGGCATTACCCGATAACACCAACACTAGCATTGCCGAAGAGAAGAGACACAGAATGAAAAAGAATCTATGAAACCCCGGCTCTCTGTGCATATAGTTGATTGAAAAACGGGTGACAATCACGAGCAGTATCGAAAACAGTGCGGCCAGAATTGTACTAAATCCGGTCGTAATGAAATTGACTTGTATACCCAGTGTGCCGCTGTGTAGCCACTCACCCGCACTAAACACGCCCGTATTTTTGCCCAGCAATCCGCCCCCTAATAGGGCTAACGCCAGAAAACACGAGATCGTAATGGCCCAAGTCGCAATCGTCGATGTGGTGCGCTCACCCCTCTCACCCATGATCTGGCCAAACAAATGACCGATACCGATAATGGCCGCAGCCATCAACGGTAACAAGGGGATCAATACCGCCAGTGCATCCATCAGGCTAGGCCCCCGCGAATTCGGGTTGTTTAATCAATACCGGTGCTACGGGGAGAGTCTGATCCCGATAGCAGTCCGGTGAATTATCAACGATGGGTAGGTCTACCTTCTCAGAATCCCATCGGACGAACCCCACACCACGCTCGAAGAAGAAGATCTCACCGGTATCGGGATCGATCGAGCTCACTAATATCCATCCACCTCCAATCAGTTCTCGCAGACTCTCCTGACGGCCATAGATCTGCTCCAGTACTGTGGTCTTCGCTTCGATCACAATCAGCAGTCGTACCGCCTCATGAATCTCGATCATCTGCCTCGGTAGACCTGTCCGCAGATCACTGCTGGTTCCTTCCATCACGGCAAAGAATCCAGTGACATTATGTGGAACCTTAGTGCCGCATCCGAAACGCTCATTATTGACAGTGGAGAAGTAATATTCCAAATTGATACCCGCACCGACCGGCCCTACCGCCAACAAAATCCCTTCCAGCACTTTCCCTTCCGGATCCTGTGTTGGGTCATAAGAGATCAGGAATGAGCGTCGATCAAAGAATGCTCCCTGAGTGACCGAGCGACGCCCTACAACTGCTGCTGCATTTGTTGCATGACCAAGCTCTGGACGAGCCTGAGAAAAGTCTGTTGCCCTCTCCTCGATATGGGCTAAAGCTTGTTCCGGTGTCGGATTACGGGGGGCAGAGGCGAGTCTGCGACAGCGTTCATGTGCGGACATGTACTGACCATGACGGATCTCTTTCTTTAGTTTGTTTAGAGCGGGCAATCTCTCTGGCGGAAGATCGCCGAGGTCATACCAGATAAATTCTTCATTACAGGTGTTATGCTCAGTACCGAGGAACCAAGTGTCTGATGGGATATTGATCCCTCGGTCTGCGACCAGTTTACGTATCTCGGGACGATTGGCCATGGCTGCAAATAGCCTGGCATTCGGCCCCCCGTGACGACCACTACAAGCACCGCAGTCATAGGCAGCTAAGTGTGGATTATTCTGGCTGATCGATCCGTGACCGATGAGTATGACCAGCTCAGAAAGTCCATAAGTCAATCCGGTATTGCGCAAAAACCCTGCTACCCGGTCGGCCTGTTCATTATCGGTGAAACCTAGTTTCGGTTGTGCCGGTGTGGCAACTGTCTCATTATCTGTTGAAGTAAATACAAGCTCGGTATTAACCTCAGGAGAGATCGCTTTCGAGAGACCCGCCACCAGATGTTGTTGTGGTTTTGGAAAGAGTATCTTCCCAAGCAGTCCTGCTAAAGTGATCGGCGCAAGCGCATCCATCATCGCTTGTGACAAGAGTAGATTACGACGCAATCCCTGATGAACTAAATTGGCAACCCGTTGTAGCGTCTTACGACCGCTGTTATGTGAGGCGAATGATTGCTCACTACCCGCACGCGGCACCTCACGAACCTCATGTGCCGGTGTCACCACGATCGGACATAACGGTGTCACCCTATCATCATCCAGACCTTTGTAGTTCATCGGAACACCAAAGAATCCGGCAGCACCTAACGTCTCTATCGCGGGGTTAAACTCTTCAAGATGACGGCGGATACTCTCTTCTCGATCATCGATACAGAACACAAGTTGCGAGTCGGGTCTGCTCGTGCGTTTGGCCCAACGGCCTCGGTCGCGGTTAGCATGTAACGCCTGGAAAAAATCCTCACGGTAGTTGTGCTCATAAGCCTCAAGCCAAACCTTGCTGCGCTCAGTCGAGTTGAACTCATCGAGTATCGCTAGCATCTGCTGCAGATCCTTCTGCTGGAGTTGCTGCACACAAGTAGCATTAAGTCCTAGGTGTTGGCATAACCGAAACAAACGCCATCCACCATTAAATCCACAATTCCTTGTATTTGTCTCAGCCATCGAACTGAACTGCCAGGTCCAGACTAGGTCTGCGAGCTGCTGCCAATCTGATTGATGGTGACGCTCAGAACCTGCAAGATTTATGAGTGCTTCTGCAGGCTGGGTCAAGTATTCCGGAAGCTGACCCTGGAATAGTTGCCTACGTACCATGAACTCGGATAAATTCTTCTTAAGATAAAAGTTCAGAGAACCCATCTTAGCTTCGATCTTCCAGGTTTCGTGACAGGCCTGATCCAGCCAGAGCCTGTCCAGAATCATCCGGATCGCCAGATAATCCGTGAGTTTTGGGGCGGCATCATTCACGGCATAGTATTTTGGATGATGTTGCCGCCAGTTAATTATTCCCGACCAACCTGGCAACTCAAGTGCCAACCGCTTAAGGTATCCCTCCCACTTATCATGCGGTATCTCCAGATAGGTCAGTTGTTGAATAATGGCATCGACTGGATTATCAGGTGATTCAGCGACGATCCTCTGCCAGTTCGGCAAATCATGAAGGAATGGGTTTACATCATACTGAGCCGTTGCTCGCCAGGCAGCGTACAGGCCCAACTGGCTACGGTCCGGTAGTTGCCAAGCGGCCATCCCCTCATCCAATGCAGAGGCGCAAATACGTATCAATTGGGGACGGACGGAGTAGAGGATATCAATCCCACTCAGCGCGAGAACGAAACCACGAAGGGTGATGCTGTCTCCAACCTGCCCCGACAACTCCTCTAAAGAGTCAGAAGCTTGTTGACGCATACGCTGATGTAGCGAAAGATCGCCACTGTCTTGTTCGGCAGAGCGAATTCTATCCAACCAATCTCCCGCCTGATCTGGCGATAGATCCAGCATATTCTCAGGGTGCAAACTAACTCGATCTAGCTCCAACTTATCCGAAATAACTTCCCATAACTGTCGGATGGAAACGCTATGGTTATTACTATCAGCCAGTAGTTGAGTACGGACCGGTTCAGGCACATCAGACTGCACCGTACCCAAGGCATCGAGCTCTTCTATCTGCCAATTCAACTGACTGATCGTGAGCGGTTGCAGATCAAACAGCATGGCGATGCGATAAATATCTTTACGGGTAACCGTTAAGTCGCCCGCTTTACAAACAATCTGATCAGATTGTAATCCCGGATTATGTAAGAGGGCTGCATGCAGATCGCGGTCATTAATACGACCCCTCTGATAGAAGCCTCTATTCTGCTCTTCAGGCAGATAGCCAATAATGCCGGTGAGTGACTCTGACTCTGCCAAGGCCTGTTCGAATGGAAGATGCTGATAACCGTGCAGGGTATTATGGTGGACGAAGTCTAGGATGGGTCCTTGGCCAGGAAGGACATGGTCCAAGTGATTCAATGCCGCGATGATTTGCTCGCGGGGGTCAAGGGACTCGTGGGACTCATGAGATGCGTGCATGTCGATATCCTATTGAATACGCTGACTGATCAAGCCGCTCATATGGCTTATGGTCGCTGACGATAAGTCAATCAGCGGTGTCGGCAACAGACCGAAAAAAATAATCCCCGTAACCAGTACACCCGCCGCCAATAATTCAGGAGTCCTCAGGTCTTCGATCTCCTTCATCTGAGGCTTTACTGGGCCTGTGAATAAGAGTCCGATGGTACGGATGGCGTAGGCGGACCCGATCAGGATGCTTAAACTAAAGAACACCATCAACCCACCCCACTGTTGATAGCCACCGATCACAGCATGCAACTCGGCAATGAAGCCGACCGATCCTGGCAGGCCCATCGCTGCCAATAGCGTCAAGGTCATGAATAGCGCGAAGCGGGGCATCACCTGAACTAACGAGCTGTAATCTTGAATATTGCGGGTATGGGTCCGCTCGTACAGTAATCCCACCAGCAAGAACATTGCACCCGCAATCAGCCCGTGAGCGGACATCTGCAGCACCGCGCCCGTGATTCCGGTCTCATTCAGGCTAGCAATCCCCAGTAAAACAATCCCCATGTGACTGACCGAGGAGTAAGCCACCATCGCCTTGAGATCGCTCTGTCGCCAGGCCAGCAACCCGCCGTAAATCATCCCAAACAGTGCAAGGAAGACGAGATACGGTTGTAATACTTGAGCAGCTTCTGGCAGCATGACCACGACCCGTATCAGTCCATAAGCTCCCATCTTCAATAACACACCGGACAGGAGAATACTGACCGGGCTCGGCGCTTCAACGTGTGCTAGCGGCAACCACCCGTGCAGCGGGAAGATCGGCATCTTCACACCGAAGCCAATTAGAAATCCGAGCAGCACCCAGACCTGTTCATCCCGTGGCATGCTTCGCGCGGCCTCGGTCATCGAGGTCATCAATGAACCGCCATGCTGAGGCATGTAATGTCCGATCGCAAGAAGACTAATCAGCATGAAGATCGATCCGCCCATCGTGTACAGAACGAAGTTCAGACTGGCCGTGTGACGTCTCTTACCGCCCCATCGATCTATCAGAAAGAATAACGGGATCAGGGTCAGTTCCCAGAAGATGTAAAACATCGCCCAGTCCTGAGCTAGGAACACGCCCAACATCCCGAACTCCAACAGCAAGATACAGATATGGAAACTCTTGACACCATGTGAAATGGTAAAGGATGCCAGCATCGCAACTGAGGTGAGTAACGCAGCCAATACCAGCATCGGTATCGACAGTCCATCAACCCCTAATGCGAGGGCGCTACCAAGCTTAGGATTGAGTGTGAACTGCTCACTAAACTGAATGGCACTATCCTGTTGATCATAAATAATGATCAACCAGCAACTGACTAGGAATGCAAGGGTCGCGAAGAGATTCGCTATGAAACGGATGGAGCGGGTGTCCGTTCCTGAGGTAAACGATAAAACCAAGATGCCAATTACAGGAGTCCAAAGCAATAAGCTGAGTATTCCCATGGCCTCGCCTTATGCTTGAAGACGAGATTTGATAAGGAGCTGGGTCCGGAAGAGATCTCCGAGATAAGATCCGATGGGCCGAGGGTCCGTCACTCTGATAATGAAACGGGCATTCCTCAGGATATATTGAATGCTGGAAAGTAACCGAACGCGCATGATACTGACCCCACTGGGGCCATAACTACCGCTACATTGATCGTTTGAACTATCCAACACTCCTGCCTCCCCTTGTGACCAGATACTATCGTATCTCTTATTCTAAGCAACAGGATGAACACATTTTGATCCATTCTTAATCAAACGGCCACATGGTCATCATCACCATGCAGCCGTCTTCATTCTACCTATGACTCTATCAGAGCAGCCAGTTAAACCTTTTAATCGGGCGGATCATTCGTAATGAATGCGCCGCCTTGAACGAAACAGAATCAAACCTTTCTACTTACCAGCGACACCTAAGAAGTATTGCGCCATTGCATAGTAAATCGGGACGCCGATAAAGATGTTGAACGGGAAGGTTATTCCGAGTGATGCACCGATCGATACCGCTGGATCCGCTTCCGGCACTGCGATCCGCATTGCTGCAGGGGCCGCGATGTAGGAACAACTAGCATACAACACGCCGAGCATCGTGGTACCACCCAGAGACAGTCCAAACATCGCACCCAGGAATGCCCCGAATGCACCTGCAGTGATCGGGAACAGTATCCCGAACACCACTAGGAAAAGACCCTTCTTCCGGATGGCGTCCAATCGAGCTGATGCCAGCAGACCCATCTCAAGTAAGAAGAATGCCAGCACCCCCATGAACAGATCCATGAACATCTTATCGAGTGGTGAGACCAACTTCACTGTACCGGCGTAGTAACCGATAATAACTCCACCCACCATCAGGAAAATACTGGTTCCTGTTAAGATCTCGTGCATCAGCTTGCCCCATGCGGTCTCGCCACCAGCACCTCGCCTCGCCAAGACCGTACCGGTCACAAGTGCAGGAATCTCCATCAGCGCCATGATCAGAACCATGTAACCTTCAGCTTCCACGCCTTTACCTTCCAAGAAGGCAAGACCCACTGCAAAGGTCACCGCACTCACTGACCCGTAGTGAGCCGCTATGGCCCCCGAGTCGGCCTGATTAAATTTACCGATATGTTTCAGTATGGGGTAAGCACATAATGGAACTAGAGCAGCCAGCACAACCATCGACAGCGCAATCGGCAGAACTTCCATGATCTCGTACTTAGCCATCGAGACACCGCCCTTCAGACCGATCGCGATCAGCAGGAAGAGACTCATACTCTTATATAAAGCTTCGGGAATCTTCAGGTCAGACTTCATGACCCCGGCCAAAACACCTAAGACAAAAAACAGTACTACCGGTTGTATGGTTGGCATTTCTGATCTCCGTAATTATTTGGTTTTCTACTACTAATACTCGTACCGCAAAATATCATAGCAAATGTGAAGAAAACCTCTTTTAGATGTGATTAATTTGTGATGTTGAGAATGTTAAGATCATTCTTGTCAGGGAAAGGTAATATGGAAAGTCGCCCCATACCCAGGCGTACTGTCCACCTCGATCAGCCATCCGTAATGATCACAGATACGCTTCACAATCGCGAGTCCAATCCCTAGACCCTCCCCCTGGGTTGACCCACGGAAGAACCGTTCAAATAAGAAGGGCAGGTAAGAGGGTTCGATGCCGATCCCTGAATCAGAGATTGTGAGTTGGCGGCCCTTAAACTTAACCTTCACAGTCCCTTGAGAGGTATATTGAACAGCATTCCGAAGCAGATTTATCAGTGTCGTCTGAAGGGCTTGCCGGTTCAGTGTGAGGACCGCATCCAGTTCCACATCCACCTCAAAATCGAGTTGCTTACGCGCGATCTCGGGGCGTAGATGCTCGGCCGCATCGTATACACACTCTGTAATTGAAACCAATTCCGTAACGCCCAGAGCCTGCTCCCGAGCAAGAAATAGTAATGCCTGCAGCTGCTCACCCATGCGAGTCGCAGCAGACTCGATCATGCCGATCCGGGTACGCACCTTCTCGGGCATATTCGGCTCCGTGACCAGTAATTCACAGCTCGTTAAGATGGTGGTGATTGGGGTGCGCATCTCATGACTTACATTGGCCGTGAACTCCTGCTCACGCTGCAACATCCGTCTGATCCGGTTTTGGTAATCATCCAGCGCATTTGCAAGTTGGGCCACCTCTGCATCCATACCGGGCTGCGTCAGAGTCACCCCTTGCACATTGCCGGGAGCGAGTTTCCTCACCTCTTCCGCGAGATCTGAGACCTCTCTGACGAGAAGACCCGCGAGCAGATATCCCACCACGAGCGCGACCACAATCAGAGAGATTAAGGATAATCCAATCAGCAGCCCAAAGTCATGCTTACGCCGCTCATGTAGTCCGATTTCGTACGCAACCAGAAACTTGACCCCCTCCACATGACGTATCGCGACCCTAACCTCCTGAGGACCTCGAAATACCATATGCCGACGCTGGTTGAGGCCCTGCAGATAAGGAGGAAGGCGGAGCTCATCTGAACGTTCAGGGAGGATGTACTCTTCGAGGTTGGACCCCGCTTGCGGAATAAAATCGGGTTGCTGACGGTAACGTTCGATGAGATGCTCCATCTCCATCTCGATGACCTGATCGATATGGGCCTCCTCGATATCTTCTGAAGCAACATAGAGACTGATACCGAGTGTGCCGACAACCAGTATGCAGAATATTGCAAATGCCAGCGCAATACGGAGTCGCAGCCCTCTCTTAAACTTGAGCACGCGTATTCAGTCGATAGCCAAGACCATGGACGGTCTCGATCGGATCATAGCCCCCTGCCCGGATCAGTCCACGTCTTAACTCATGCATATGGCTACGGAGGGTGTCGCTGGTCTCCTGAGCACCTCCCCAGACCACAGACTCGAGCTCTTTACGGCTGAATACACGGCCAGGCTCTCCCAACATCAGTGCCAGCAATCGGATACATTTTGGAGGGAGCTTAACCCCTGCCCCCGCAAAATTGACAGCCATGGTCTTCGGGTCGAATGACAGTCCATCGGCCTCTAGTATACGACTGGTCACCTTCCCGCTATGACGCTTGTGCATTGCAACCAGACGTGCCTCAACCTCTTTCAATGCAAATGGCTTGACCAGGTAGTCATCTGCCCCGCTCTCGAAGCCCTTCAGCTTATCTTCCAGCATATCTCGCGCGGTCAGCATCAGTACCGGCGTATCGAGATGGGCCTCCTGACGGAGCTTTCGGCAGAGTGTGATCCCGTCCATTCCGGGCAGACCAAGATCAAGAAGGATGCCGTCGAATGGCTGAGTAATCGCGAGATGGAGTCCGGTCACGCCATCGGCCGCTGCATCAACACTATGACCCCTACCTTCTAAAAAATCATAGAGATTTGTTGCGATTGCAGGATCGTCTTCGATGATGAGTATATGCACGGATGAGTGTCCTGCTGAGATGTTACAAGGTCGCGGATTGACTATCTGACACGGCGATGAGAGCAGTGTGGGCCGTTAGAGATACTCCATCATCACTGATGATACTTACGGCTCAGTGCATGAACGGCATCAACCAGCGTGAGCGCACTCTCAGGTGGCGTGAACTGGGAGATACCATGACCGAGATTGAAAACATGTCCACTCCCATTGCCATAGCTCGCCAGAATTTTTTCTGTTTCGGCGGTGATCACTTCTGGGGATGCAAATAATACGAATGGATCAAGATTCCCTTGTAGTGCGACCTTGTCTCCGATCCGGCGACGTGCTTCACCGATGTCCATCGTCCAGTCGAGCCCGACCGCATCGCAACCACTGTTAGCAATACTCTCAAGCCACAGACCCCCACCCTTGGTGAAGACCACTGCAGGGATACGCACACCTCCATGCTCACGCTTTAACCCGGCCAGTATCTGACTCATGTACCGCAGTGAGAACTCTTGATACGCGTTATGCGATAAGGCCCCTCCCCAGGTATCAAAGATCATCACCGCCTGTGCACCCGACTCGATCTGTGCGTTCAGGTAGCTGGTAACTGACTGGGCATTAATATTGAGGATATGGTGCAGCAATTCTGGACGTTGGTAGAGCATGGTCTTGATCTGACGGAAGTCGGTCCCACCACACCCCTCAACCATGTAGCACGCGAGTGTGAATGGGCTACCCGAAAAACCAATCAGTGGTACCTGGTTATCTAGGGTCTTACGGATCTGTGACACCGCATCCATCACATACCGCAGATGGACATTCGGGTCAGGTACGGTTAATGCCCGTATCTCCCACTCCTCACGTAATGGCCGCTCAAACTTAGGGCCCTCTCCTTCGGCGAAGTAAAGGCCCAGACCCATCGCATCCGGGATGGTCAGGATGTCAGAGAAGAGGATCGCAGCATCCAGAGGAAACCTTGCTAGGGGCTGCATGGTGACCTCGGTTGCGAAGTCAGGGTTCTTGCATAACGACAGAAAGTCGCCGGCACGCGCACGCGTCTGGTTATATTCTGCGAGATAACGACCTGCCTGGCGCATCATCCATACCGGCGTATATTCAGTCGGCTGTCTTAGAAGTGCACGTATCAGCGTATCATTTTTTAATTTTGTCATTCAGAAGACCACTCCATCCCATAAATTCGACCAAATACTACCAGCGATTAGGCTCTGCGTACACCGTGCCTGCCAGACTAACTCTCCTCGATCGCGAAGAGACGACGGTACTCTCGGATTGCATAGCGATCGGTCATCCCTGCGATATAGTCTGCAATCGCCTGGTGACCTTCTTTCTGAAAACGGGACTGGTCTGCTGGTGGCAGCAGCCGTGTATCAGAGCTGAATGCATTGAATAGCATCTCGACGGTATGGCGGGCCTTGTTACTCATTCGAGAGACCTGGTAGTGACGGTAGAGATGCTCCCTCAAGAACTTCTTCAGTTCCTGCTGTTCCTGCCTGATCGTCTCACTGAAGCCGATGAGTAGCGGTGATGAGCGAACCCCATTCAGGCTATCTAGACGTGCGTCCGCGATGCTGTCCGTACTCTGCTGAGTCAAGTCCGCTACCAGCGTATTGATCATGCGTCGAACAGTCTCATGGACCAGACGACGTCCTGCGATGTCTGGGTATCGTTTCTTCACCATCGACAGATGACGCGCGAATATACCGACCCCCTCCAACTGCTCTTGATCGATGAGACCCGACCTCAGTCCATCGTCCACATCGTGGTTATTGTAAGCAATCTCATCGGCTAAATTCGCAAGTTGGGCCTCAAGAGAGGGCCTCTGATTTGAGATGAATCTCTCACCCACATCTCCAAGCCTCTTTGCGTTCTTCATCGAGCAGTGTTTCAGGATGCCTTCACGCGTTTCAAAGCACAGATTCAGTCCATTAAATAGACCGTAACGCTCCTCCAGCACATCCACCACCCGTAGAGACTGAAGGTTATGTTCAAATCCACCATGATCCTTCATGCACTCGTTCAGAGCATCCTGCCCTGCATGACCGAAGGGCGTATGTCCTAAATCATGTGCCAGTGCGATCGCCTCAACCAGATCCTCATTCAGGTGCAGGTTACGGGCGACAGAGCGACCGATCTGTGCCACCTCTAGGCTATGGGTTAAACGGGTACGGAACAGATCCCCCTCATGGTTGACGAAGACCTGGGTCTTATACTCGAGACGACGGAATGCGGTTGAGTGGATGATCCGATCACGGTCCCGCTGGAACTCACTACGACCGGCCGGGGGATCCTCCTGGACACGTCTTCCGCGTGAATTTACCGATGTGACCGCGTAGACCGCGAAGTCATGCATCATTAATACATTCCAAGAGTGTCTCCCTTAATACCGGACCGGGCACCTCGGAATGAATAACGGCCTCACCGATCCGGTTCAAGAGGATGAACCGGATCCTCCCCCCCTCGACCTTCTTGTCTAGACCCATCAAATCTAAATACCGATCCACCCCAAGATGGGGCGCGGCAACCGGGAGACCCGCCTGCACGTAAATCTTCCGGATACGCTCGACCGTATCCACTCCGATCATCTGCATCCGGTGAGATAACTCCGCTGCCAACAAAGTCCCTGCCGCCACCGCCTCTCCGTGCAGCCATACACCGTAACCCATTCCATTCTCAATGGCATGGGCGAAGGTATGGCCCAGATTGAGCAGTGCTCGGACCCCGCTCTCGCGCTCATCATCCGCCACAACTTCCGCCTTATTCTGACAACTTCGTCGAATTGCTTCATTCATGACATCATAATCGCGCATTAGCAGCTTATCCATATTCGCTTCCAGCCACTCGAAAAAAACGAGGTCCCGGATCAACCCGTACTTAATGATTTCAGCGATCCCCGCACGCAACTCCCTCTCTGGCAGGGTCTTAAGGGTTGCACTGTCTGCCAGCACCAGTCGAGGCTGATAAAAAGCACCGACCATGTTCTTACCGAGCGGGTGATTGATACCGGTCTTACCCCCAACAGACGAATCCACCTGGGCGAGTAGCGTGGTTGGGACTTGGATGAACGGAACGCCCCTCAGGTAAGTCGCCGCAGCAAACCCGGCCAGATCACCGACCACCCCCCCTCCGAGGGCTATGACCGTGGTATTGCGCTCGCACCGACTTGATAACAGTCCATCATGAATCAGGTTCAGTGTGTGCCAGTTCTTGTGCTCTTCCCCATCCGGAAGAATGATCGGAAATGATGCAACCCCCTGCCCCTCCAACCCCGCCTGCAAGCGTGCAAGGTAGAGGGGTGCCACCGTGGTATTGGTGACAATGGCGACCCTCTTTTGCGGAAGATGGGGCAGTATGAGTTCTGCCTGATCGAGTATTCCAGCCCCGATATGGATCGGGTAGCTGCGTTCATTGACAGCAGGCGTGAGATTGACCGTGATGGTTTGCATGGTATTGGGGTAGATGTCTAACGTTACGGAAGAATGGCTCTATCGGACCAGCTAAACATCTTCATCATCCACTCGATCGATCTCTGAATCAGTGCCCATCAACTGATCAGCAAGTGAACGGGTCAGTTGGTAACTCCCCTGGTTCCCATTCTCAACCACGATATGAGCGGCCTCAGAGTAAATAGGGTCACGTTGTGAGTAAATCTCTGACATCGTGGCACGGGGATCCGGGGTCTGGAGCAGAGGCCTGTTCTTGTCATTGCGGGTGCGCTTCCACAGATGGTCCACCGTGGCTCGCAGGTAGATTACAGTTCCATTGTCCCGCAGGAGATTGCGATTCTCTTCACTCAAGACCGCACCACCGCCTGTGGCCAGTACAATATTCTTAAGATTCACCAACTCCCGCAGCATCTCTGTCTCACGCTTACGAAAGCCTTCTTCCCCCTCAATCTCAAAGATGACCGGTATACCGACCCCGGTCCGCTTCTGGATCTCTCGATCAGAATCAAAGAATGTCTTACCCAAGAGTCCCGCTAAGGACTTTC